>NZ_SMKM01000227.1 GCF_004348665.1 Actinomadura sp. GC306 | reverse complement strand
GCCCCCAACAGTCGCGATCGCGTCCGAAGGCAGGTTTCAAGCCTGCGAGAAACCTGATCGCGCAGCGAGCCGCTAGGCGAGTTCGGAGCGATGCAGCGATCGCACGCAGTGCCCGCCGAAGGAAGGCCCTCTAGGACCTGACTCCAAGGGTGATGAAGCAATACCGCGGAGCCGGAGAATACGGACGCGACCACCCCAGCCACCACCGTAACCCCGCAACAACCCCAACGCCTGCGATCGCGTCCGAAGGCAGGTTTCGAGCTTGCGAGAAACCTGATCGCGCAGCGAGCCGCTAGGCGAGTTCGGAGCGATGCAGCGATCGCACGCATTGCCCGCCGAAGGGAGGGCCCCCAGGGCCCGACCGCCAAGGGCAATGCAAACAAGCACAGCAATGCAAATAGACACCATCGGGTGCCGGGGGCCTGCTGCAGCGGTCAGAGGAGCAGGACGCCCCGGCACCCGACGGGGATCAGGAGAGTTGCGTCTTCATTTGACGTTCACGGCCTTGCGGTACATGCCGGTGACGGTGGCCTTGCCCTTGGGCGGGACGGTGGCCAGGTACTGGACGAGGACGGTGGTGTCGAGGCGGGTTCTGGGGGTTCGGGCCGGGGCGAGGCCGACGAGGTCGCCGCTGACGGTCAGCCGACCCGGGCGGGAGGAGGAGTACGCCTCGTTCTGCTGCAGGACGTACCAGACGAGGGCCCCGCGGTCCTTGGTGCGCAGCGCGTAGATCGTGTAGGGCGCGGCGGAGAACCTGGACGAGAGGGTCACGCCGCGTCCGGCCAGGGTCTTCTCGCCGCGCTTGAGGGCCTTGTAGGTCTCGGTGGTCTGCGGGCCCTCCGCGATGACGGACGCGCCCGCGGCGCGGGGGCCGTCGGTGAGGAGTGCGGCGTGTGCGGTGGGCAGCTTCGCCGGGGCGACGGCCAGGCCCTTCGCGTCCGGGGTGACCGGGGTGGCGTAGCCCTCGGGGTCGAGCGCCACCTTGCTCAGGGACGCCTCACCGGGGTGCGGGTCGGCGGCCAGCAGCCACGGGGCGCCGGCCTTGGCCCGGGTGAACAGCATCGCGTGCCGCAGGGCCTGCTTGTCGCGGCCGGTGACGGCTCCGGCGGCGAACCACTGCGGGTAGCCGGTCAGGCGGGGGATGTAGAACGACGTCTCGGTGAACTCAAGCTTCGCGGCCGGCTGCTTGACGGCGCGCCGGAGCCGGAGCGCCGCGACGTCCATGGTGAGCTGCGGGTCGGTCTCGATGGCGCGCAGTGACCGGCGGTCGAGGCCCCGGCCGGCGCGGTCGGCCGCCTGGGTGAACGACGCCAGCACCCGCTCGGCCTGCGCCTTGGTCAGCGGGGGCTTGCCCGCGGGCTCCGCCGGATCGGCGGACGAGGCGGCGCCGGAGCATCCCGCGCTCAGCGCCGCGGCGAGCAGGCTGGACGTGAGGAGTGCGGTTGCGGCGATGGTACGTGCGGGCACAGTGCCCCCCGAGTGGCGACGGCGATTCCGGACCGCCAGTCATCCTCGCAGAGTGACCATGGAGTCACGCTGTGAACACGAAACCTCGTCGGAAGATCTCGCCTCAGGCCGATTCGGTCTCCCGCTGGCGCATCCAGCGGATCTCGGCCTCGATGAACTCGTCGATGTCGCCGTCCAGGACCGCGGAGGGGTTGCCGACCTCGACGCCGGTGCGGAGGTCCTTCACGATCTGGTACGGGTGCAGCACGTAGTTGCGGATCTGCGTGCCCCAGCTGCTGGTGCCCTCGCCGCGCAGCGCGGACATCTTCTCTGCCTCCTCCTGGCGCTTGCGCTCCAGGAGCTTGGCCTGCAGGACGTTCATCGCCGTGGCGCGGTTCTGGATCTGGCTGCGCTCGTTCTGGCAGGACACGACGATGCCGGTCGGGAGGTGCGTGATCCGCACCGCCGAGTCGGTGGTGTTGACGCCCTGCCCGCCCGGCCCGGACGAGCGGTAGACGTCCACCCGCAGGTCGTTCTCGTCGATGTCGACGTGGTCGCTCTGCTCGACGACGGGGACGACGTCGAGGCCCGCGAACGACGTCTGCCGGCGGCCCTGGTTGTCGAACGGGGAGATCCGCACGAGCCGGTGCGTGCCGTGCTCGCCGCGCAGCGTCCCGTAGGCGTAGGGGGCCTTGACCGTGAACGTCGTGGACTTGATCCCGGCCTCTTCGGCGTAGGACGTCTCGTAGACCTCGGTCGGGTAGCCGTGCCGCTCGGCCCACCGCAGGTACATCCGCTGGAGCTGCTCGGCCCAGTCGGCCGCGTCCACCCCGCCCGCCTGCGCGTTGATGGTGACGAGCGCCTCCCGGGAGTCGTACTCGCCGGACATGAGGGTGCGGACCTCTAGCTGCTCGACGGCCTTGCGCAGCGCGGCCAGCTCCTCGTCGGCCTCCGCGCGGGTGTCGGCGTCGTCCATCTCCTGGGCGAGCTCGTACAGGGTGGCGGCGTCGGCGAGCCGCTGCCGCAGGCCCTCGATCCGGCCCAGCTCGCTCTCCAGGTACGACAGGCGGCGCGTCACCGACTGGGCGCGCTCCTGGTCGTTCCACAGGTCAGGGTCGGCCGACTGCTCGCGCAGCTCGGCGATGTCCCGCCGCATGCCGTCGAGGTCCAGCACGTGCTCGATGCTGGACATGGTCGAGCCGAGCTCCTTGAGCTGTTCTTCGGGTTCGGTGCCTGCCACGCCCCCGAGCTTAGCGCCGTCCGGGCACTACACTGCTCATCGCGGCCCTGTCCATGAGGCCCCTCCCCGCGCGCCGCTTTCGCCGCGGAGGGGATCACTCGGCCAATACCATGTGGATGGCAGAATCACGGGCCGAGGACGCCGGCCGGAAGGCGGCCGGAGGGAACTCGGTCCGGGGGACGGTCTGTGCACAGGTTCACGCGGATGATCGCGGCCGTGGTGCCGCTCGTCCTGGCGCTCGCCCTCGCGGGGTGCGCCGGGGACGAGACGGAGGCGCGGCCCACCGCGAGCGTGCCCACGACCGCGCCGCCCGAGCCCGTCGCGCTGACCCCGGACGTAGCGGAGCAGGCGTTCCGCACGTATGTCACCGACGAGGACGTGGCCAGAGCCGCAGGCGACGAGCGGCTGGCGCTGACCTGGACGTCCGACGGGCAGTCCCAGCTCACCGCGGCCGAGTTCCGTGAGGCGGCCTACGACGGCGACCCGGTGCGGCGGTTCGTGTACGGCGACCCGGAGCTTTACGTACCGAAGCTCAAGGACGACGCCTACCCGCAGTGGTTCGTGACGTCGGTGAAGCGGTCCGTCCTAGGGGAGCGCAAGAGCGAGCGCACGGTTCTGATGGCGTTCGTCCTCCGCAAGCCGTCCGACGACTGGAAGCTCACGTTCGCGACGGAGATGCACCGCAAGGCGAAGGTGCCGGATGTCGCCATCGATGACGACGGCTATGCGGAGGCGCTCAGTTCGGACGACACGTCCCTTCTGATCCGTCCTCGCGACGTCATCGGTATCCACGCCACGGTCGCCGCAGAAGGCGAAGGCAGTGTCGCCGCCAAGGTGATGAAGGCGAGCGCCGTAACGACCGGCTTCTACAAGGACGCCAAGCGAGCCAAGAAGAAGGCCAAGGCGGACGACCTCACGCTGCAGGTCGTCTACACGGCCACGCCCTACCCCTACTTCGGCCTCCGCACGGAGAGCGGCGGCGGCCTGATCGTCTACTCGCTGTTCCGGAACACCTCGCTCATCGCCGAGGACCCCGACACGCCCAAGCCGGAGATCCCGGAGGACGCCGAGCACCTCCTCGACGGGACCGTCGAGGGGAACCAGGTCAACACCAGCGCGACCCTGCACTTCGCCGCCTACGACCCGCCGCGCGAGAAGAAGGACGGCGAGAAGAAGGACGGCTACGAGAAAGACGGCGACGAGAAAGACCGGAAGGGCGGCGGCAAGAAGGACGGCGGCCGGCCGAAGGCGCACGTCATCGCCGACGAGGGGGCGATCTCCAAGGCCGCCACCCCGCCGCTGGAGAAGCAGCCCTGAGCGACCTTCGCCGGAGGCGGTCCCGCGGTCAGCCGTAGGCGCGCTGCAGGACGAGGGCGACGAGCAGGAGGGCGACGAGGCCGGCGAGGACGAGCGCGGGCGACGTGAACGGCCCGTGGCTGTGCAGTTCCGAGCGGGCCTCCCGGCAGATGGGGCAGCGGCCTTCCACCACGGGGTTCGAGCACCGGGCGCAGATCAGGTGTTCGCAGCTCATGTCGTGGGCCCCAATCTACGGTGACGGGCACGCGGCTCCGTGCGGGAAAACGTCGAGTGGTCTGCCGGCGGGTCTGCCGAGCGGTCTGCCGAGCGGGCCGGGGTCCGTCGACCTAATAGGTATCTTTCGCCATCATCCAGCGTAGCCGGACTGTATGGTCGTTCCGGCAAGTCCGGGGGCTTGACGGTATGAAACGGCCGGACGTCGGGAGACGGTTCACATGGCACTGATCGGACGGCACGCGCTGATCGGGGCATGTGCCGGTTCCCGGCCCCCCTACCACGTCGAGTGGGACGAGACAGTTGACCGTCCCCTCTACACTGCTCGAAGGCTCCGCGTCCCACCTGGTCGCGAAGCCGGGCGGCGCAGACCGGAGGCCGCGGAGGAATCCGCGGCCCGCGGGCCGGGCCGCTCCCCAACCCCTAGAGACCGAACCGCCGTGATGCAGCCGTGATCCACTTCGACAACGTCACCAAGGTCTACCCGAGCCAGAACCGGCCCGCCTTGCAGCACGTGAACGTCGCCATCGAGAAGGGCGAGTTCCTGTTCCTGGTCGGCCCCTCAGGCTCCGGGAAGTCGACCTTCCTGCGCCTCATCCTGAAGGAGGAGCGTCCTTCCCAGGGTCACGTGCACGTGGCCGGCAAGGACCTGAACAGGCTGAGCAACTGGAAGGTGCCGCACCTGCGCCGCAGGATCGGCTGCGTCTTCCAGGACTTCCGCCTGCTCCCCAACAAGAACGTCTTCGAGAACGTCGCGTTCGCCCTCGAGGTGATCGGCAAGCCGCGGCGCTTCATCGGCAAGGTCGTCCCCGAGGTCATCGACCTCGTCGGCCTGGAGGGCAAGGCCCACCGGATGCCGGACGAGCTGTCCGGCGGCGAGCAGCAGCGCGTCGCCATCGCGCGGGCGTTCGTCAACCGGCCGATGATCCTGCTGGCGGACGAGCCCACGGGCAATATCGACCCCGCCACCTCGATCGGCATCATGAAGGTGCTCGACCGCATCAACCGGACCGGCACCACCGTCGTCATGGCCACCCACGACGCCGCGATCGTCGATGCCTTCCGCAAGCGCGTCGTCGAGCTGGAGGACGGCCGGGTCGTCCGCGACCAGTCGCGCGGCGTGTACGGACAGGCCTACTGACCGTGTTCGCCGGGGAAGGCGGGAGCACGTCCGCCCGCCGTCCGGGCCGGGGCCCGGTACCCTCCACGGCACTTCCACCTGAACCATCGTTTCCTGCCGGCCCGTACGACTCCCCGAGGGCCACGCGGTAGGAACCGCCCCGCATCGGGCCACGTCGGCACGGCCCAAGGCTTCCGGCGGACACAGATCAAGGACAGCGAGGCATGCGCGTACAGTTCGTTCTCCAGGAGATCTGGATCGGTCTCCGCCGGAACATGACGATGACGATCTCCCTCGTCATCACCGTCGCCATCGCCATGGCGCTCTTCGGCACCGGGCTGCTCCTGCGGCAGCAGGTCGACTCCTCCAAGAGCTACTGGTACGACAAGATCGAGGTCTCGATCTTCCTGTGCGCCAAGACCAGCTCGAATCCGAGCTGCCAGAAGCAGGACATCACCGACCAGCAGCGGCAGGCGCTCAAGGCGCAGCTGGAGCAGATGCCGCAGGTCTCCGAGGTGCAGTACGAGAGCACGCAGGAGGCGTACGCCCGGTTCAAGGACCGCTTCGCCGGCTCGCCCGGCTTCGTGGAGAGCACCCGTGAGGGCGACATTCCCGACTCGTTCCGGGTGAAGCTGAGCAACCCCGAGGAGTACAAGGCGGTCGCGCAGGCGATGCTCGGGCAGCCCGGCGTCGACACCGTCATCAACGAGCAGGAGATCCTGAAGCGGTTCTTCCGGATCCTCAACGGCCTGCAGGTGGCGGCGCTGACGATCGCGCTCATCCAGGTGGTCGCCGCGGTGATGCTGGTGGGCAACACCGTCCGGCTGTCGGCGTTCAACCGGCGCCGGGAGACGGGCATCATGCGGCTGGTCGGCGCGTCCAACACCTATATCCAGCTGCCGTTCATCCTCGAAGGCGCCATCGCCGGCCTGATCGGCGGGATCTTCTCGTCCATCCTGCTGGTCTTCAGCAAGAAGCTGCTGATCGACAGACTCGCCGGGGACGTCCAACTCGTCAGCCAGCTCGGCTGGAGCACGGTGATAGCCGTCATCATCGTCTCCATCTGCTTCGGTGTGCTGCTGTGCGCGGTCGCGTCGTTCCTCACGCTGCGGAGATACCTGAAGATCTGACGCGGTGACCGGATCCGGCACAACCGCCGGATCCGGCGTCGCGCGCCGCTCTACACTTGCCGCATGCTCCGGATCGTGCCGCTCCCGGGGAAGCGGCCCCGGCGTCCCCCCGACCAGCGCGGAGCGGGCCGCCTGCTGCGCGGCACCGCCGTCGCCGTCGCCATCGCCGCCGCGTACGGCGCGGGGGCCGTGACCGGCTCGGGCCCGCGGCAGCCGACCGCGGCGGCGGACGGCTCGGTCTTAGGTGAGGCGGCCGCGCAGATCGGCCGCCGCGCGGCCGAACCCGTCCCCCGCGGCGACCTCGACCGCGCCGCCATCGAGGGCATGCTCGGTGTCTTGGACGACGAGTGGGCGCGCTACTACCCGGCCCACGAGTACGACGACGTCGCGGGGCGCCTCAACGGCGACTACGGCGGCGTCGGGCTGTGGCTCGGCACCAGCGGCGACGACGGCGGCCCGGTGCTCGTGGCGAGCGTCCAGCCGGGCACCGCCGCCGCACGGGCCGGTGTGCGCGCCGGTGACGTCATCACCGGTGTCGGGGGCTCGTCCGTGGCCGGGTGGGACGTCGAGCGTGTCGCGGAGGCGCTGCGGGGACGTCCCGAGGACGCCGTCGAACTAACCGTGGAGCGCGGCCGTCGAACAGTACGGTTCCATCTCGTCCGCACGCAGGTCTCCGAAGGGGACGTCACCGTGACCGATCTCCCGGAGGACGCCCGGCTCGTCCGGGTCGGCGCCTTCACGCGCGGTTCGGGGCAGCGGGTCCGCGCGGCCGTGGCCGGGGAGCCGCCGCGCGGCCGTCCGGAGGGCGGTGTCGTCCTCGACCTGCGCGGCAACCCCGGCGGCCTGCTGGAGGAAGCGGTGGAGACGGCCTCGGCGTTCCTGCGGAGCGGCCCGGTGGTGACGTACCGGCCGCGCGGGCGGCGGGCCCGCGACCTCGCGGTCACCACGCCCGGCGACGCGAAGACCCCGCTCGTCGTGCTCGTCGACGCCGGCACGGCCAGCGCCGCCGAGGTCGTCGCGGGTTCTCTCCGTGACCGCGACCGCGCGGTGATCATAGGATCGCGTACGTACGGGAAGGCGTCGGTGCAGGAGGCCGTGACGCTCGCCGACGGGTCGGTGCTCGAACTGACCGTCGGTCGCTACCGGACCCCGGGCGGCCGTAACCTCGACGGGGTGGGGATCGAACCCGACATCGCGGTCTCCGCGGACCGTCCGCCCCCGGTGGCCGAGCGGCGCGCCCGCGCCGTGCTGCGCGGGCTGCGCGCGGCCCAGCCGGACGAGTGACCCGGGCCGGAGGACGGCCGGCCCGACCGACCCCGACCCGACCGACGACCGACCGCCGGACCGACCGAGACGCCGGGAAAGACCGAGACGCCGGACAAGGATGATGACGTGGCACGGGACACCGGCCGTAAGAAGGACACCGGGCGCAGGCTCATCGCCCAGAACAAGCGCGCGCGCTACGACTACCACATCGACGAGACGTGGGAGGCGGGCATGGTGCTGACGGGGACCGAGGTCAAGGCCCTGCGCGCCGGACGCGCCTCCCTGGTCGACGGCTACGCGCACGTCATGGACGGGGAGGTGTGGCTGGAGAACGTTCACATCCCCGAGTACACGCAGGGCACCTGGACCAACCACGCCCCGCGCCGGCGCCGCAAGCTGCTGCTGCACAAGCGCGAGATCCAGAAGATCATCGCGAAGTCGTCCGAGCCGGGGTGGACGCTGATCCCGCTGGCGCTGTACTTCAAGGACGGCAGGGCCAAGGTCGAGATCGGTCTGGCCCGTGGTAAGAAGAGCTACGACAAACGCCAGGCCATCGCCAAGCGGGAAGCCGAGCGGGAGATGCAGAAGGCGGCTGCGGCCCGGTTCAGGAGACGGTGAAGGGTGTCGATGACGAACCGAGGCCGGGGGCGGCTCCCCGGCGGGATCCGTAGTACGCGGCGCCGGGCCGTCGCCCTGGCGGTGAGCGGCGCGCTGGTCGCGGGCATGGCGACGGGCTGCTGGGCCGAGCGGTCGGCGATGCCGGCCGTCCGCGACTTCCTGATCGCCTGGCAGGTCGGCAACTTCGAGGCGGCGGCCGGCAACACCGTCGGCGTCGACCGCCAGGAGGTCGCGGACGCGTTGAGCCGCGTCGGCCGGCAGCTCGACGCCGCGTCGCTGCGGCTGTCCCTCGGTACCGGCGTCACCGACAGCGACGTCGACCAGATCGTCCAGAACGGGGATGAGGCCGACGCGCGCTTCACCGTCAAGATCGACCTGGGCGAGAACGGCCAGCCGTGGGAGTATCCCGGGCTGATGCGGCTGAAGCGCGTCGGCGGCAAGTGGAAGGTCGTCTGGAGCCCGTCGATCATCCACACGAGCCTCAAGCCGGGGCAGCGGCTCGCCGTCGTGACCGAGGAGCCCAAGCGCGCCGCCATCACCGACACGCACGGCCGCTCCCTCGTGCGCAAGACCGGCGCCTATGACGTCGGGGTGTTCCCCGGGCAGCTCGCCGACCCGAAGAAGACCCTCGACCTGCTCGCCGAGCAGGCCAAGTTCGACGGCGGCCGGCGGCTGGACGCCGAACGCCTCCTCGGCCGCGTCCGCTCCGCCCCGCCGCAGGACTTCCTGCCGCTGCTGACCCTGCAGGTCCCCGCGAACAACGCGCTCGTCCAGCGGCTGACCGGCGTCCCCGGGCTGAAGTTCAACGCCGTCCAGGCGCCGATCGCCCCCGCCTACGCGCCCGAACTCGTCGGCACCCTCGGCCCCGCCACCGCCGACCGCCTCCAGCAGGTGGGCGCCCCCTACCAGCCGGGCGACACCATCGGCGTGAGCGGAATCCAGCTCCTCCAGCAGCGCCGGCTCGCCGGGACGCCCACCGTCCGCGTCGTCGCGCAGGACGAGTCGGGCGAGAACACCGAGGAACTGCGCTCCTGGGAGGGCCTGCCGCCGCGGGAGGTGCAGACCACCCTCGACCCGTCCTACCAGCGCAAGGCGGACAAGGCGCTCAAGGGGCTGCCCTACCCGGCGTCCATGGTGGTGGTGCGGCCCAGCACCGGCGAGGTGCTCGCCGTGTCCAACCACGGGACGGGCGGCACGAACCTCGCGTTCGAGGGCGAGTACCCGCCCGGGCTGACGTTCGGCATCGTCTCCGCCGAGGCCCTGTTCTCCGAGGCGGACATGAGCCAGTCGAGCGAGACGACCTGTCCCGACAGCGTCACCATCGGCGGCGAGACGTTCACCAACCAGCCCCGCGGCGACAGCACCTTCGCCAACCACTTCGCCGCGTCCTGCAAGACGACCCTCGCGCAGCTCAGCACGAAACTGGACGCGCAGACCTTCGTGAACGAGGCCGCCCAGCTCGGCATCGGCCAGGAATGGGGCCTGACCGTCCCGGCCTTCACCGGCTCCGTGCCGACGCCGGCCAACGACGGCGAGAAGGCGGCCATGATGATCGGTGAGGGCAACGTCCAGGTGAGCCCCCTCAGCATGGCCCTCGTCGCCGCCGCCGCGCAGAACGGCACCTGGAAGCCCCCGTACGTCCTCAAGGACATCCCCAAGACCATCCAGGCGCCCCCGCCGCAGAACCTCCAGCCCGAGGCCATCGCGAGCCTCAAGAAGGTCCTCGGCCGCACCGCCACCCACGGCAACGCCCGCGGCGCCCGCGTCGCCGGCGACCTCGTCGGCGTCGCCGCCCTGGCCGAGTACCGGGACGGCAGCCGCAGCAAGGCCGTCTCCTGGTTCGTCGGCAGCGTCGGCGACCGCGCCTTCGCCATCGCCGTCGAGGGCCGCGTCAACACCCCGAAGATCGCCGCCGACTTCCTTCGCGGCTGAGGTCCTGTTACGACTTTGTGATCTCTTTACGTCGGAGAGGCAACCAACCCGTGGCCCCCGGGCGTCTTTACGGGTGACTGAGATCCCGCTCGGGGGGTTGCGGGCTCAGTCGCCGTGAGAGACGGAGCCTCGTCTCGGGGGAGGCTCTGCCGTCCGGACCGGCCCGACCCTGCCGGTCGACCCCGGTGGACGCGATCGCGTCCACCGGGGTCCACGGCTGCCCAGGGGAATTACGTTGCCGTCCCGCACGTTATGCTTGTAACGTCATCGTGCGGACGTCCCCGGACTGCCGCTTTGACAACTGAACATGGGGGTGACCGGCTTCGACTTCGGTCGTTCGAGCCAGGGGAAGCGGGTCGAGGGTTGCTGTCGTGACCTCGTAAATCCTGTGACAGCAAACCAATAACTGCCAACAAGAAGCAGTCCGAGTTCGCCCTCGCCGCCTGAGCGAGGAGCGAACTCTGTCAGCCCGGTAGCGTCTCCGAACCGGGGTCTGGCATCGTAAGGAGACTCAACCTGCACGCCCGGTCGCGGGGCATGTAGGGACAGCGAACAGCGACTGAGCCCGTCGGCGACACGCCTGCGTGAGCGCCGGGGCTGAGAAAACGCCAAGCAGGCTGCACCCGGAGAAGCCCTGACTCTTCACCGAAGGACGCGGGTTCGATTCCCGCCACCTCCACTCTGGACGACCCGTGCTCGCCGCGCGCTTCGCGCGCGGCTTCGCCGGGTCGTTTCGTCGTTCCCTCTGGGGGGCGCCCCCCAGACCCCCGATGTGGG
>NZ_SMKM01000226.1 GCF_004348665.1 Actinomadura sp. GC306 | reverse complement strand
GCCGAACCCAGCGCGGGCAGAAGGGGTGCGCCCCTATCCCCGGCCGCCACGTGGTCGAGCCGTCAGCCCGCCGCGCGCTGTCCACGGTGCTCCAGGACGCACCGCACACCCCGAGGCGCCCGCCGCTGTCGATTCACCATGCCGCCCCCAGCTCCGCAAACGGTCGGGTCATCGAGGTGCGCCGACCGGCGCTCCGCCCTTCACGCCGAGGTGCAAGTTCGCATCTTTGATGTCATGGACTGGTCGTCGGCCTGCAGAGCTTGCTGACTTTTCAGAGGTCTGTCAGCGGGGCTTCCCAATGATCTGTCAGTCCCATCCGCAGCCTGGAACCGATTCACCCTCAGGGTTGAGATCGCCCCCCTTGACCGCTCTCGGTCAACAGATAACCAGAGCATCCCGGAGATGTCTTTCTAGCCGAGAGCGGC
This sequence comes from Actinomadura sp. GC306, assembly GCF_004348665.1. Lineage (GTDB taxonomy): Bacteria > Actinomycetota > Actinomycetes > Streptosporangiales > Streptosporangiaceae > Spirillospora. Next base: position 10,744 of record NZ_SMKM01000226.1, on the reverse strand, counting down.
CTGCTCGAGCCTGTGCGGGTGCTACCCAGGCCGCCGCCGATGTGGTGGTAATCGCGTTTTCGGCCTGGTGAGTGAGGACGTAGCCATCGATCACGGCGTTAGGTCACTGACTACGGCTCCCCTGTTCCCGCATGTGTCGGTGAGCTGCTGCAGGTCAGCGACGATCGCGCCGCCAGGCCCAGCCGCCCGGTTTTTGGTCAGGATGAAATTCGGTTTTCAGGAAGAATGGATATGAGGTGACTTGTCATGATCGCGGAGCACTGCGAAGATCTTGATCAGTCCGGGAAAGTTCTATCCGACCAAAGGAAGGCGGGGTTACGATGAGGATTCGATCGGCCGCGATCAAGGGTGCGGTCGCCATGGCGCTCGCAATGCCTGTCATCGGCCTCAGCGCCCCAGTGGCACACGCTGACGTGAACTGCGACGGCGGCGAAATCTGCTTCTGGGAGAACCATTACTACAGCGGGAACGACGTCTACACGACCGCCGGCTACGAGGACAACTGGCCCAACTACATCGAGAACAAGGAGTCGTCCCTCGTCAACCGAGGAACCTCGGGCCTTGGCGTGAGGGTCTACAACTACCATGGCATGTCCGGCTACCTTTACTGTGCGCCCAGGGGCATTCAGTGGGGTGACCTCAACCCCGAGAACGTCGGATCCTCGCACAACTGGCACCTCTGTTAACGGAGGGCATGAGGAACGCAGCGGAGTCCGTCCCCGCCGGGCTCCGCTCCTTATTTTTCAGGAGAGGAACGTCTCATGCGAACCAGAAGCGCCGCAATTGCCGCCTCGATGTCAATCGGACTGGCGATGGCCGTCCTGACTGCCTGTGGCGGCGAAGAACGCGAGGGTGAATCCGGCGGCGGAGACACTGGTCAGGGACCTGGTGTTACTCCGGAGCGCCGGCAACTGGTCATCGCCGAGAACGAACTCATCTCACGCTGTATGCGCAGGCAGGGGTTCAAGCACGTGACGGAGATCCCGCCGGCCGAGAACGTGTTCGGTACACCCGTCGAGCATGATGATGTCGATGCGCGCAAGCAGAACGGGTACGGCCTGTCCGACCGCAATCCTGGAAAGGAAGCGGACGGCATTGGGGTAAACGGAAGATATATGCAGACCCTCTCGAAGTCTGAGCAGCGGCGATGGGAGTTGGCCTATTTCGGTGGCGGCAATTCGGAGATGCAGGTACGGTTGGCCGACGGCAGCGTCGTGACCTTCAACCGAAACGGGTGTATCACTGAGGCGCGGCGGAGCCTTTACGGCGATGTGGCGAGCTATCTGAAAGTCTACATGATAGCCATCAACTACAGCGGAAAGGCCGTCGGCATGACGGAGCGCGACCCCGGCTACCTTGAAGCCATCGCACAGTGGCGCAACTGCATGGCGGGTCGTGGTTATCATTTCGAGTCTCCTAAGGCGGCACAGGAGGCGGCACAGGACCTCTACACCGACAAGGACCGTGAGACCGCCCGTAGGCAAGAAATCGCCATTGCGACCGCAGATGCCGAGTGCGACCGTAAGGTCAACTTGTCGAAACTTCGGAGAGATCTCCTCGAGAAGAACACCAAGCTGGCAGGAAAGAAGTACGAGGCCGAAATTCTCGGCTATCAGGAGTTGGAGCAGAAGGCGTTGAAGCGCGCCAAGGAGCTGGTGGGCCCGGAAACGCTGGGCCGCTGATCGTGAGACAGTGCGCATACGTGCCTGTGCAGAGCGGATAGTGGATGACGTTCGGAGTTCGCCGTTCCCCCAAAAGGGTCCTGGCAGTCTTGCTGGTCGCGGTCGTCGTGCTCGCTGGAGCGACCTGGTGGCTGGGATCCCGGGTGAAGTCGCCGACGCAGGCGGCGGCCGAGGCGGGGCCGCCGAAGGCCTCACCGATCACGGCGCCGGTGGAATATCGGAAGCTGTCGCGCACGCTGGTGACCCGCGGCAGCGTCCGCGCGCACCGGGAGCGGACAGTCGCCATCGAGCCCTCGACGGAGAACGGTCGTCCGCTGGTCACCAAAGTTCCGGTCAGGGCCGGTGACACCATCCGCGAAGGCGCCCTCGTGGCAGAGGTCGCCCAGCGGCCCGTCTTCGTGCTTCGCGGAAAAGGCCCGATGTTCCGTGATCTCACGATCGGAGCCGAGGGTCGGGACGTGGCCCAGCTGCAGGCAGCACTCGGCCGCCTCGGTTTCCGGACCGGTGACAGCGTCGGCCGGTTCGGTCGTGGGACCGCCGCCGCGGTGGCCCGCTTCTACCGCTCCCGGGGCTACGAACCATTGCGCTCAGTGACCGTGGAAAAGGATCCGGACAGGGGCGACCCGGCCACTCCGGAAGCCCCGGAAGCCCCGGAAGCCCCGGAAGCCCCGGAAGCCCCGGCGAAGCGAACACGTACCGCGATGGCAGGAGGCGCTGAGGTGGTGTTCGTGAACGATCTTCCTGCGCGCATCGTGGCGGCGTCCGCTCGCCTCGGGCAGAAGGTCGAAGGGGAGCTGCTGAGACTGGCCGGCGACGGCCTGATCGTCGAGGCGGCCCTCACCGCCGCCGAAGCCGAAGACATCGAGGTCGGCACCAAGGTCACCGTCAACGTCGAGGCACAGGACCGCACCTTTACCTCGAAGGTGGGCGACATCGCCAAGAGTGCAAAGTCCGAGAAGCCCGGCACCGAGACCGAAGGCGAGGACGAGCCGGGCCCGGAAACCGAATTCGTCGCCCGGATCAAGGTACCCGGTCGGCTCGGCTTCGATCTCAGCGGCGAGGAAGCCGAGGTCACCTTCGACCTGGGAGGCGCATCCGACAAAGCCCTCGTGGTCCCGGCGGCGGCGGTGTGGGCACGTGCTGATCGATCGTCCTACGTTGAGGTGCAAGACGGCGCCGGCCGGACTCGGCAGATCAAAGTGGACCCCGGTATGTCGGTCGACGGATACACCGAGTTGACCGACGTGGAGGGTGAATTGCGTCCGGGTGACCTCGTCGTGGTGGGGCAGGAGCGGCGATGACCGTACCGGTCCTCGAACTGCGTGAGGTGTCGCGCGTCTACTCCGGAACACCGCCGGTGGAAGCGCTCAAGCCGTGCAATCTCACGGTCCGTCCGGCGGACCACATCGCCATCACGGGTCCTTCCGGTTCAGGGAAATCTACGTTGCTCAACGTCCTCGGCCTCCTGGACCAGATCAGTTCAGGCAACTACTACCTGCATGGCGAGGACGTCAGCACGCTCAAGGAACATCGCCGAGCAGCTCTGCGCAACCGCTATCTGGGTTTCGTGTTCCAAGCGTTCCACCTGCTGTCCTACCGCACGGCGCTGGAGAACGTGGAACTGTCGATGCTCTACGCGGGCATCCCCCGCAAGTCTCGCGCGCAGCGGGCGATGGAGGCACTGTCGCGGGTGGGGCTGGAACACCGGACGGATGCTTTTCCCCCCACCTTGTCCGGTGGCGAACGGCAACGCGTGGCCATCGCGAGGGCCATCGTGGCCCGACCCAGCGTGCTGCTCTGCGATGAGCCCACCGGAAGCCTGGATTCGGGCATGAGCAACTCGATTCTGGAACTCCTGGATGAACTGAACCGGGACGGTCTCACCTTGATCGTGGTGACCCACGAGCATGACGTGGCCGCGCGGGCGCGGCGGCGCGTCGCAATCCACGACGGTGTGCTCAGCGAGGCCGAGGGGTCCGGATCGTGAGGCCCCTTTCGAGAGCGGCACGAGGTGGATCGTCGCCGCGTTCCCGTCTCACTCCGGGCGATCTGATCAACGAGTCGCTCGCCTGGATGATCCGGCGACGGGCGCGCTCCATGCTGACCGCGCTCGGCACCTTGCTCGGGGTCGGCGCATTCGTGGCGACACTGGGACTGACATCGACCGCCGGCGCCCAGATCAGCAGCCGGTTCGACGCGCTGAAGGCGACCGAGGTCACCGTCCAGGACGGCAGGCCACCGAAAAGGGGCGCTTTGCACGTCGACCAGGCGTTTCCCGCTGACGCCGAACAGCGCCTGGCACGCCTCAACGGGGTCAAGGCCGCCGGCGTGTACTGGACCGTGGGCGATGACGGGGTCGACGTCCGGCGTTCACCCGTCCGGGATGACCGCGGAGACAATGAGACGACGGCCAACCTGATGGCGGCCTCGCCCGGGGCCCTGCGCGCGGCCGGGGCTCATCTGTCTTCCGGCAGGCTTTACGACGAAGGACACGACAACCGGCGCCAGGCCGTGGTGGTGCTGGGCATCGGTGTGGCCGGCAGGCTCGGGATCTCGAGTGTGGAGAGACAGCCGGCGATCTTCATCGGAGACCGGGCCTTCACCGTGATCGGCATAGTGGACGATGTCCGCCACAACACCGATCTGCTGCTGTCGATCATCGTCCCGGCCCGCACGGCGGAACGTGCATGGCCGACCTCGGACGCCCAGCACGCCATGCTGATCGAAACCCGGCTGGGAGCGGCCCAGTTGATCGGCCGGCAGGCACCCCGCCAACTCCGCCCTCACGATCCGGACCGGCTCATCGCCATCGTCCCGCCCGACCCCAGGACGCTGCGGAACAACGTGGAAGGCGATGTCGACACCCTGTTCCTGCTGTTGGCCGCCGTCTCCCTAGTCATCGGGGCGGTGGGCATCGCCAACACCACGCTGGTGTCCGTCATGGAGCGCACCCACGAGATCGGATTGAGGCGTGCTCTGGGCGCTCGCAAACGACATATCGGCGCCCAGTTCCTGACCGAAAGTGCGCTACTCGGCAGCGTCGGCGGCGTTGTCGGTACGTGTGGGGCGGTCATGGTCGTCGTGACGGTATCGGCGTTCCGGGAGTGGAGCCCCGTCATGGACCCGGCCATGGTTCTTCCGGCCCCCTTGATCGGAACCCTCACAGGTTTGGCTGCCGGACTCTATCCCGCACTGAAGGCGGCACGGACAGAACCCGTCCAAGCCCTCAACAGGTGACCACGTTCGCTCTCCCCTGATCCCGGCACCGGCATGGTGAACTCCATCACGGTGCCGCACCTCCTGAGAACGTGCCGGGGCTCTTGCGAACCCGCACGAGGAGCGCGTCACTGGGCCATGTCGACGAAGCGGCTGTAGTGGCCCTGGAAGGCGACGGTGACGGTGGCGGTCGGCCCGTTGCGGTGCTTGGCCACGATCAGGTCGGCCTCACCGGCACGCGGCGACTCCTTCTCGTAGGCGTCCTCGCGATGCAGCAGGATCACCATGTCCGCATCCTGCTCAATTGATCCCGATTCGCGTAGATCGGACACCATGGGCTTTTTGTCCGTTCGCTGCTCGGGGCCTCGGTTGAGCTGCGACAGCGCGATGACGGGAACGCCCAGCTCCTTCGCGAGGAGCTTCAGCGAACGGGAGAACTCCGACACCTCGACCTGGCGGCTCTCGACGCGCTTGCCCGAGGTCATCAGCTGCAGGTAGTCGATGATGACCAGGCGCAGGTCGTGCTGCTGCTTGAGCCGCCGGCACTTCGCGCGGATCTCCATCATCGACATGTTGGGGGAGTCGTCGATGAACAGGGGCGCCTCGGCGACCTCACTCATCCGGCGCGCCAGGCGCGTCCAGTCCTCGTCCTGCATCGTGCCCGACCGCATCGCGTGCAGCGCCACCCGCGCCTCCGCCGACAGCAGCCGCATGGTGATCTCGTTGCGCCCCATCTCCAGACTGAAGAACGCCGACGTCAGCCCATGCTTGATCGAAGCCGCCCGCGCGAAGTCGAGCGCCAGGGTCGAGTTGTGCGTCGGGATGCACGACCGTCCCGCCAGATACATGTGGTCGGAATTGTCGACCTGGACGCACCGGACCGGCACGCTCTCGATCGGCCGGACGTCCACGATGTACCGCACCCGCGCCTTCGGGTGGACGATCTTGCGCTGCCGCGCCGCCTTGCGCGGCAGCCGGAACACCGTCTCGGCCGGCGTGAAGTTGATCCGGTAGAAGGTCGAGGTCTCCGGAGAACGCCCCTTGACCGGCTTGGTCGTCATCGTCGCGCGGTAGCCGAGGCTGAGGATCAGCTCGTGCGCGTCCTCGGCCAACCGCTTGTAGGCGAACGCCAACTGCACCTGGCCGATCTCCGAGACGTACCCGTCCGTGTCGAGCAACCCGGCCAGCAGGGCCCGCCGCTGCTCCTCAGATGCCCGCAGGTACTCGGCCGGGATGTGCTTGTTGCGCCACAGGCCCAAGTCCTTGATCTTGGTCACTAGACCGGGGAGGCCGAAACTACCCGGGGTCCTGTGCCGTCTGACCGGCTGCCCCGCTGCTTCGATCTGTTCCAGAATCTCTTCGTCGAAGCACGTTATGGAGCAGTTCGTGGCACACCCATCACCAAGCCACGCGCCGAGGACATACGGATCGACGGGCAATTCGGCGGTCGGCAACTGGAATGGAGCGGCCACTTCAACCGCGTGGTTGGGACGGTCGTCACCATCGCAGCGGACGGTCGCTGCGATCTCCTCGGTCGTCTTGATGGGGCGGTGCTGTGCGGTGGTCGCGGCGTTCTTGGGACGGACGGCGCGATGCAGCAAACCCCGGTAGAGGCTGGTGGCCTCATAACGAACCTGGCGCGTCGACGTGCTCTGGTGGGCCTCACCGGTGTGGCCTAGGTGCCGGGTCACCGCGTGGAGCGCATACCGGAACTCCGCTCCGACCTCGTCCACGGCCTGGCGATGCGAAATGAGCTGACGTGGTCGCTCATTGGCCTCCGCCGTCGCCCACCGAACACGGTTGATCGCTTCGTCGGGCCAGTAGTAGGCCGTTCGCGTCTCGCTCCGCTGACGGCGACTCGCACGTGTCGTTGTACGCCACTGGTGCTGGGCGTCGGCGACAATCACCTCGCCGTCCGAGAACTCGATCTCATAGCAGGGCCGGCCGTGCATCACGTCCGTCGCGGCGACGACGCGGGTCGGTCTGCCATCTGCTCCGATCAGATAATCACCAACGGACACTTCGCCCATGGTGGTCCAACCTGTCGGGGTCGGAAGGGGAGTATTCAGACGAATCGCCTTCCCCATGGCAGGTCTTGCAGCGACCACTACCATCTGGCCGGGGTGTAGGCCGTTGGTGAGGGCGTCGAGGTCGGCGAAGCCGGTGGGGCAGCCGACCATCTGGCCGCCGCGGCTGCCGATCGCCTCGATCTCGTCCAGCGCGCCCGGCATGATCTCGCTGAGGGGGACGTAGTCCTCGCCGGCGCGCTTCTCGGCGATGGCGAAGACCTCGGCCTGGGCGCGGTCGAGGACCTCGTCGGCGTCGGCGCCGTCCGCCGCGTAGCCCATCTGGACGATGCGGGTACCCGTCTCGACCAGCCGGCGCAGGATCGCGCGCTCGTGGACGATGCGCGCGTAGTACCCGGCGTTCGCCGCGGTGGGCACCAGGGAGATCAGGGTGTGCAGGTAGGGCGCGCCGCCGATGCGCCCGATCTCGCCGTTCTTGGTGAGCTCGCCGGCGACGGTGACCGCGTCGGCGGGGTCGCCCCGGCCGTAGAGGTCGAGGATTGTGTCGAAGACGATCTGGTGGGCCGGACGATAGAAGTCCGGCGTGCGCAGGATGTCGACGACCTCGGCGATGGCGTCGGGGGAGAGCAGCATGCCGCCGAGGACGCCCTGCTCGGCGGTGATGTCATGCGGTGGGGTGCGCTCGAACTCGGGTTCGCTCGGTCCGCCGATCTCGGCAACGCTCACCGTCGCACCCCCTTCATCCCGGTCGCCGGCGGCCCCGTCCGCCCCGTCGGCGCCCGTCCGTCCCAGGTCTATCCGAAGCGTCCGACATTCTCGCGAGCCCACGCGGCGAGGGGCAAAGCAGCCTGTGGACAAGGTTGTGGAACGCCTGTGCAGACACGCCGCGCAGGTTGTGCACGACCTGTGGAAAACCTTGTGGATTCATTGGGGACGCCTCGCCGCTCAAGGCGATGACCTGCGGAAACCTCATCCACCGGGTGTGCGGAAAAGAAAGTCGGCCGGTCGGCCGGATGTAAGGTGCCAAGTAGATGAGGAGAATTACGGGGGTGCTACCCTCGGCGCGGTGACAACCTCCCGGCGTCCCTCGGCCGCGCACGACCGCGAGATCCTGCGGCTCGCCGTCCCCGCCTTCGGCGCGCTCGTCGCCGAGCCGCTGTTCCTGCTGACCGATTCGGCTATCGTCGGCCGGCTGGGCACCGAGCCGCTCGGTGGTCTCGGGGTCGCCGGCCAGGCGCTGGCCACCCTCGTGTACCTGTGCGTCTTCCTCGCCTACGGGACGACGGCCGGGGTGGCCCGGCAGGTCGGCGCCGGGGACATGCGGGCGGCGATCCGGCAGGGCATCGACGGCATGTGGCTCGCGCTCGCCATCGGCATCGTGCTGATCATGGTCGGCTGGCCGCTGGCCCCGGCGATCGTGGACGCGTTCGGCGCGTCCCCGGCCGTCGCGCCCTACGCCGAGACCTACCTCAGCGTGAGCCTCTTCGGCATCCCGTCGATGCTGGTGGTCCTCGCCGGGACGGGTGTGCTGCGCGGTCTGCAGGACACCCGCACACCCCTGTACGTCTCGATCGGCGGGTTCTCGCTCAACCTCGTGCTCAACGTGCTTTTCGTGCTCGTCCTGGACTGGGGGATCGCGGGCTCGGCATGGGGCACCGTCATAGCCCAGACCGCGAGCGCCGCCGTCTACGTGTGGGTCGTCCTGCGGGCGGCGCGGCGGCACGCGGCCCCGGTGCATCCCGACCTCGCGGGGCTGAAGACGGCGGCCACGGCGGGGTTCGGCCTGCTGCTGCGGACGGCGGCGCTGCGCGTCGTCCTGATCGTCGGGACGTCGATCGCGGCCCGCATGGGGGACGAGGAGATCGCCGCCTACCAGGTGGGCTTCCAGGTGTGGACGCTGCTCGCCTTCGCGCTGGACGCCATCGCGATCGCCGGGCAGGCGATCACCGGACGGTACCTGGGCGCGTCCGACCTCGCGGGGACGCGGGCCGTCACACGCCGGATGGTGTGGTGGGGGATCGTCAGCGGCGTGGTGTTCGCGCTGCTCATCCTGCTGATCCGGCCGTGGCTGCCGGGCCTGTTCACCGCGGACGGCGGCGTCCACGACCTGCTGTTCGCGTCGCTGCTCGTCGTCGCGCTGCTGCAACCCGTCGCGGGCGTGGTGTTCGTCCTGGACGGGATCCTCATCGGCGCGGGCGACGGCACGTACCTCGCGGTGACGACGCTCCTCGCGACGATCGTCTTCCTGCCCGCCGCCATCGCCGCCTACCGGGCGGACGCGGGGCTCATCGGCCTCTGGGCGGCGATCGGCCTGTGGATGGCGGCCCGCATGGTCACACTGGGGCTGCGCGCCCGCGGCGACCGGTGGATGGTGACCGGCGCCGTCCGCTGAAAGCCGATTTTCGCGAACCGCACCCGCACCTTGGGCCACACTCGCTACTATTCGAACATGTGTTCCACGCATGGCGAGCGGATGGCCCGGCTGACCCAGGCGATCGACGACCTGGCGGCCGAGGGCCTAGCCGGGCTGCCGCCCGAGACCCTGGTGGAACGCGTCGCGGGCATCTGGTCCCTGGTCGAGGGCATCGATCCCGAGATAGCCCGCCGCCGCACCCGCTACACCACCCCGGAGACGTGACACCGCCGCTGCTCAGCCGTTGAAGGACGGAAGAATGGACGACAACAACCCGCTCCCGGAGTCGTTGCCGCTCCCAGAGTCGTCCGTGCTCCCGTAGTTGCTCACGCTCCCGGAGCCGTTCCCGTTTCCCGAGTTGTTTCCGCTCCCCGAGCCGTTCCCACTTCCCGAGCCGTTCCCGTTTCCGGAGCTGGTCCAGCCTCCAGAGCCGTTGCCGCTCCCCGACCCCTTCACGTCCTCCGAGTCGTTGCCGTTCCCCGAGCCGTTGCCGTTCCCCGAGTCGTCCAGCCGCTTCGCGACCGCCTTGCGCAGGTCGGGCAGCCGGGCGTAGAGGACGTCACCCGGGCAGGCGGTCGAGTTGAAGTCGCGGTGACCGACGATCGCCTCACCGGGTTCGAGGTCGTACACCCGGCACAGCCAGACGCACACCTCCACCAGCGAGTCCCACAGCCGGCCGGGGACCTTCGCGTTCGTGTACGTCCCCTCGTTCTCGATCCCGATGGTGCGCTGGTTGTGGTGCAGGACGTGCGCGCCGACCGCGAGGTTCTTCGCCCGGATGGCCGCCAGGCTCTGGTTGCGCCCCTCCATCACGATCCCGCCGCGGCTGATCGTGAGCTGCTGCCCCGTGTCGTTCCAGCCGTTCCCGTCCATATGCCACTTCTGGATCTGCCGGGACAGCGCGAACGCGTGATCGAGCGACCGGTCCTTGCTGTTCGCCGTGGCCGTGTGGTGCACCACGATCTTGTCCGGCCGCCGGTCGAGCACCCGGGCGGCCCGCTTGGGCGCCCGCGCGTTCCACTGCTCCCGCGTGTACACCTGCGGACTGTCCGCCCTGAACGCCGATCCCGGATACTCGCCGGCCATGGCCCCGTCCCACATGGACGTCCCCACCGTGAGCAGACCCGCCGCCCCCGCCATTCCGCCGATGAGCGCCCGGCGCGTGATCTGCGAGCCGCACTGCTGCCCGCCGTCCGCACCCTCCCCCGATTGCGCGTCCAGCACATCGACCCCTTAGTTCCGACGCGATTCGATTACGGAACGTATTGGCCGCGAGTTGATCACCCAAACACAGGGCGTCACAGGACGTTTCACATGAAACCCGAACCGCACCCCCACCCCTTGAACGCCCATTCGTCCGATCTTGCACCAGACATTGCCCGCTCCACCCCCTCACCAGCCCATAC
>NZ_SMKM01000225.1 GCF_004348665.1 Actinomadura sp. GC306 | reverse complement strand
GTTCCTCACGCACCTGGTGATGCCGGTCCTCGTCGTCGGGTGGCGGATCGGCCTGCCGCCATCCGGCGACGAGGACCGGCATCACCAGGTGCGTGAGGAACAGCGCCGCGACCCCGGTGACGACGGCAGCGATCGGGACGTAGGTGCCGCGGTCTCCCGGGACGCTGAACACCGCCACGGCGACCACGACCAGCAGCACGAGCATCACCTGGTGCGCGACCGCGTGGGCGCGGAGCCGCTCGGTCACCTGGCGCTCGTCGAGCTGTGCCTCCGGCAGCGACGCCGTCCCCCGGGTCGCGGCGTTCAGCACCGTGAGCACCGGGATCACGATCACCACCGCCGCCATGAGCAGGCCGATGGTCCAGTACATCGCGGTGTCGCTCGGGGCGAGGTTCCACGAGATGACCGTCCCGGCCCAGACCATCGCGACGGCGGCTCCGCCCGTCCCCGCGAGCACGCGCCGGCGGCGCCGCGTCGCGTGCCACGAGGGCAGCACTTCCTTCTCCATGGCGTCCTTGCGCACCCGCCCCCGGCGCGTTCCCATCCTCGTCAGCTCCTGTCCGGCTCTCATGATGTGCTCCCCAGTCTCGGAAACGGCGTCAGCGAGAACACCACCTCGACCGGCACCTCGAAGAAGCCGGCGATGCGCAGCGCGAGATGCAGGCTCGGGCTGTACTCGCCGCGTTCCAGGTAGCCGATCGTCTGGTAGTGGACCCCCAGTGCCGCGGCCAGCTCGCGGCGCGAGACCCCCCGCTCGGCCCTGAGCACCGCGATCCGGTTGTGGACGTTCTCTTTGTCGGTCTTGTCGCCGCCGGTCTTGTCACCGCCGGTCTTGTCGCCACTGGTCTTCTCGCCGGCCCTGCCCCCGCCGGCCCTGCCTCCCGCCTTCACCGGGACCGCCTCCGCGGCCGCCTCGGGATCTCGTCCATGGGCACCTCTGGTCGTAGGCGAACGTCGATCTGGCTGCAGGATCTCTACAACGTCTTATAGTAGATGTACTACATTCGATCGCAGACATGCAAACTCCGCGCAGGCTCCGTGCAGGCTCCGTGCGGCTTCGCGCAGGCTCCGCGCAAGTGCGGATCGGGTGAACAGGGGCCTATCGCCTACCGCATGTGGTGCCGCGTCACTCCGGGTCGCGGCCGCTCTCCGCCAGGGCCTCGTAGACCGGGGCGAGGACGTCGGCCAGCGGGCGGCGGCGGATCCTGACCGGTGGGGGAGCTGCCACCTGAAGGACGAAACCGGGCGGGACGGGAGGCGCCGGCGGACGCTCGCGCAGATGGGCCAGGCCGGACGGCGGCGCCCAGAACCCGGTGGCCGTGAGGGGCTCGTCCGCCAGGTCGAGGGGATCGGGCTCGGCCTCCGCGCCGCGCCGCAGCGCCGCGAGGAGCTCGTCCCTGCTCCGGCCGTTCCACTGCAGGATGAGGAACGGGTTGTCGTCGAACGCCTCGGCCAGCAGGTACAGGACAGCCGCCGCGTGCTTGCACGGGTCGCCCCAGTCGGGGCAGTCGCACATGAGGTGCAGGTCGGACGCCGCCCCCGGGAAGAGGGCGAGGCCCAGTTCGGCGAAGACCCATTCGATCTCCGGCGGCATCTCGCCGGCCAGCAGGCGGGCGCGGAACACCGCGCGGGACGCCAGCTCCTTCTCCACGGCCCGCCAGTCCGCCTCGCCGATCGCATCGATGCCGAGGGCCACCTCGTACGGCTCCGGAGCCGAGCCCCGCACCTTCGCCGTCACCTCGTGCGGCGCCACCCGCAGGTCGAACACGTGGCCCTTGCGGGCGTAGGTCCGGCCGCGGGACAGCCGTCCCGTGTCGGCGAACGATTCGAGCAGGTCGATGAAGCGGCGCGACCACCACTGCGTGCCGATGGAGCCGCGCCTGTTGCGGGCCTTGATGCCCTCGGCCACTAGTCGCTCACCGCCTCGGGCGACAGGCGCAGGACGTCGCGCAGTTCGGCGACCGACAGCTCGGTGAGCCAGTCCTCGCCGGTGCCGACGATCGACTCGGCGAGGGCCTTCTTGCGCTCGATCATCTCGTCGACGCGCTCCTCCATCGTCCCGACGCAGATGAACTTGCGGACCTGGACGTTGCGGGTCTGCCCGATGCGGAACGCGCGGTCGGTGGCCTGGTCCTCGACGGCGGGGTTCCACCAGCGGTCGACGTGCACGACGTGGTTGGCGGCGGTCAGTGTCAGGCCCGTCCCGGCGGCCTTGAGGGAGAGCAGGAAGACCGCGGGCTCGTCGTCCTCCTGGAAGCGCTGGACGAGGTCGTCGCGCGCCTGCTTGGACGTCCCGCCGTGCAGCCACAGCACCGGCCGTTCGAGGCGGGCCGCCAGGTAGGGCTGGAGCATCGAGCCGAACTCGGCGTACTGGGTGAAGACGAGCGCCTTCTCGCCCTGCCCCACGACCTCGGCGCAGATCTCCTCCAGCCGTTCGAGCTTGCCGGAGCGGCCGGGCAGGCGCGAGCCGTCCTTGAGCAGCTGCGCCGGGTGGTTGCAGACCTGCTTGAGCTTCGCCATCGTCGCCAGGACGAGCCCGCGCCGCTGCGTCTCGTCGGCCTCGGCGATCCGCTGGAGCATGTCGTCCACGGTCGCCCGGTAGAGCGACGCCTGCTCGGTGGTCAGGTTGCAGTAGACCTTGATCTCCTGCTTCTCCGGCAGATCAGAGATGATCGATTTATCGGTCTTCAGGCGGCGCAGGACGAACGGCTGCGTCGCCCGCTTCAGTGCCAGCGCGGCCTGCTCGTCGCCCTCCCGCTCGATCGGGATCGCGAACCGCCGCCGGAACTCGGCGCGCGGCCCGAGCAGCCCCGGATTGGCGAACTCCATGATCGACCACAGCTCGGTCAGGTGGTTCTCGACCGGGGTACCGGTGAGTGCGATGCGGGTGCGCGCCGGGATGCTCCGCACCGCCCTGGCCTGCCGCGTCCCGCTGTTCTTGAGCGCCTGCGCCTCGTCGCAGACGACCCGCTCCCACTCGATCCGCGCGAGCGTCTCGGCGTCCCGCGCCGCCGTCCCGTAGGTCGTCAGCACGAGATCGGCCCCGGCGACGGCTTCGGCGAGCTCCTCGCCACGGTGCCGCCCCGTCCCGTGGTGGACGTACACCCGCAGCTTCGGCGCGAACCGCGCCGCCTCCCGCTCCCAGTTCCCCACCAGCGACATCGGCAGGACCGCCAGCGTCGGATCGGGGCGGGCGCCGTCCTCCCGCTCGTGGACGAGCAGCGACAGGATGGAGATCGTTTTCCCCAACCCCATATCGTCCGCAAGTAGGGCACCCAGCCCCAGATCGTTCATGAAGGTCAGCCAGGAGAGGCCGCGCTGCTGGTAGGGGCGCAGTTCGGCGTCCAGCTCCTCGGGCGTGCGCATCGGGGTGAGGCGGCGGTCGGCCTCGCCGGAGAGGAGGTCGCCGAGGGGGCCGGCGGCGTCGACCCCGGTGAGGGGGAGGGCGTCGTCGCCCGCGTGGACGATCGCGCGGATCGCCTCGGCGGCGGTCATCCGGCCGCGGCGGGGGCGGCGCAGGAAGTCGAGGGCCGCCGCCAGCTGCCGCTCGTCCAGCTCCACCCACCGGCCGCGCAGCCGGACGAGCGGGGTCTTCAGGCGGGCCAGCTCCTCCAGCTCGGCCTCGTCGACGCTTTCGTCGCCGATGGCGAGATCCCAGCGGAAGTCGACCATCGCCTTGAGATCGAAACCCGAGGGGGCCGCCGCGCCGGAGGACGCCTCCGGGTCCTCCTGGCCGGTGGTGAGCTTCATGCCGAGCTTCGCCTTGCCCGCCCACTGGGGGAGCAGGACGCCGAACCCCGCGGCGGCGAGCATCGGCGCGGCCTGGCGGAGGAAGCGGAACGCGCCGGCGGTGTCGAGGGACAGTTCGGCGGGGGACGGGCCGTCCAGGGCGGGCGCGATGTCGGGGAACAGGCGCAGCGCGCGGCCGAGGCCGGTGAGGAGCGTCTCCTCGGCGTCCGGGATCGAGGTCGCGTCGCCCGCCCACACCAGCGCGGCCGGCACGTACAGGCTGGGGTCGTCGGTGCCCTGGAGGGCGAACTCGACCCGCCAGGAGTCGTCGTCGCGCGGCTCCACCTGGCCGAACTCGGGGCCGGCGAACTCCTCCGCGCCCGGCTCGGCCAGCCGGAAACACACCCGCAGCGGGCCGGACGGGCGGCGCGCCGCGGCGGCCCACGCGTCCAGCTCGGCGATCAGGTCACCGGGGTCGTCGCGCGGCTCGCGGGCGACCAGCGGCGACGGGCCGGTCAGCGCCGCGACCCAGCGCTCGGCGAGCGGCAGCCGGTCCGGGGCCTTGCGCCGGGACACCAGCAGCGGATGCGGGACCACGCCGCGGACGGCGGTATCGACCAGCCCAGCCAGGGCCTCGCGCAGCACCTCGCCGGCGGGCCGGCCGCCGTCGGCGGCGCGGCACGCGGCCGGCATCGCGCGGGCCAGCGCCCGCAGCCGCACCGGGTCGTCGGCCACCGGGCGCCAGCGGGCGACGAGGTCGCCGTCCTCGCGCAGCAGCGCGGGCAGCACGTGGCCGCGCTCCGCGAGATGGACGGCCTCGTCCGCGAGCAGGCACAGGAACCGCAGGTCGCTGCCCGGCACGACGTCGGCGGCGTGCTCGGCGGCCTGGAGCAGCGCCATCGCGGCGAACGGCTCCAGGACGAGCGCCGGGACCGCCCACGGGCGCAGCTCGGGCTCGTCCGGCACCGGCTCCGGCCGCAGCTCCGCCGAGGGCAGCGGGTGTCCGCCCCCGTCCGGCGCGGACACGGTCGGCAGGGTCAGGGACAGCTCGACACGGAACGCGCCCCGCACCAGCGGCTCGTACGAGGTGCCGGTGAAGTCGCAGGTGGCGAACGGGTGCGCGCCGCGCCCGGGCTCGTAGGGGCCGGTGCGCTCGGCCCACAGGCACAGCGCACCGCCCTGCCAGGTGGCGTGGGCGACGAGCATGGTCACCGAAGCTACCAGGGGCCTCGGACGTCCCGGCGCACCCCGGCCGCGACTCCGGTGCCGCCCGCCACTCCCGTGCACCCGCTGGTTAGGCTCGAAACGTTCACCGCCGAAACGCAGCAGGAGGGGTAGCCGTGGGCGAGTTCGTAAGGGTCGAGGCCGCGGACGGGATCGCGACGATCAGGCTGGACCGGCCGAAGATGAACGCCCTGAACGCCCAGATGCAGCGGGAGCTGATCGACGCGGCCCGGGAGGTCACCCAGGACGAGACGGTCGGCGCGGTCGTCCTGTACGGCGGGGAGAAGGTGTTCGCGGCCGGCGCCGACATCAAGGAGATGGCGCCGATGTCGTACGCGCAGATGTCGGCGGGCCACTCGCGGCTCCTGCAGGACTTCGCCAAGGCGCTCGCCGGGATCCCGAAGCCGGTCATCGCCGCGATCACCGGGTACGCGCTCGGCGGCGGCCTGGAACTGGCCCTGACCGCCGACTTCCGCGTGGCCGGCGAGGGCGCCAAGGTGGGGCAGCCGGAGATCCAGCTCGGCATCATCCCCGGCGCGGGCGGCACGCAGCGGCTGTCCCGGCTGATCGGCCCGTCCAAGGCCAAGGACCTCATCTTCTCCGGGCGGCACGTCAAGGCGGACGAGGCCCTCGCGATCGGCCTGGTGGACCGGGTCGTCCCGGACGCCGACGTCTACACCGCCGCCAAGGAGTGGGCGGCGACCTTCGTCGGCGGCCCCGCGATCGCGCTGCGCGCCGCCAAGCAGGCCATCGACGCGGGCTTCGAGGTCGACCTCGACACCGGGCTGGAGATCGAGCGCACCCAGTTCGCCGCCCTGTTCGCCACCGAGGACCAGGCGAACGGCATGCGGAGCTTCATGGAGGAGGGCCCGGGGAAGGCCCGGTTCACCGGCCGCTGACCGCCCGCCGGCCGCCTGCCCGCCGCTCGCGGGCCGGTGACGGTATGAAACGTTACGTGTGTTTCTGGGCGTGCCGCCCGAGGTGGTGGAGATCGGCCGATAGCATCTGCCGCCATGCGACACGCGTACCGAACCGCGCTCGTGACCGGCGCGTCCAGCGGCATCGGCGAGAGCTTCGCCCGCCTCCTGGCCGGCCGCGGCACCGACCTGGTGATCGTCGCCCGCCGCGCCGACCTGCTGGACGGGCTGGCCCGCGAGCTCGTCGAGCGGTACCGGGTCGCCGTGGAGGTGGTCGCGGCCGACCTCACCGACCCCGCGCAGCGCGGCGAGGTCGAGGAGCGGCTGCGGGCCGACCCGGTCGAGCTGCTGGTCAACAACGCGGGCTACGGCGCCTTCGGGCCGTTCGCCGAACTGCCGCTGGACGACCACCTCGCCCAGGTCGAGCTGAACGTGAACGCGCTCGTGCGGCTCACCCACGCCGTCCTGCCGGGGATGGTCGAGCGCGGCCGGGGCGGGGTGCTGAACGTCGCGTCGATGGCGGGGTTCGCCCCCTCGCCCGGCAGCGCGACGTACGGCGCGTCCAAGGCGTACGTGGCGGCCTTCTCCGAGAGCCTGCACGCCGAGGTCGCCGCCAAGGGCGTCCACGTCACTGCGCTGTGCCCGGGTTTCACCCGCACGGAGGACGACGTCCCGGCGAACCTGCTCTGGCTGCGCCGGGACGACGTGGCCCGCGCCGGCCTGGACGCCGTCTCGGCCGGACGCGCGCTGTGCGTCCCCGGCATGCAGTACAAGGCGGCGTTCCCCGCCCTCAAGCTTGTGCCGCGGCCGCTGCTCAGGGCCGCCGTGAACCGCATGTGGCAGCAGGCCGCCGACACAAGGTGACCCGGCGGGGACGAACGGCGGGGACGAACGGCGGCGAGGACCTGCGGTGACGCGGGTCACGCCGCTTTTGCTCGGACCTACAAAACTCGCCGCGGGCGGCTTGTCACGGGGCTTACTTGACGCGGGTCACGCTCAGTGGCGACCATCGAAACCTACGCTTACGTAGGTTAGGTACGGCCCGCGGGCCCGCCCCCTCGTGCCGCGGGTGCGGCGGCCACCGTCCGGCAGTACACATCGTCCAGCGAAGGAACCGCATGTCCGTGACCCCCGAAGACAAGTTCCAGACCGGCCTCCTCCACGACCTCGAACCGGTGGTCGAGACGGAGCTCGACAGGCACCTGTCGATGGCGAAGGAATGGTTCCCGCACCAGTACGTCCCCTGGAGCGAGGGCCGCGACTTCGACGGCCCGCTCGACGGCGAGCCGTGGTCGATCGAGCAGTCGAAGCTGAGCGTCGAGGCGCGCGAGTCGCTCATCGTCAACCTGCTCACCGAGGACAACCTCCCCGGCTACCACCGCGCGATCGCGAGCGTCTACGGCCGCGAGGGCGCCTGGGGAACCTGGGTCAACCGGTGGACGGCCGAGGAGAACCGCCACGGCATCGCCCTGCGCGACTACCTCACCGTCACCCGCGCCGTCGACCCGGTCGCGCTGGAGCGCGCCCGTATGCACCACATGGAGGCCGGCTACGAGGCCGACCACGGCGACTCGTTCCTGCACGGGACGGCGTACGTGTCCTTCCAGGAGCTCGCCACCCGCGTCTCGCACCGCAACACCGGCAAGGCGTCGGGCGATCCCGTCTGCGAGCAGATGATGGCCCGCATCGCCGCCGACGAGAACCTCCACATGATCTTCTACCGGAACCTGATGGCCGCCGCGCTGGAGGCCGCCCCGAACGAGACCATGCGGGCGATCACCGACGTCGTCACCACGTTCCACATGCCCGGCCACAGCATCGACGGCTTCATGCGCAAGTCCGTCATCATCGCCAACGCCGGCATCTACGACCTGCGGCTGCACCACGACGACGTCCTAGTCCCGGTCCTGCGGAAGTGGAACGTCTTCGACCGCACCGACCTGTCCGGCGACGGCGAGAAGGCCCGCGAGGAGCTCGGGGAGTTCCTGGAGCAGCTCGACGCGTCCGCCACCAAGTTCGAGACCCGCCGCGAGGAGCGCCGCGCCCGCCAGGCGGCCAAGCGGCAGGGCTAGTCCCTCCCTCCGAGCCCGGCCCGCCGGCCGGCCCGAACGCCGTTCAGTCCGTTTTGTCCGGAACGCGAGCGGACGTTCCGGCGTCCAACCGGATATGGGGACGCAGCGGCGGCTGGGGGAGTATCGGTTGCTGGCCGAGATCGGCCGGGGGAGCACCGCGGTGGTGCACCTCGCCATGGACCCCCGCGGCCGCGAGGTCGCGGTGAAGGAACTGCTCCCGGAGCTCGCGGGGGAACCGGAGGCGATCCTCCGGCTGGCCCGGGAGGCGTCGGCGCAGGCCAGGGTCCGCAGCGAGTACGTCGCCCGGCTGCTGGCCGGGGATGCCGCCGCCGCGCGCCCGCACGTGGCGATGCAGTACGTGCCGGGCTGCCCGCTGAACGACCTGATCGCGGCGTACGGCCCGCTGCGGCCCGACCGCGCCGTCCGGTTCGCGCGGCGGCTGGCGCTCGCGCTGGCCGACGTCCACGACGCGGGCGTGCTGCACCGCGACGTGTCGCCCGGCAACGTGATCGTGCTGGGCGACCGCCCCACGCTGATCGACTTCGGCATCGCGCACGAGGCCGGCGCCGAGCAGATCACCCGGCGCGGGATGGTCGTCGGGACGCCCGCCTTCCTGGCCCCCGAGCTGATCGAGGGGGAGCGCGCCACCACCGCGTCGGACGTGTTCTCGTGGGCGGCGACGGTCGCCTGCGCCGCGACGGGCCGGCCGCCGTTCGGGCGCGGCTCGCTGCACGGGGTGTGCTTCCGCATCCTGCGCGGCCAGGCCGACCTCGCCGGGGTCCCCGGCCGGCTGGCCGCGCCGCTGCGGGCCGCCCTCGCGCGCGACCCCGCCCGCCGGCCGACCGCCCGCCGGCTCGCCGGCGCGCTCGCGGACGGCGGAACCCCCGGCCGATCGAACGGCGAGGGGACGGCCGCCGCGTGATGACGATTAGATCTTCTCGGCCGGATCGGCGAGAGTAGGGTTTCGGAAACGATGAAGGGAGCCGTCACGTCCGGGGAGCGAATCGGCCACTACCGCGTGCTGGACACCCTCGGCGAAGGGGGCATGGGCGTCGTCTACCTCGGCGCCGACTCCGAAGGCCGCAACGTGGCCATCAAGGTGCTGCGCCCCGCCGTCGCGGGGGACGCCACGGCGCGCCGCAGGCTGGCCCGCGAGGTCGACTCGATGCGCCGGGTGCACAGCCCGCACGTCGCCGAGATCCTCGACGCCGACGTGACGGCCGAGCGACCCTACATCGTGACCCAGTACGTCCCCGGCAACACGCTTGAGGAGGTCGTCGAGGAGTCCGGGCCCGTGTACGGGCAGGCGCTCCAGCGGCTCGCCGTGGGGCTGGCCTCCGCGCTGTCGGCGATCCACGGCGCGGGGATCGTGCACCGCGACCTGAAGCCCGGCAACGTGATGCTCGTCGACGGCGAGCCCGTCGTGATCGACTTCGGCATCGCGCAGGCCGCCGACGCGACCCGGCTCACCGCGACCGGCATGGTGATCGGCACCCCCGGCTACCTGGCCCCCGAGATCATCGAGGGCGAGGACGCCGGCCCGCCGTCGGACGTGCACGCCTGGGCGGGCACGGTCGCCTACGCCGCGACGGGCCGCCCGCCGTTCGGCTCCGGGACGTTCGAGTCGATCTTCTACAAGATCATGCAGGGCACCCCGGACCTCGACGGCGTGCCCGACGCGCTGCTGCCCGTGCTGCGCTCGGCGATGGCGCGCAACCCCGCCGAGCGCCCCACCGGGGTCGCGCTCGTGCAGCTCACGCGGCGGATCCACATCGAGGCCACGATCACCGACCAGACGCGGATCGATCAGCACTACCGGCCGCCGTCCGCGTCCCCGGCCGAGCCCGCGCCCGACCACTCCCGGTCCTTCTCCATGCCGGCCCCCGGGCCGCCGCCGCACGACGCGCCGCGCCCCACCACGCCGGGCTCCACCGCGATCCCGGCCGTCGCGCCGACCGCGAGCGCCGCAAGCCCTACGGGTGGTACCGGCTGCTCAGCTTCATCGTCCTGGTGGCGCTGCTCGGCTTCGCCAACATCGTGCCGCTGGTCGCGGTCCTGGTCACCGCGGGCGGCGTGCTCGTCCTGCGGATGGGCGACAAGGCCGCGCAGGGCATGGAGGGGCGCCAGACGCGGCGGGGCCCGCGGTCCGGCGACGCGGTCGCGGCGGTGTTCCGGACGCCGCTGCACCTGCCGGGCGCGCTGATGTCCAGCGTCCTGTGGACGTCGCTCAGCCTCATCGCCGGGCTGATCCTGCTCGGCATCCTCGTCTTCGCCAGCTCCGGCATGACCGCCTCCACCGCCATCGCCTACTCGGCCATGGCGGTGATCCTGCTGCTCTGCCTCGCACCGGGCAGCGGCCCGCCCCGGCGGCAGCTGGCCCGGATCTGGGGCGCGCTCCTGCCGCGCGCCGAGGCGGCCCTGGTCGCGGCCTTGATCCTCGGCGTCTTCGCGGGCGTCCTGGTGGTGCTGTCCCAGGAGAAGCCGCCCGACACGACCCCGCTGGACGGCATGAGCCAAGACTTGGAGAGCCTGCGCGCCGACGTCCGCGACCTCTTCTCCGGCATCCCGGGCCTGTGATGGAGCGCATCGGTGCCTACCGGCTGCTGGACCCGCCGGGCGGCGGGGGCGGTGCCGTCCGCCGCGCCGCCGGGCCGGACGGCCGGGACGTGGCGATCAGGCTGCTCCCGCCGGGCGCTGCGCCCGACATCGCCCGGATGCGCGCGGTCCTGAGCCCCTACGTGGTGGACGTCCTGGACGGCGAGCCCGCCGGGCCGCGGCCCTACGTCGTGGCGCGGTTCGTCCCCGGGCGGCCGCTGGCGGAGACCGTCGCCGGGCAGGGACCGGTCTCGGGCGCCGAGCTGCGCCGCCTCGCCTTCGGGCTGGCCAAGGCGCTCGACGCCATCCACGCCGCCGGCCTCGCGCACGGCCGGCTCGGGCCGGAGACGATCCTGGTGGTGGACGGCGCGCCCGTCGTCGTCGACTTCGGCCTCACCGCCGGCGCCGACACCGGCGCCGACACCGCCGCGGACGTCAGGGCGTGGGCAGCGGCCGTGGCGTTCGCCGCCACCGGAACCGCCGAACCTCCATCCGTTGCGGGCCTGCCCGCCGACCTGCGGCCGCTGGTGGCGGCCGCCGCCGCGCCCGATCCCGCCGCGCGGCCGGCCGCGGCCGAGCTGGTGGAGGCGCTGTCCCGGCTGGACCTGCCGGCCGTCCCGTCCGCCGCCGGACCGCCCATCCCGCCGCC
>NZ_SMKM01000224.1 GCF_004348665.1 Actinomadura sp. GC306 | reverse complement strand
GGGTCCGCCACGGGGGCCGCCAGCGGGGCGACCGGGGCGACCGGGCCGACCGGGCCGACCGGGCCGACCGAGTACACGTCGATCGGTGCCTCACAGTGCGAGCACTTCCCGAGGGTCCCGGGCGTGTCGTTGCCGCACGTCGGACACTGCATCGCTCAGACCTCGCCTAATAGCCGCTTTGTCCACGCCTGCGCTCGCGTCCGCCGGACCGGGCGGGCCGCACTCCCCCGCAAACCAGCAGGGCTCCCGACAAAAGTAGTGGGTGACGCCGTATCTAGACGCGTGGATGGCAATCTGGCACACCGCAGTCGGAGGTCGCACCGAATCACGACATGTCGGTACTGGTCAAGATTCGTTGCGCCGGTTTACCTGGGCATCTGTGATGCTTATCACAACAGGCGGTCCCGTGCGCGCAACACTCGGAACCGCGCGGGCGCGGCCTTCCGGTTGCGCCGTGGGCGAAGCGCCGAGCGGCTAGGCTCGGAGCGGTTTCCCGGCGCATTACAGAGAAGACGGAGTCCATGAGCGATCTTCCGCTGCGTTCGCAGCTGGCCGTCGCGCTCGGTCGTACGGCCGCCAAGATGTCCCGTATGGCGGGCCGCGGGGACGGTTCGGTGATCGGCGGGAAGGTCGGCCTCCGCCTCGATCCCGAGCTGCTGACCAGACTCGCCAAGGACCGCAAGCTCGTCCTCGTCAGCGCCACCAACGGCAAGACGACGACCACCCGGCTGATCACGTCCGCGATGACGCCGCTGGGGGAGGTCGCCACCAACGCGTTCGGCGCGAACATGCCCACCGGGCACGTGTCCGCCCTCGCCGCGGCACCGACGGCCCGGTACGGCGTCCTCGAATGTGACGAGAAATACGTCCCGATGGTCCTCGCCGAGACGGGCGCCAACCTCGTCGCGCTGATGAACCTCAGCCGCGACCAGATGGACCGTGCCGCCGAGATCTGGCTGCTGGCGGGCAAGTGGCGCCGCGCGCTGGAGGCGTCCCCGCAGAGCCACGTCATCGCCAACTGCGACGACCCGCTCGTCACGTGGGGCGCGTCCACCGCGAAGAGCGTCACGTGGGTCGCGGCGGGCCAGCACTGGCGCGAGGACTCCTGGTGCTGCCCCGAGTGCGGCGGCCCGCTCGACCGCCAGGACACCGACGAGGACAGCGACTGGCGCTGCCGGCAGTGCCACTTCGCCCGTCCCCGCCCCGAGTGGACGCTGAAGGGCGAAACGGTCACCGCGCCGGACGGCCGGACGTTCCCGCTCACGGGCCTGTCGCTGCCCGGCCGCGCGAACCGCTCGAACGCGCTGATCGCGCTCGCCGTCGTCGCGCACTTCGGCGTCCCGCCCGAGCAGGCCCTCCCGCTGCTGTCGCAGGTCACGTCCGTCGCCGGCCGGTACACGACGGTCGAGCACGAGGGACGGCGGATCCGGCTGCTGCTGTCGAAGAACCCCGCCGGCTGGCTGGAGGCGTTCGACGTCCTGCAGCCCAAGCCCGGCCCCGTCGCCCTGTCGATCAACGCGCAGGGCCCGGACGGCCGGGACACGTCCTGGCTGTGGGACGTCGACTACCGCATCCTGCAGGGCCGCCCCGTGTGGGTGACCGGCGAGCGCCGCATCGACCTGGCCGCGCGCCTGGAGGCCGCCGAGGTGCCGTTCACCCTCGTGGACGACATCGACCAGGCGGTCATGGCCGTTCCCCCCGGGCACCTGGACGTGATCGCCAACTACACCGCCTTCCAGCACATCCGAACGAGGTACGGCCGTGTCGTCTAGCCGCAACGCCCCTGACCGGATCAAGATCGTCTGGATCTACCCGGACCTGCTCAGCACCTACGGCGACCAGGGCAACACGATCGTCCTGGAGCGCCGCGCCGCGCTGCGCGGCATCCCGACCGAGACCGTGCACCTGCGCTCGGACGAGCCCGTCCCCGCCGACGGCGACATCTACCTGCTCGGCGGCGGCGAGGACCGTCCGCAGATCCTCGCCGCGCAGCGTCTCGGCAACGACGGCGGCCTGGCGCGGGCCGTGGAGTCGGGCGCCGTCGTGTTCGGCGTGTGCGCCGGCTACCAGATCCTCGGCCGCGAGTTCGGCGGGGAGGAGGGCCAGCCGCTGCCCGGCCTCGGCCTCCTCGACATCCGCTCCGGCCGCGGCGAGCAGCGCGCCGTGGGGGAGATCGTCGGCGATGTCGCGGCGGAGCTGAACGTCCCGCGCATCACCGGCTTCGAGAACCACCAGGGCGTCACGCGGCTCGGGCCGAACGCGCTGCCGTTCGCGAAGGTCGTGCACGGCATCGGCAACGGCGACGGCTTCGAGGGCGCCTACAGCGGGCGTGTCCTCGGCACCTACATGCACGGCCCGGCGCTGGTCCGCAACCCCGGCCTCGCCGACCTGCTGCTCCGCTGGGCCACCGGCACCGAGCTGGCGCCGCTGGACGACTCTTGGGCGGGCCGCCTGCGCGAGGAGCGCCTCAAGGCCGTCGTGGGCTGATCTTCACCGGTTGGGCCTGGTTCACCGGTTGGGTCTGGCCGCCGGCCCGCGCCGGTGCCACCGTTGCGGCCATGATGTGCTGCCGGCCCAGCCGCCGCGACCTCATCCGCTGGAGCGCCGTCGTCGCGGGCGCGTCCCTCGTGCCCGTCCTGGACGGGACGTCCGCCCGCGCGGCCGACGCCGTCCGGCCGGTGAACCTGGAGCTGGTCACCGTCACCGAGACGTCGGCCGTCCTCACCTGGTACACCGGCGTCCCCGGGACGGACGACGGCCTCGGCCGCATGACACCCGCCCCCTCGGACGCCGAGGTCGTCTACGGGACGCACCCGTCCCGCCTGACGCGCTCGGCCCACGGCCCTTCGGGGACCCCGTACCACTACGTGGAACTCACCGACCTCGAACCGGGCCGGACGTATTACTACAAGGCCCTCTCCAGGGGCCAGGCCGCCACCCCCACATTCCTCGCCTTCGGCCAGTCGGCAGGCACCCCGCACGGAGACGTGTTCGCCTTCACAACCCCGCAGCCACCCCCGGGCCGCCACCTTTTCTCGATCGCCCTGTGCAACGACCTCCACCTCGGCGAAACGGTCGCGGGCCTGGTCGGCCAACTCCCCTGGATAAAGGGCATCGAGCAACTCCCCGGCCACCCGCCCTACCCCGAACTAATGGCACAGGCCCTGGTAACCGACGCCAAAGCCCGGGGCGCGCACTACCTCCTGGCGGCCGGTGACATAACCAGCGAGGCGGCCCCCGCCGACCTCGCAAGCGCGAAAGCCATCCTCGACACATTCGGCACCCTGGGCAGCGATTACCTGGTGGCCCGCGGAAACCACGACCGGGCCCACTCAGGCGAGCGCTACGCGTCCTGCACCCCTGGCGAGCACCAGGGGAACGACTGCTACCGGGACGCGTTCTCGTCCTCCGGCTCGTCCTCCGGCGAAACGTACTTCGCCCACGACCTCAACGGCCTGCGCGTCATCGGCCTGGACACCTACGACAAGCCCGGCAACGGCGGCGACGCAGGCGGCCTCTCCCCAGCTCAGGAAGCCTGGCTGGAAACCGAACTCAGGCAAGACCCTGACCGCCCCACCCTGGTCTTCGGCCACCACCCGCTCTTCGTGGAGAACGACCCCCTAGCAGTTACGGGAACCCGCTCCATCGACGCGGGCCAATCCCTGAGAATCCTCGCGGCCTACAACCGGACCCCCGGCGTCTTCCTCCACCACGCCGGCCACACCCACAGAAACCAGCGCTCGGTATTCCCCCTCGCACCCCGGCTCGTCCAGCAGGAGATCGGCGCGGTCAAGGAATACCCGGGCGGCTTCACCCTCCTCCGCGTCCACACCGGCGGCTACGCGCTGAACTTCTACAAGACACGCAGCGCCGACGCCCGAGCCTGGAGCGAACGAAGCCGCCAAGAACTGGCGGGCCAATGGCCCCAACTATCCCTGGGCAACCGCCCCACCGACCGAAACTCGACCGCCCCCCACGACCTCTCCGGCCTAACCCCAGCGACCTGACCACCGCGGCACCGGCGTCCAGAGCCCATCGAAGCGCGTGGGGCATGCGTTCGTGGCCGTGGTGGCGACGCGCCCGCGTCAGCGTCGCCGAGTTCGCCGCCGTTGCTCGCTGGCGCGGGTGTCCGGTTGCCGCGACCCGTAGCGCGAGGCCCCGACGCTTCTTGCCGGGTTACTCCGGTGGGGGGTCGGTGGGACGGGTCCTGCGGAGTTGGGCGTTGATGCGTTGGGCCTCGGCCAGCTGGTCTTCGAGGATGATGATGCGGCAGGCCGCGTCCAGGGCGGTGCCCTGGTCGACGAGGTCGCGGGCGCGCTGGGCCAGGCGGAGCTGGTAGCGCGAGTAGCGGCGGTGGCCGCCGGACGAGCGCTGCGGGACGATCAGCCGCGCCGTGTCCAGGCTGCGCAGGAACGCCGGGGTGACGCCCAGCATCTCCGCGGCGCGGCCCATGCTGTAGGCGGGGTAGTCCTCGTCCTCGAACTTGTCTTCAAGCGGGTCGTCGGTGCCGTCCTGCGGCTCGGGTCGATGCTGGTCGTCGGTGTGAATCGACTGAGTTTCGCTCACAAAACCTTCCGTACCGCCACGGAAGCCGACGACAGGGGCCCCGACGCCTTACCGCGGCGCCGGGGCCCAGAGGGACAACACCATCTTTCCGGCCGTTCGGCCGGTCCTTCTCGTCTTCCGCCCGGGCGGGCGGGGACAACTGGGATCGCGGATGCGTGACCGCAGAACCTTTCACTGCGGTACCCGCGCGGCGTGACTGGAGCCTGCGGCGGGCGATCCCGATGGCGCCGATCTCTCCTTTCCTCGACTTCCCTACTGATACTGCTACTTCCGTTCCCTTGCCTCCGAAGGCCCGTTGGCCTCCGGTCGACGGACCGGCTGCCGACGCCCCTTCCACTGCGTTGGCGCCGACACGCCCGGTCCGCTTCATACATCTGCTCGGGCAGTTCGTCCTCTGCACCGACTCACAGACTCTTCTTTCTTCGATGACAGGAACACTACTCGGGTCCGGCTCGAAAAGCTACCGCGATCACTACAGATTTTCGTAGATCAGCCCTCATGGTTCGCCAACTCCCCGCTGACCAGCGAAGACGTCCCGCTGCGACGTGCGTCACAGTGCAACGCGGCCAGGATCTGGCCGCGTTCGTTCGTAGCGTTCCGGGCAACGACACAGACGTCAGGAGGGATTTGAGATGACCATCGCCGTCACCACCCCGACCGGAAACGTCGGGTCGCGCGTCGTCCGGTTGCTGCTGCAGGCCGGCGTCCGGCCGCGGGTGCTGGTCCGCGACCCGGCGCGGCTGGACGCGGCGACCCGCGAGCTCGTCGACGTCCGGCGCGGCGACCTGACCGACGCCGCGTTCGTCCGCGAGGCGGTGGCCGGTGTGCGGACGGTCTTCTGGGTCGACCCGACCCCGCACACCGCCGAGGACCCGATCGAGACCTCCGAGAGGACGGCGTCCGGCGTGATCGACGCCGCCCGGGCAGGCGACGTCCAGCGGGTCGTGCTGCTGAGCAGCGTCGGCGCCGAGAAGCGCGGGGGAGTGGGCCACATCGACGGGCTCGCCCGCATCGAGGAGCTACTGGACGCGACCGGGGCCGACACGCTGCACCTGCGCTGCGGCTACTTCTTCACCAACCTGCTGATGGACCTGGACGGGCTGGCCCAGGGCGTCCTGACCACGTCGGCCCGTCCGGACGCGCCCATGTCGTGGGTCGATCCGCGCGACATCGGCGACATCGTCGCCGCGCGCCTGCTGAACGAGGACTGGAAGGGCCGCAACGTGCAGGCCGTCCACGGCCCCGAAGACCTCACCTACCAGGACGTCGCGGAGATCCTCACCGGGACCCTCGGCCGGCCGGTCCGGCTGCAGGTCGTCAGCGACGACGATGTCCGCGCCGCGCTGACCTCGGCGGGCCTTGCCCCGACCGCGGTGGACGGCATCGTCGGCATGACCGCCGGCACCCGCGACCTCGTTCCCGAACAACCCCGCGACCTGCTGACCACGACCCCCACCACCCTCGCAGCCTGGTCCTACACCCACCTGCGTCCCCTGCTCCCCGGAGCCGGACGGTGACGGCCGTTTCAGCGTGACCGGCGGCGCGGCCCGTGCGCAGAAGGGCTGCGCCGCCGATCAGCGTCCCCTACTGGGGCTTGGGCTTGCCCATCATCCGGGAGGTCCTGGCGAGCTCGTACGTCTCCTTGTGGGCGAGCCAGCGTGTGGCCAGGATGACTCGGCTGACGTCCTCGGGGGCGCCCGCCGTGAGGTCGGCGGCGAAGCGCCGCAGCCTGGTGGCGCAGACCGGCACGGCGGACTCGACGCAGGTGTCGCTCATCCAGGTGGCCTTGGACAGCTTGACGAGGTTGTCGGCCGCGCCCTCCAGAGCCTGGACGGCCTCCTTGCGCGTGTCGGGACCGGTCAGTGCGTCGGCCTGGAGCTCCGCGGCCTCCTGGAGCGATCCGTGGTCGAAGAGCTTCTCCATCGGCACGTCGAGCCCCTCGCCGTGACCGCCTCGACTGCCCGCGTCGACCGTGGCGAAGGGCAGCAAGTTCCGGAACTGCAGGTAGGCGGTGGCCGCCGTCGCCACGGACGTCGCACGGAGGACACGGGCCGCCGCGTCGAAGAGCTGCTCCAGTTGCCCGCCGACGAGCTGAGCGACCGGAAGGTACACGTCGAGAGCCATCACGCCGGACCCGAGGTCGTCCCTCACCGCTCTGGCGAAGTTCTCCAGCACCGCGTCGGGGACGGAGGCCAGCGCGTCGGCGGCGGCGACTTCGACGATCCAGGCGGTCGTGTGCGAGCCCATGCCCGCGACACCGCGCGGCGCCGCCGCTCGCCCCTGCACCGTGAGGGTCGGCTTTCCCTCCTTGAGCAGCTTGGGGTCGTGGGCCACCACGAGGTGCCGGGCCTTGCGGTTCGCCGCCCAGCCGTTCGGCTCACCGGCGACCGGAACCTCGCCCAGGCTCTTGTACGCCCTGGTGAAGGCGGTCACCAGCTTGTCGAGCGGATCCTCCTTCGCCCCGGTGGTGAGCTCGATGTTCGGTGAGCGCCGTATCTCGATCCTGAGCCGTTCCACCGCCGCCCCGACCGGATCGGTCTCGGCCTCCTGCGCGGGTTCCGCATCGACCTTCATCGACTCGGTACCGCGCTTCGGTTCCGCGGACGATTCCAGGGACGGGAGCGTGAGCGGAGTTTCGGAAGGCGGCTCGGGGGACAGGAAGTTCGACTCGCGGACGGCGGCCGGATAGGCAGCGGCCACACTGCTCTGATGGTCGTGCACCAGGTGGGCGAGGACGAGCGCCGCGTCCCCCACGCCGGTTCGCTCCTGCGCGACCACACCGGCCCTCGCGAGTTCCGCCGCGGCGAACTGCGCGTTCAGCTTCGCGATCAGACGGTCCCGGTCAGCCGCCTTTCTCGACCCCTTGTTGAGGATCACGTTCGCGATGTCGACGGTGAACCCGGCCACGAGCGCCAGCGGATCGTCGCTGGACAGGCCCCTGGCATCGGCGCGCTTCCGGAGAGCCTCCCCGTCGTCCGTCGCTTTGGCACGCAGGCTTTCCAGCAGACCGTGGTCCGGCGGCGTCGCGGACTTCTTCCTCCCGCCGGGCGCGTACAGCATGAGTTGCTCCTGAGCCTGCTTGGCCCGCCCGATGATCTCGGCGTGCAGGGTGGTCACCTGCTCCCCGACCCCGGGTGGCCTCAGCGCGAGTCCGGCCTCCGCCGCACGCAGAGCCGCGTCGAAGGCGAACAGCCTCCACAGCGCCTCGCGCACGTGCTTCCGGGTAAGGACCGGCGCGACCGTCTCCGGTTCTTCGTCCTTCTCCGCCTGGTCGGTTGCCGGGGCTTCTGTTGTGTCGGAGTCGAGGAGCTCGGCCACCTCGTCCTCCGCGCCCGTATCGGTCTCGGCCACCTCGGCCACCTCGTCCACCGAGGCCGGGACGTCGGGTGCCTCGACCCGCATCACGATTTTGCGGTAGTGCCCCTCCGTGGAACCCGTCGAGCCGCGGCCCCGGGCGGAGCGGACTGTGGCGAACGGCAGGTAGTTGACGAAGGCGAGATGCTGGCCGATCGCCAGTTCGAGCTCCTCGCGCACCCGCTCGTTGGACGTTGTGGCGTTTTTCGCGAGGAGGCTCTCGGCCTCGGTCAGATGCAGCTCGGTCCGGTGGGCCGCGTCCTCCAGGCGCAGCACACGGTCCATCCGCTCCTCGGCACTGCGCTCGGGCTGGGGATGCCGCAGCAGAAGGAGAAGTTTCTTGGTGGTGGACTCCTTGTCCGCCATCCAAGCGCTCGTCTCCTTGTGGTGCTTCCGGAGTGCGGCCACCGCCTCTTCCAACGTGAGGTTGTAGAGCAGCGCGCGAAGCGAGTCGACGATCACCACCCACGCGACGGTGTGGTCTCCCATTCGCGCGCCGAAGGGCGACGGGGTCCGGTGACCGGCGCTGATGACCACGTCGGTGATGCGGTCGCCGTCCAGTTCGACGGTCGGACGGAGCTTCACGACGGCCATGGCGGGGAGCTTGTGCTCCCTGGCGATCAAGAGCGACGGCATCCGGGTCAGCGCCGGCCTTGCCGGGGCGCTGCTCACGACGTCCGCTCGGGCCGTCTTCCCGCGCCCGGCGGTCTTCTTCTTCCCGTCGTCCTGCGCCGCTCCGTGCTTTTCGAGTTCCGCGAGTGCCCCGGACAGTTCGGGCGTCAGCGTGCTGACATATCCCTTGGCGTCGTCGATTCTCGCCTTTGCGCGTCGGCCGGACTCGTCGTCTTCGCGCTTGCGCTTCACATTGCCTCCCGATCTCCTCGGCGGGGGGCACACGGGCGAGCCGCACTGCGACCTAAGCACGGCGGCCTGACGGACGGCAACGGACGGTGACAGGTTGATCGCCGTGGAATTCTCCGAAACGACGGCTCCGAGGCGACCGCCACTCGATGAGATGGCTGGCGACCGCCTTGCCGCTAGCCGAATGAGTCGCCGACCGGCTCCACGCTCTCCTGCGCTTAGTAACCCCTCTATGTCGCACCGGTAACAACCGGAGTTGTGCCGAGAGCGTCCCGTCGTAGCCAGGAGGGGCGTCGCGCATGGTCAGGTCTCGCCCGGACGGGGCAGCGCAAGGCGACTGCGTTGGAGCCCGGGGTGGGGCCGGGATCGCGTAGCCTCACTGGCACACTGGTGCGACATGTGGGACGGCTGAGGCGTACACGCGCGGTAGGACCGGAACGGGCTCTCCGCGATGCGGTGGCCGAGACGACCCAGGATGCCCGGTGGCTCGTGGTGGCGTGGGGTGGTCGTGGCCAGCCGGTAGCGTAGCGGAGCCAATGCGAGAACATCCCCGGTAGGCGGATCGAGACCCGGAGTTTCATGGGGTACGACGTCAGAGTTGTCAAATCAGCCGAGGTCGCGGAGAGTCGGAAGGATCGGGATCCCTTCTTCGACAACGCCCGCTTCCTTGCCGTGGTGCTGGTCGTCGTGGGGCACACCGTCACCTTGTTCCCCCCGAATAGTGCGACGCATCCGGCGGTGCTGCTGCTCCAGACCTTCCGGATGCCGCTGCTCATCATCATCACGGGGCATCTGGCGCAGAACTTCGTGTTCAACGACTCCAAGGTGCGGGGGCTGGTGACCGGGCTCGCGCTGCCCTACCTGATATTCGAGGTGTTCTACGCGACCTACGCGTGGGCCACCGGGGCGGCCGCGTTCAACCTGCAGATCCTGCTGCCGACGTACCTCATGTGGTTCCTGATGTCGGTGATCATTTGGCGGCTTACGGTTCCGTTCTGGCGGAACGTCCGCTGGCCGCTGGCGATCGCCGTGGCGCTCACCCTCATCTCCTACACCCACGAGATGCCGCATGAGCTCACGCTTCGGCGCCTTTTCGCGCTGCTCCCGTTCTTCGTCCTGGGCGTGTGCTTGAAGCGCGAGCACATCAAGTTCCTGAAGAAGCCGGGGATGTCCGCTGCCGGCGTCCTCGTCCTGGCAGCGGGCGTCACGTTCTACTACACCGGCGGACGCTACGTCCCCGAGTACTGGACCTACTGGGACCGGGGCTACCGCTGGCTCGGCGTGGGGGCGTTCCCCGGGGTGTTCATCCATCTGGGCGTGCTGTGCCTCGCCACGGTCCTCGCCGCCGCCGTGCTGTCGCTGGTCCCCAGCCGGCGGACGTGGTTCACCCCGTTCGGCACCAAGACCATGTACGCGTATCTGCTGCACGGCCTCGGCATCATGACCGTCGTCTACTTCGGTCTCCACCGGACCGAGTTCGTGCAGACCGTCCCCGGGGTTCTGATCAGTGCCATCGCGGCGGCGGCGGTGGCCACCCTGCTGTGCACGCCGCCGGTCGTCAGGGCGACCCGCTGCCTGATCGAGCCCAAGGCGGAATGGCTGTTCCGCCGCCGCACGCAGACCACGGCGGCCTCGGGCCACGTCGGTGCGCGGACGCCGACCACGTGCAGCATGTCGCCCACGAGGACGCGGGCCGCAGCGGGACGGCCATCCCGCCAAGGGGAGTCCTGAGAGCTCACCCCCGCTGGCAAACGTCGGCTTTGTAAGGCTTTCCGGAGATTTGACGCGCGCTTGACGTCCGACTTCTCCCGCTTGTCCGAACAGCGCCTAATGTGGCGGAATGCCCAATGTAATCCCACGTCAGCGCGTCATCGACGGCGCTGCTCGATTGTTCGGAGAGCTCGGTTACGACGGCACGCCGCTGCAGCTCATCGCCGACGCCCTCGGGGTGCCCACCTCGACGATCATGAAGGTCGTCGGGGACAAGCGGACGCTCTACATCGAGGTCATGCGGCAGGCGTTCGAGGCGGAGCGGACGGCGCTGGAGGCGGCCGTGGCCGAGGCCGGCACCGGCCGGGCGGCCATGCACGAGATCGTGGACGCCTACCTCGACTTCCACGTCGCCAACCCGCAGAACCGGGCGCTGTGGGCACACCGCTGGGTCGCCGACGCCGCCGACCTCTCCGAGCTGGAGGACCGCTACGCCCGGCCCCTCTTCGAGCTGGTCGCGAGCAAGATCCGGGTCCTGGTGCCGCCGGACGTCGACACCTACTACCTGCTCGGCACCCTGGTGTGGTGCGTGCACGGCTTCCTCGGCTCCGGCGTCCTCGACCGTCCGAAGGGCATGCGGAAGGCCGACGACCCCGCCGCCGTCGAATCGTTCCGCCGGCACCTCCACGTCCTCATGGACCGCCTGCTGGCCC
>NZ_SMKM01000223.1 GCF_004348665.1 Actinomadura sp. GC306 | reverse complement strand
GGTCAGGGCGGGTCGAGGAGGCCGGGGGGCGGGTCTATGACGAGCCGCCCCCCGGGGACGTCCACTTCGGGGACGATCGCCGCCACGAAAGGGACCAGCCGTTCACCGGCGGCGCCGCGCACGACCAGGAGGTCCTGGCCGTGGTGCAGGATGTCGGCCACCTCGCCGACGTCGCCGCCGTCGGCGGTGACGACGGTGAGGCCGATGAGTTCCTGGTCGTGGTAGTCGTCCGGGTCGGTGGACGGGGAGATGTCACCGGGGTCGACGACGAGCCAGGTGCCGCGGAGGGCCTCCGCGGCGTCGCGGTCGCCGATCCCGGCGAAGCGCACGAGCAGGCGTCCCGAATGCCAGCGGGCACGCTCGATGGTGAGGGGGCCGGTCGGCGCGGGGTCGGTGGAGATCGTCGTGCCCGCGGCGAACCGGGAGTCCGGCTCGTCCGTGCGGACGTCGATGGCGACCTCACCGCGGATCCCGTGTGCGCGTCCGATCCGTCCCACCACGAGCGGTTCGCTCATCGGGACGCCACTCAGCGGACCTCGTTGACGTCGAGGAGGTCGACGCGCACGTAGCGGCCCCCGGAGAGGGCGCTGATCACGGTGCGCAGGGCCTTGGCGGTGCGTCCGCTGCGGCCGATGACCTTCCCGAGGTCCTCGGGGTGCACGCGCACCTCGAGGACCCGGCCGCCCCTGATCCGGCGGGCGCGGACCCGGACGTCGTCCGGGTTCTCCACGATCCCGCGGACCAGGTGCTCGAGCGCTTCTTCGAGCACTGTCAGCCCTCGCTCTTGGCTTCGGTGGTCTCGGCGGACTTCGCCTCGGACTTCTTCGGCTCGGCCTTCTTCTTGCCCTTGGCCGCCGGGGGCGCGGCCTCGGCGTCGCCCATCGACTCCTTGACGGCCGCCTCGAACACGGCCTTCTTGTCGGGCTTGGGCTCGGCGACCTTGAGGGTGCCCTCGGCACCCGGCTCGCCCTTGAACTTCTGCCAGTCGCCGGTGATCTTCAGCAGGTTGAGCACGGGCTCGGTCGGCTGCGCGCCGACGCCGAGCCAGTACTGCGCCCGCTCAGAGTCGATCTTGATGAGGGACGGCTCCTGCTTGGGCTGGTAGAGCCCGATCTCCTCGATGGCGCGCCCGTCACGCTTGGTGCGGGCGTCGGCGACGACGATCCGGTACTGCGGGTTCCGGATCTTCCCCAGACGCTTGAGCTTGATCTTGACTGCCACGGGTGTGGTGTACTCCAGACTTCATTACGGGTGGACGGGCCCGTGCCAGGTGGGGAACACCGGCTCACGGCCGCCCGATGGACTCCGGCCGCGCAGGACGAGAGAGGGCGCCTCGCGGGTCCGGGTTTCCAGCAAGCCATTCTGCCAGACGATGGCGGCGAAAGCGCAATCGCACGAAGCCGTGTCCGGGACGCGCCCGCCCCCCGGCGGAACGCGCGGTCACTTCTTCTTGCGGCCCTGCAGTTTGCCCAGGTCGGGCATCTGGAAGCCGGGCGGGAGCTGGCCGCCGCCGAGGCCCGGGGGAAGCTGCCCGCCGCCGAGGCCGGGCGGGAGCCCCTGCGGCATCCCGCCGGCCGCGGGCTGCTGCTCGTCCTGGCGGCCCTTCGCGCCGGCGGCGCGCTTGCGCGGGTCGCCGCTGCGCTGCTTGCCCTTCTTGTTCTTGGCCGCCTTCGCCTTGGCCGCCTTCTTCCGGCCGCCCGGCATGCCGGGCATACCGGGGACGCCCATCCCGCCGGCCATCTGCCGCATCATCTTCTGCGCGTCGAAGAACCGGGTGACCAGGCTGTTGACCTCGCCGACGCCGACACCGGAGCCGCGGGCGATGCGGGCCCGCCGCGAGCCGTTGATGATCTTGGGCTGGGCGCGCTCCTGCGGGGTCATCGAGCGGATGATCGCGGCGATGCGGTCCAGGTCCTTGTCGTCGATCCCGCTGATCTGGTCCCGGACCTGCCCCATGCCCGGCATCATCCCGAGCAGGTTCCCGATGGGGCCGAGCTTGCGGATCATCATCATCTGCTCGAGGAAGTCCTCGAGGGTGAAGTCCTCGCCGGAGGCGAACTTCGTCGACATCCGCTCGGCCTGCTCGGCGTCGAACGCCTGCTCGGCCTGCTCGATCAGGGTGAGGATGTCGCCCATGTCGAGGATCCGGCCCGCCATGCGGTCCGGGTGGAAGACGCTGAAGTCCTCCAGCTTCTCCCCGGTCGAGGCGAACATGATCGGCCGGCCGGTGATGTGCCGCACCGACAGCGCCGCACCGCCGCGGGCGTCGCCGTCGAGCTTGGTGAGCACGACGCCGTCGAAGCCGACGCCGTCCATGAACGCCTGGGCGGTGTTGACGGCGTCCTGGCCGATCATGGCGTCGATGACGAACAGCACGTCGTCGGGCCGGACGGCGTCGCGGATGTCGATGGCCTGCTGCATCATCTCGGCGTCGATGCCGAGGCGGCCGGCGGTGTCGATGACGACGACGTCGTGCTGGGCCTGCCGCGCGTGGTCGATGGAGCTGCGCGCCACCTCGACCGGGTCGCCGACGCCGTTGCCCGGCTCGGGGGCGAACACCGCGACCCCGGCCCGCTCGCCGACGACCTGGAGCTGCTGGACGGCGTTGGGCCGCTGCAGGTCGGCGGCCACGAGCACCGGGGCGTGGCCCTCCTGCTTCAGCCAGCGGGCGAGCTTGCCCGCGAGGGTGGTCTTGCCCGCGCCCTGCAGGCCTGCGAGCATGATCACGGTGGGCGGGGTCTTGGCCAGCCGGATCCGGCGGGTCTCGCCGCCGAGGATGTTGATGAGCTCCTCGTTGACGATCTTGACGACCTGCTGCGCCGGGTTCAGCGCCTGCGAGACCTCCGCGCCCCGCGCCCGCTCCTTGATCTGCGCGATGAAGTCCTTGACCACCGGCAGCGCGACGTCGGCCTCGAGCAGCGCGATCCGGATCTCCCGGGCGGTGGCGTCGATGTCGGCCTCGGAGAGCCTGCCCTTGCTGCGCAGCGACGAGAAGACCGTCGTCAACCGGTCGGAGAGCGTCTCGAACACGTGTCTGGACCGTCCTTGGGAAGCTTCTGGGATCGCCTATCAGCGTATCGGGTCACCGGCCGGGCCCTACCCGTCCCGGCGGGCCCATTCCGCGGCCGTCCGGTCTCCGCCGGGAGCCGGGGACACGCGCGTCAGCGCAGGGACGTGAGGATCCGGTCGCGCACCTCGTCCAGGACGGCGGGGTCCTCGACCGGGCGGCCGGTGCCGTCCACCACGTAGAAGACGTCGACGGCCTCGGCGCCGAGGGTGTCGACCCGGGCCGCGCGGACCCCGAGGCCGCACGCGCCCAGCGCCTGCCCGATCCGCCACAGCAGCCCGGGCCGGTCGTGGGCGCGGACCTCGACGACGGTGGCGGTGCGGGACGCGTCGGGCACGATCAGCACGCGCGGCGGCGGGACCGTCGCGCCCGGACGCACCCGGGCCGACCTGGCGCGGCGTTCGAGCAGGCCGGCGACGTCGAGCCGGTCGGCGAGCATGCGCCGCAGGTCCGCCTCCAGGCCGGCCGGGTCGGGCGGCGTCCCGAACTCGGGGACGGCGGTGAAGTCCAGGACGGCGGTCCCGCCGGAGTCCTCCGTGGACGAGATCGTGCGGGCGGTCTTCACCGCGAGGCGGTGCAGGGCGAGGACGCCCGCCGCGCGCCACAGCAGGCCGGGGCGGTCGGGCGCGGCGACGGTGATGCGGGAGCCGCTGACGCGGACGGCGCCGCCGTCGTGGCGGACGAGGGCCAGCCGCTCCGGGCCGAGGTCGGGCGCGGGCGGCGGGGTGCCGCCGGCCAGCGCGGCGGCGGAGCGGCGGGCGAGCTCGGCGACCAGCCGGGCCTTCCAGGTCCCCCAGGCGGCGGGGCCGGTGGCGTTGCCGTCGGCGATCGCGAGGGCGGCGAGCAGCTCGATGAGCTCGCGTTCACGGCCGGGCACGCCGGCGACGGCGGCGGTGACGGTCCGCACGGTGACCGGGTCGTCGATGTCTCGGCGGGTGGCGGTCTCGGGGAGCAGCAGGTGGTGGCGGACGAGCGTCTCCAGCACGCTGACGTCCTCCTCGGGGAAGCCGAGGCGGGCGCCGATGTCGCGGGCGACGACCGCGCCGCCGGTGGAGTGGTCGCCCGGCCAGCCCTTGCCGATGTCGTGCAGGAGCGCGCCCACGAGGAGCAGGTCGGGACGGGAGACGTCGCGGGTGAGGGCGGCGGCACCCGCGGCGGCCTCCACGAGGTGGCGGTCCACGGTGAACCGGTGCACGGGGTTGCGCTGCGGCCGGTTGCGGACGCGTTCCCAGTCCGGCAGCAGCCGGACGACGAGCCCGGCCTGGTCGAGGGCCTCCCAGACGCCGATGGCGGTGGGCCCGGCGCCGAGCAGGGAGACGAGGGCGTCACGGGCCTCGGCGGGCCACGGCGGCTCGGGCAGGGCCGCGTGCCCGGCGAGCCGGGAGACCGTGGCGGGGGCGAGCGGGAGGCCCGCCTGGGCCGCGGCGGCGGCGACGCGGAGGACGAGCGCGGGGTCGGCCAGGTCGGCGTTCCGCGCCAGGACGACCTCGCCCTCGTACTCGACGGCGCCGTCCCCCACGGGACGCCGCTCCACGCCCCGGTCACCGGCGGGGCGCCGGCTGTGCGCGGCGGTGAAGCGGTCGACGCGGCGCCACAGGTGCGAGGCCGCGTAGGTGATCGTGCGGGCGGCCTCCGCGATCGAGCGCTGCAGGACGTCCCTGTCCAGCAGGCCGAGGGCGTGCGCGACCGCCTCCTGCTCCTGCAGGACGAGCCGGTCGGTGGACCGGCCGGTGACCTCGTGCAGCGCGTGCCGCACGTCGAGGAGCAGGTCGTGGGCGTCGCGGACCCGGCCGCCCGGGGCGGACGCCACCCAGGACGCGGCGACGGCGTGCATGACGTGGACGTCGCGGAGCCCGCCGCGGGCCTCCTTGAGGTCGGGCTCCAGCAGGAAGGCCAGCTCCCCCTGCGCGTCCCAGCGCTCGCGGCACAGCGCCGCCAGCTCCGCCAGCCGGACGGGCGCGTCGGCCCGCCAGTCGGCGAGGACGGCGGCGCGCAGTTCGTCGGCGAGCGCGTGGACGCCCGCGATCCGGCGCGCCGCCAGCAGCCCGAGGGCGGCCTTCAGGTCGCCGCGCGCCACGGTCCGGGCCTCGTCGACGGTGCGGACCGAGTGGTCGAGCCGCAGCCCGGAGTCCCAGACCGGGTACCAGATCCGGTCGGCGACCTCGGCGATGTCCGGCCTGCCGCGGTGCAGGAGGACGAGGTCGAGGTCGCCGCCGGGGGTCAGGTCGCGGCGGGCGTGGCCGCCGACCGCGACGAGCGCCACGTCGTCCGGTGCGCCGCCGGCCGTGAGGAGGGAGCTCAGCCAGCGGTCCAGTTCCGCGGCGCGGGAGGCCCGTGCCGCCGCGAGGGCGGCACGGGCGGTTCCCGCCCCGTCCGTCCCGGTACCGCCCGGCTCGGCCGGGCGGTCTCCGGGACGCGGGGTGGCGAGGGTCACCGGGACGCCTACAGGGCTTCCGGCCCGGTCTCGCCGGTGCGGACCCGGACGACCGTGTCGACCGGCACCGCCCAGACCTTGCCGTCGCCGATCTTGTCGGTGCGGGCCGCCTTGACGATCACGTCGATGATGTCGTCGGCGTCCGCGGAGTCGACGAGGATCTCGACCCGCAGCTTGGGCACCAGGTCGACCTGGTACTCGGCGCCGCGGTAGACCTCGGTGTGGCCCTTCTGCCGGCCGTAGCCGCTGGCCTCGCTGACCGTGAGGCCCTTGACGCCGAAGGTCTCCAGCGCCTTCTTGACCTCGTCCAGCTTGAACGGCTTGATGACCGCCGTGATGAGCTTCATCCTTACGCCTCCACCTTCTTCGCCGCGCCCTCGGGCTTGTCCGCGGCACCGCTCACCGGGGCGGACGCGGCCGAGGCCAGCGTCGCACCGGAACCGCCGCCCGCCCGGATGGTGCCGAAGTCGTAGGCGGTCTCGGCGTGCGCCGTGCTGTCGAGGCCGGCCGCCTCGTCGTCCTCGCTGACCCGGAAGCCCATCACCAGGTCGATGATCTTGGCGATCACGTAGGTCACCACGAACGAGTAGGCGAGGGTCGCGAGGACCGCCACCGCCTGCTTGCCGAGCAGCGACAGGCCGCCGCCCGCGAGCAGTCCGTCGGCGCCGCCGTCATTGACGGCCGTGGTCGCCAGGATGCCGATGAGCAGGGCGCCGACGATGCCGCCGACCAGGTGGACGCCGACCACGTCCAGCGCGTCGTCGTAGCCGAGCTTGTACTTGAGGCTGACCGCGAAGGCGCAGACCGCGCCGGCGACGGCGCCGATGGCGATGGCGCCGAGCGGGGTGACGAACGCGCAGGCCGGGGTGATCGCGACGAGGCCGGCGACGATGCCGGACGCGAGGCCGAGCGTGGTGGACGAGCCGTCCCGCAGCTTCTCCACGACGATCCAGGCGAACGCGGCGGCGCAGGTCGCGGCGATCGTGTTGATGAACGAGATGCCCGCGATCTCGTTGGCGGCCCCGGCCGAGCCGGCGTTGAAGCCGAACCAGCCGAACCACAGCAGGCCGGCGCCGAGCAGGACGAACGGCAGGTTGTGCGGCCGCATCGGCTCCTTCGGCCAGCCCCGGCGCTTGCCGAGGACGAGCACCAGGGCGAGCGCCGCGATGCCCGCGTTGATGTGGACGACCGTGCCGCCCGCGAAGTCGAGGGCGCCGAGCTCGAAGATCCAGCCGGCCTTGCCGCCCTCCTCGCCGTCCGACCACCAGACCCAGTGCGCGATCGGGAAGTACACGAGCGTCGCCCAGATCACGGTGAACACGACCCAGGCCCCGAACTTGGCACGGTCCGCCACGGCCCCGCTGATGAGCGCGACGGTGATGATGGCGAACGTGGCCTGGAACGCCACGAACACCAGCTGCGGGATCCCGGTCCCGTCGTCGGCGGTGGCGGCCGTCTCCAGGCCGACCAGCCCCCACTCGCTGAACCCGCCCACGAAGGAGCTGAGCCCGCCGCCCGACGTGAACGCCATGGACCAGCCGTAGGCGACCCACACCATGCCGACGACGGCGATGCTGACGAAGCTC
This sequence comes from Actinomadura sp. GC306, assembly GCF_004348665.1. Lineage (GTDB taxonomy): Bacteria > Actinomycetota > Actinomycetes > Streptosporangiales > Streptosporangiaceae > Spirillospora. The sequence goes on along the minus strand of NZ_SMKM01000223.1, from coordinate 4,146 downwards.
ATCATCATCATGTTGAGCACGCTCTTGGCCCGGCTCATGCCTCCGTAGAAGAAGGCCAGGCCCGGTGTCATCAGCAGAACGAGCGCCGCGCTCGTCAGGATCCACGCGGTGTTACCGCTATCGATCTTCATCTCTGAGAGAGTCCCTCCTCGCCAGGGAACGTGACTGCTCAGAGACTCTGGCGCGGCCGTTTCACGCGATCGGCTGGTACGTTTCCGCGGTGTGAAAACCGGCCCCGGCGTGTTTCGCCGGTGTTTCTAAATCCTCACATAGTGCATTTCCGCGGAATGTCAGTCGCCCAGGATCGCGTCCACGAACGCCTCCGGCTCGAACGGCGCCAGATCGTCGGGGCCCTCCCCGAGCCCGACGAGCTTCACCGGGACGCCCAGCTCCCGCTGCACCTGGACGACGATGCCGCCCTTCGCGGTGCCGTCCAGCTTGGTCAGCACCACGCCGGTGACGTTGACGACCTCGGCGAACACGCGGGCCTGCTGCATGCCGTTCTGCCCGGTCGTGGCGTCCAGGACGAGCAGGACCTCGTCGACCGTGGCCTGCTTCTCCACGACGCGCTTGACCTTGCCCAGCTCGTCCATCAGCCCGGTCTTGGTGTGCAGGCGCCCGGCGGTGTCGACGATCACGACGTCGACCTTGGTGTCGATGCCCTGCTTGACCGCGTCGAACGCGACGCTCGCGGGGTCGGCGCCCTCCTCCTTGCGGACGACCTGCGCGCCCACCCGGCTCGCCCAGGTCTCCAGCTGGTCCGCCGCCGCGGCGCGGAAGGTGTCCGCGGCGCCGAGCAGGACGGTCTTGCCGTCCCCGACCAGGACGCGGCCGAGCTTGCCGCAGGTCGTGGTCTTGCCGGTGCCGTTGACGCCGACGACCAGCAGCACCGCCGGGCGGTCCCCGGCCGTCTCGGTCTTCAGGGACCGGTCCAGGTCCGGGCCGATCTGCTTGACCAGCTCCTGCTTGAGCAGCTCCCGGACCTCGCCGACCTCGCGGGTGCCGAGCACCTGCACGCGGGTCCGCAGGTCGTCGGTGACCTGCCGGGCCACGGCCGCGCCCATGTCCGCGGTGATCAGGGTGTCCTCGATCTCCTCCCAGGCGTCCTCGTCGAGCGTCTCGCGCGACAGGAGGACGAGGAGGGTCTTGCCGAACGTGTTCTGGGAGCGGGCGAGCCGGGCGCGCAGCCGCACCAGCCGGCCCGCGCCGGGCGGCGGCTTCTCGATCTCGACCGTCGGCCGCGGCGCCGGGACCTCCGTCGGCGGCGCCCGCTCGATCGTGGGGGCGCCCGCGTCCTCCTCCTCGGCGACGGTCGCGCCGCCCGTCCGCTCGGCGGGACGTCCGGCGGGCGGTCGCGGCCTGCCGCCGCGGGGCCGCAGCAGCACGACGCCGCCGATGATCAGCGCGACGGCGGCGAGCGCGGCGATGACGATCAGGTATTCCATCGGTCTCCTAGCAAGGACCCACCGGCTCGGCCGGTGGGGAGTCGCTGCTTGGCCTGTGGTGTTCTCTCCGTCCCGCCGGGATCGGTGCGGGCCGGACCGCAACCCTCGGGTTGGAAGCCCCCCGCGGTCAGACGGGAAGCGAAGTCACAGCGTCCCCAGTTTCCCAGACGGTGACGGCACGGCGACGAACCCCCCTCGGAACCCGTACCGGCTCCGGAACGGCGCGTTTCTCAGCGTAAACCGGTCACTGGGCGGGTGAAGACGCGCGCTCGGCGTTCTCCCACTCGTCGACGTTGCGGAGGAGCGCCTCAAGGTAGGAGCGGAGGTGGGTGCGGTAGACGTCGCTGTAGGTGCGCAGATAGGCGATCTCGCGTTCCATCGCGCGGCGCTCGTCCTCCGGCGGCGCATCCGTGCGGACGGCCGGCGGCGGGGCGGCCGGCGCTTCGCGGACGGCGGCGTCGGCCACCGCGGCGGCCTTGCGGTGGGCGTCCTCCAGCAGATGCTCGGCGCGGCCCTTGGCGTCGGACAGGATCGCCTCCCGCGCGAGCCTCGCCTCATGGGCCAGTTCGCGGGTGTAGCGCTCGGCGTCCGCCACGTACAGGTCGGCGGTCTGCTGCGCCTGGGACAGGATCCGGACGGCCTGGAAATGGGCGTCCTCGGGCGCCATGACGCCGGGCGTGCCCTTGGCCGCCTGGGCGCGCAGCCGGTTGACCTCCTCGGCCAGGGCCGTCTTCTCGGTGAAGATCTGGACGAGTTGCCGCTCGACGTAGGACAGGAAGTTGCGGACCTGCTCCTCGTCGTACCCGCGGCGGCCGAGGGCGGCCCGGGCGAAGACCACCGCCCGCAGTTCGCCCGGGGTCAGCCGCGTCCCCTCGGAGACGACGGGAAGGTTCGGGGAGTTCAACGCGCTCACCTCTGTGCGTCTGCGAAGGTTTCCAGCCGGACGCGGTCCCGGGGCACGCCGAGCCGCACCAGATGATCGACCGTGTGCCCGACCATCGCGGACGGCCCGCACACGTAGGCGTCGTGGCCGTCCCAGGGGCCGTGCCCGGCCACGATGTCGGGCAGGTTCCCGTACTCGACGTCGCCGTCGCCGGGCTGGAGCAGCGCGGTGAAGCCGTGGCCGGCGGACTCGTCCGACACCGCGGGCACCACGGTGAGCCAGCGGAACTCGCCGGCGAGCTTGGCCAGGTCCTCCAGGTCGTACAGGCCGTCCCTGGTGCGGGCGCCGAAGAACAGGTGCACGTGCGGCGGGTCGGAGCGGCGCGAGATCTGCTCCAGGATCGCCTTGAGCGGGGCCAGGCCGGTGCTGCCCGCGACGAGCAGGACGTCGCGGCCGGACGACTCGTCGAGCATGAGCGTGCCGACCGGGGCGCCCATGCGGACCCGGTCGCCGGGCTCGGTGCTCCGCACCAGCACGGGACTCACCGGGCCGCCGTCCACGAGCCGTACGTGGAAGTCGACGGTGTGGTCGGGACGGGGGGCGTTCGCCATCGAGTAGTACCGCCAGTGCCGCAGCCGGGACGGCACCTCCAGCGCGACGGACTGGCCGGGCCGGTACGGCAGCGGCCGGTCCGGCTGGACGCGCAGGACGCAGATGTCGAACCGGCGCCGCTCCACGGCGACGACCTGGCCGTTCCACCATGCGGGGCTGTTCAGCGCCTCCTCGTCGGCGGCCTCCAGCATGACCTTGGCGACGAGGCCGTACGCGGCGTTCCAGTCGCTTTCCACATCCTCGGTCCACTCGGGACCGCTGAAGTGCCGCAGCGTCGCGATGAGGCTGGCCCCCACGTGCGGGTAGTGCTCGGACAGGATGCCGAACCTGCGGTGGTCGCGGCCGAGCTGCCGGAGGAACGGGACGAGGGCGGGCAGGTCGTCCGCGCGGGCGACGATGTGCCCGAGGGCCCGCAGCAGCTTGTCGCGCTGCCCGCGCATGCCGATCGGGAACATGTCGCGCAGATGCGGGTTGCGGACGAAGAGGTCGGAGTAGAAGAACAGGGCGACCGCGTCCCCCTGCTCGGCGACCCGGTCGAAGTTGGCCTTCAGGCGTTGGGCGTCCATGTCGGATTCAGGAGACGGCCACGCCCTCCGTCATGACCTTCGCGACGAGTTGGTAGGCGTCCGTCCAGTCGCGTTCGAGGTCCGCGTTCCACTCGGGCCCGCTGAAGTAGGCCAAGGTGGCCAAGAGGCTCGCGCCCACCGGCGCGTAGTGCTCTTCGGCCACGCCGAACCCGTGGTGCCGCCGGCCGAGGTCCTGCAGGAACGGCACGAGCGCCTCGGGGTCGTCGACCGACGAGACGATCTGCGAGAGTGCGGCGAGCAGGACCTCGTGCTGCTTCGACATCGCCGCCGGGAACATCGACCGCAGCCCCGGTTCACGCGCGAAAAGATCGGCATAGAAATACTCGGCGACCTCGATGCCGTGCGCGCCGACGAGGGCGAAATTATCCTTGATCTTCCGGGGGTCCATCGCGCCTCACCTTCCACATTCTCCGTACCGAGCGGTATTCGCCCGATGGGAAAGCCGGAGAACCACGCTGCACATGCGTAGTGGACACCCCCGACTCCCACAAGTCCATAAAAGTAACCGGACAATCACGGCGAGTATCCGCCCATCCGACACTTCCCCGACCACCGGCCAAGATACGAAGCGACCATCACGCTATTCGCCCCGGAAAAATTCCCAGGACCGCTTTCACCC
>NZ_SMKM01000222.1 GCF_004348665.1 Actinomadura sp. GC306 | reverse complement strand
GTGTTGTCCTCCCAGCAGTTGCCGTCGCCCTGCTCGTCCCACCACACGTCCAGGCCGTTGGGGAGGACCCTGCCGTCCGGGGCGACGCCGAAGGCGTTGCGCGTGTAGCGGTTGCGGTGGGAGGTGTCGCGGAACTTCAGCAGGTCGTTCTCGCCGCGGAGCGGGGCGGGCACCCAGATCTGCCGGAAGCCGCTGCGCCAGTTGTCGTACAGGCGGTTGTGGACGTAGTTGTTGTCGTTCCCGCCGCCGAGCAGGAGTCCGGTGCCGACCGGGACGGGCGGGGCGGGGCAGACGACGCCGCGTTCGTGGCCGCGGTCCCGGGGGAGCTTGGCGCAGGTGCCGTCCCAGACGTTGCCGTAGTAGTTGACGTTGTTGCTGTAGATCAGGTTGTTCTCGAAGGTGGCGTGGTTCTGCGGCAGGCCGGGGTGGCCGGGGAAGGCGCTGTCCATCGAGACGCCCGCCGAGTTGTGGTGGAACGTGTTGTCGTGCGCGTAGACGGAGTCGCCGGCGGTGCCGGAGTAGCCGAGCGCGTTGTGGTGGGAGTTGCAGCGCTGGATCTCGATCGAGTGGCGGCGGCCGTTGAGCGGGGACGCCGAGCCCGGGTAGATGCCCGCGTCGCCGTTGCCGTGGCCCTCGCAGTCGGTGTAGAGGCCGTGGTCGCTGGCGAAGGTGAGGAAGCCGTACTCCTCGTTCCACCGGGCCAGCGCGCGGTCGATCACGAAGCCGTCCTGCTCAAGGATGTACACGCCGTTGAACTCGAACAGCTGCGTGGTGATGTTGCGCAGGTAGAAGCCGTCGGCGCGGTCGGAGCGGATGCCGTTGAGCTTCTCCCACGTCCCGTCGTCCTTGAACCCGCCCTCGATGACGACGTCGGTCATCTCGCGGCCGGTGCCCTCCAGCTGGAGGTCGCAGCGCGGGCTGTCGCATGAGTAGTCGTCGCCGCCCGGTGTCTCGTCGCCGAAGACGGCGACGAGCTGCTGGAGGTTGGGGCAGGCGTACTGCTCGGCGTAGCTGAGCAGGTCCCTGCCCTCCAGCGGGGCGCACTCCGGGCTCGGTGCGGCTCGGCTCGGCTCCTCGCGGTACGTGCCGGGCAGGACGTAGATGGTCGTGCCGCGCTCGGTGACGTCGTTCACCGCGGCCTGGATGTGCCGGTACGAGCATTCGGCGAGGAGGCGCTCGTTGAGAGTTCGCAGCCAGCCCGTGTAGTCCTCGATCAGGCCGGCGGACTCCGGTTTGCACACCACCAGCCTCGGTGAGGCCGGTGCCTGGCGGTACGTCGGGACCTTGCCCGTCCCTGCCGGGAACCTGACCTCGCGTTCGGCGTGGCCGAGGGCCGGGGCCGCCATCAGGCCCAGGGCCACGGTGAACGCGAGTGCGGCGACTGCGGTGCGCGAGACGCGCTTGCCCATCATGACCGGGAATATGAACGCCTTTCGGGATCTTGCCCAGACCCATCCGACCCATCGGCCACATCGGGCCACCGGCGCGACGTCAGGCGCCCTTGAGGGCCCGGCCCCCGGGGCTGCGGCCGTCCATGCGGCTGTGGGTGCGGTCGCCGTGCTGCTCCAGCAGCATGCGCTGGATGAGCGCGGTGCGGCGGCGCTGCCCGATGCGTTCGCTCAACCGGGTGGCCGCGGGCACCACCCGCCGGACGCTCTCCAGGGCGAAGACCGCGGTGGAGGTGCCGAGGACGGCGGCCCGGTACGCCTTCAGGTCGGGTGCCCCGAGGAAGTCGGCGTTGCGTTTGCCGAGGACGATGCGGCTGTACGAGAACAAATAGTTCGTCAGCAGGCGCTGGGCCAGGGGAGAGTTCTTCAGGCGGGGCGGGAGCAGCAGCGGGGCCGCCGCGTCCATCAGCGAGCGGGCGAGCAGCCGCGTGTCGTCGTCCGGCATGAACTCGGTGGCGCCCTCCAGCCAGAGGAGCCGCCACGCGTCGGCCTCCGTGGCGGGTAGCAGATCGTGGTGGACGCCCATGAGGTGGCCCACGTAGCGCCAGAGATGCATGGCCGCGGCCCGGTCGGCTGCGGAGAACTGGAGCCCGAGGGCGCGCGAGCCGAGCAGCATCACCAGGGAGAACAGCAGCAGGGTTCCGGCCATCTGGACCTGGTTGATCGGCGCGTCCCACGCCTCGTGGTCCCAGTCGCCGCGCCGCCGCATCGCGGCGCGCACCTGCGAGTGCATGACGCGGACCCGGAGCGTCTGCTTGAAGCCGGTGTCGAACCTGCCGAGCCCGCCGGGGGTGGTGACGTCCACCCACCAGCTCGCCGTCTCGGCCAGCCGGCGCGGCGCCATGGAGTCGAGGTCGCCGGTGCGGACGAGGGTCTTGTTGGCGCGGGACGCCAGGTAGCCGCCGTAGAGGGACGTGCACGGCATCACCATCGCGAGCCCGAGCAGGCCGGTGCGGGCGATGACCCTGGCGCCGCGTTCGAGCCGGTCGGCGTCCACCCAGTACGGGACGGCGTCGACCTCGGCGAAGAAGTCCACCAGCTCGCGCGGCGGGTCGTCGACGGCGTCGATGCCCTCGTGCAGGGCGCGCTCGAACAGCCGCCGGCCGGTGCCGCCGGGGAGCCGCGCGATCATCTCCGCGACCGCGTCCGCCGGCGGGTCACCCGCCTCGGCGAACGACCGGAACACCGTGAGCTGCGCGGGAGTCGCCCGGATGTCGCCAGAGGCCAGATGGCGAAGAACTAGGATCCACGGGGGTTTGGACATCCAGGAGGGGTGCTGCAGGCGCTGCTGGTGGTCCATGCGCTACTTCCTGTCGTGCGGCCGAATCTCGGGGTGCGGTGTCTCGTGGTGCGGTGTCTCGGGGTTCGTGGTGCGGGACGGCGGTGACGGCCACGATCGCTAGCGCGATGGCCAATGCCGCCTGATCGCCTTCGGCGGGCCACGGCTCCCCGTAGAGGGGCGTGGCCACGAGAAGCAGGTAGGTCTTGGCGGTCGCGGTGGCGCCGAGCCCCACGACCACCAGGCGGCTGCGCTGCAGGGCGATCTGGAGCCGGCCCATCGCCAGCGGCGCCGCGACCCAGCGACAGCCCCGTCAGGGCCGTCACCTGGAGGGCGGCTCCGATACCGAGCACGGCCGCACCGGTGAGCCACGTCCTGCTGGTGAGCAGGGTGCGGGTCAGGTGCCACGGACGGCTGCCCTGCAGGGTGTGCATACCGGCCGCGGCCGTCTTGAAGTAGGCCAGCCCGGCGAAGTAGACGCCGGTGGAGAGGAAGGCGAGGAGCTGGTACTGGACGGACATGGCGAAGCCCTCCGTGCCGCCCGCGCCCCGGCCGGTTGGCGCGCGGAGCCGGGCCGCGGGCGGCGGCATCGGGTGGGGTGGGGGCGCCGCGACCGGCCGAGTGGCGGGTCAGGGCTTTCCTGGGGTCAGGGCTTTCCGGGGGTCACGGCTTGACGGGGTCCCAGAGGTCGAACGCGTTGGCCTCGCCCCGGTCGAAGCGGCGGTCGTCGTCGTCGTAGAAGCCCTTGAACTCGTTGGGCAGGTACATCTTGAAGAGCTTGGCGGGGGTCTCGTTGACTCCGGACGCCTCCAGGATTCCGTTGGCGGCCTTGCGTCCGGCCTCGTTGGCGCCCTCCATGGTCGCCAGGTTGATGTCGGCCTTCACGTAGTCGGAGGCCAGGAACAGGTTCGGCAGGGCGGTGGTGGCCTCGGGGCGGTGGTTCCAGGAGCCGGGCCTGTTGATCAGCAGCGGCTCCTCGTTGGCGACGTTCGGGGTGCCGTTGCCGGTGATGGCCGGGTCGATGAAGTACGAGTGGATGTTGAAGTCGTTGAGGACGATCGGGCCCCACGGGATGGCCGCGCGGAGCTGGGCCTTGACCTCGTTGAAGATCTGCTCGTGGGTGCACTCGCGGGCCGGCTTGCCGTAGAGGATGCCGGGGACGTCCCAGGCCGAGATGCACATCGACAGGATGTCGTTGACCTCGCCGTTGCCGTAGGTGCGGCTGATGTTCGTGTTCTTCCAGAACTGGCCCTGGTTGATCGAGGTCAGCGCCCAGGGCTGGGCGGCGTAGGCGACGTGGCCCCTGCCGAGGTTGATCGGCTGCCGCAGGTAGAACATGATGCCGTTCATCCAGTCGGTCGTCAGCTCGCGCAGCGACCGCAGCGAGGGGTCGACGGCCAGGATGTCGTCGTTGAGCAGCGGGACCGCGCGTTCGAGCGGTACCGCCAGCACGTAGTAGTCGGCCTGGACGTCGACGACGCCGCCCGCCCCCCGGACCCGGGCACCGGCGATCTGCCGGTCCTGGACGGTGAGCTGCTCCAGCGTCGCGTCGATCTGGAAGGTGACGCCCAGTGAACGCAGGTGGTTCATCCACGGGTCGATGAGCGATTCGTTGGTGGGGGCGTTGAGGAGCCGGTCGGGCTCCTTGTAGCCGCCGAGGCCCAGGGTGCTGTAGACCCAGGCCTCCGCCATCTTGCCCATGGTGTGGGCGCCGGCCTTGTCGGCCTTGGCGGCGACGAGGGTGCCGGTGAACATGTCGACCAGCAGCTCGTTGTAGGACTTGGACATCTTCTGGGCGTTGACGAACTGGGAGAAGCTCATGTACTCCCACTGCTGGAACCGGCGCTTCGGCCCGCTGGTGACGAAGGCGATCATCTTCTGCAGGAAGTAGCCGACCTCCCAGGCCGGGACCTTGCCGAGCACGTTGATCCCGGTGCTGAGGAAGTTCAGCAGCGACTCGGGGCTGAGCGTGCCGATGATGCTGCCGGCGGCGGGCAGGACGACCTTGGTCCCGTTGTAGTAGGCGCTGACCTCCTTGCCCGCCATCAGGTTCTGGGCGACGTTGCCGCCGCCCGGCAGCGGGATGCGGCTCATGGTGTCGGGCAGGTTCTGGTAGAAGCCCGGGAAGAACCGGAACCCGTGCTCGCCCGGGAGGTCCTTGCGGCCTCCCGTGCCGGTGTTCGGCACGGGGATGCTGCGGTTCTTGCCGCCCCACGCCTTGCGTTCGTAGACGGTGACCTGGAAGCCGCGTTCGGCGAGCTCCTGTGCGGTGCTGAGCCCGCCCATGCCGCCGCCGAAGATCGCGACGCGGCGGCCGGCGGCGAATCTGCGGGTCCGCCCGGCGTGCCGGGCGGCGGGGGCGGCCGCGTGCGCGGTGCCTCCGCCCAGCGCCCCGCTCGCCGCGACCGCGCCGGCCGCCGCGATCGCGCCGGTGACGAACTGGCGGCGGCCGACGCCGCTCCCGCCGGTGTTCTCTTCGGGCTCGGGCTGCGATTCGGGCTGCGATGGGGTCCTGTCCTCCACGGCGCACTCCTCACGGGGTGGGGGTTAACCGACACAGGTGTCGGTAACGAATGGACCCCAACTATGCGGAAGCCACCGGGGGGCGTCAAGCCCCGCGGTGGCCGGAAGACGCCAGAAGTGCCCGCGCTATTCGGCGTTGCCGAGACCCGTCCAGAGGACGCGCATCGCCCCTTCGACCAGCGTCGATCTGGGCATGTCGGGGTGGCGTTCCCACCATTGCGCGACGCCGTCGAGACCGGTGATGAGAAGTTCCACCATCGCCTCGGCGATCGGCTCGTGCGGGTCCCGCCCGACCGTCGTGCGGATGTCGTTGCCGAGCAGGGCCGTCACCGCCCTGGTCCGCGCCTCCCGGATGCCCTGCCGGACGGTGGTGATCTCCGGGTCGTCCTCGTTCGCGCGGTCGAACAGCAGCTTGCGCGCGGCGGGCCTGCTCTGCGCGAAGCTGAAGTAGGCGTCGATGGTCGACCGCATCCGCTCCCGGGGCGGGCCGGCGCCGGTGATCCGCGCGCCCACGTACTCGACCAGCGCGGTGTTCTGCTCCTGCATGACCGCCAGCAGCAGCACCCGCTTGGACGGGAAATGGTCGTACAGCACCGTCCGCGCCACGCCCGCCGCCTTCGCGATCTCGCCGAGCGAGGTGGCGTGATAGCCCTTGTCGGCGAATATCTCCAGCGCGGCCTCGGTGATGAGCGCCTTGCGGGCCGGGCCGCGCATTCTCGTTTTCGGATGTGTTTCCGCCACCGTCTTGACTCCCTCTCGCCTTGCCTTCACTCTAACCGACAGAAGTGTCGGTTATCGGCGTGCGCCGGTGCGGCCCGCCGCGCCGGCGCGGGCGCCCGCCGGCGGGCCGGGAAGAGCAGGGAGCCGCGCATGGGACGCAGGGAACCGTCCATCGCCATCGTCGGGAGCGGGTTCAGCGGGATCGGCCTGGCCATCGGCCTGCGCAGGGCGGGCTTCACCGACATCACCGTGTTCGAGAAGGCCGACGACCTCGGCGGCGTCTGGCGCGACAACACCTACCCCGGTGCCGCCTGCGACGCCCCGTCCCACCTGTACTCCTTCTCCTTCGAGCCCAAGCCCGACTGGTCCCGCCGCTTCGCCGAGCAGCCGGAGATCCTGGGCTACCTGCGGCACTGCGCCGTCAAGTACGGCATCCTCCCGCACATCCGGTTCCGTGCCGAGGTCACCAACGCGGAATACGTGCCGGGAGCGGGGAAGTGGCGCCTGCACCTGCGCGACGGGGCGTGCCACGACTTCGACCTCCTGGTCGCGGCGTGCGGGCAGCTCAGCAACCCCGCCGTCCCCAAGCTGCCCGGCCTGGACTCCTTCGCCGGCACCGTCTTCCACTCCGCGCGCTGGGACCACGGCCACGACCTGCGCGGGAAGCGGGTCGCGGTCGTCGGCAACGGCGCGAGCGCCGTCCAGTTCGTGCCGCTCATCGCCCCGGCCGCGGCCGAGACGACGATCTTCCAGCTGGAGTCGCACTGGATCAGCCGCAAGCCCGACCGCGTCTACCCGCGCTGGCGGCGGGCCCTGAACCGCCGCCTCCCGGCCGTGCAGAAGCTCTCCCGGCTGGGCGTCTTCCTGTGGTTCGAGCTGCTGCTCAACCCCGCGCTGGTCGCGCCGCGCGGCCGCCGGCTGCTGTCCGCGCACATCCGCGCGATGTGCGGGTTCGCGCTCCTGTCGGTGCGCGACCGGGGCCTGCGCGAACGGCTGCGGCCCCGCTACGAGCCCGGCTGCAAGCGGATCCTCACCTCCAGCGACTACTACGCGACCCTCAACCGGCCCGACGTGCGGGTCGTCGACAGCCCCATCACCGAGGTGGCGCCGGACGGCCTCCGCACGGGGCACGGCGGGCACCATCCGGCCGACACCCTCATCTGGGCGACCGGCTTCCGCTCCCAGGACTTCGTCGCGCCCATGCGCGTCATCGGCCTGCACGGCCAGGAACTGAACGCGGCCTGGAAGGACGGCGCCCGCGCCTACCTCGGCATGGCCGTCACCGGCTTCCCCAACTTCTTCCTCATGTACGGGCCCAACACGAACGTGGGCTCCGGCTCCATCGTCCACATGCTCGAAAGCCAGATGGCCTACATCGTCCAGGCCGCCCGCCTGCTCGCGGACGGCGCCAGGTCGCTGGAGGTCCGCGCCGACGTCCTGGACGGGTTCGACTCCGCCGCGCAGCGCAGCCTCAGCACGTCCGTGTGGAACCAGGGCGGCTGCGATAGCTGGTACCTCGACGCCGACCGCCGCAACACCAACAACTGGCCCGGCTTCATGACCGGCTACCGCCGCCGCACCCGCCGCCTCGCCCCGTCCGACTACCACGTGGAGCCGGTGCCGCGCCGCACACGCCGGTGGCCGTGACGGCGGAGGCCATGGCGGTCGTCGGGGAGGCGGGCGCGGACTGCGTCGTCGCGATCGGCGGCGGGTCCGCGATCGGCCTGGCGAAGGCGGTGGTCGCCGGCGCCCGGTCCCGCGCCGCCGCCCCCGGCCGGGACGGGGACGGCGGCTACGGGGTATGAAGGAGCGGTCTCGTAGGGCACCAGGGGACGGACGGGAACGCGCATGGCTGACGAGGTCGTCGGGATCGTCGGGGCGGGCATCATCGGGCTCGCCATCGGACGGGAGATCACCCGGCGGCGGCCGGGGACGCGGATCGTGGTCCTGGAGAAGGAGGACCGCGTCGCCGTCCACCAGACCGGGCACAACTCCGGGGTGGTGCACGCGGGCATCTACTACAAGCCCGGCAGCCTCAAGGCGGAGCTGTGCACGCGCGGACGGGCCATGCTGCGCGAGTACTGCGCCGAGCGGCGGATCCCCTACGACGAGTGCGGCAAGCTCGTCGTCGCCGTGGACGAGGACGACGCGGCCCGCCTCGGCGAACTGGAGACGCGGGCCACGGAGAACTCCGTGCCCGGGATGCGGCGGCTGGACGCGCCGGGCATCCGCGACATCGAACCGCACGCGGTCGGCCGGGCGGCGCTGCACTCCCCGCACACCGCCATCACCGACTTCACGCGGATCGCCGAGGCGTTCGCCGACGACATCGCCGCAGCAGGCGGCGAGGTCCGGTTCTCCTTCCCCGTGACCGGCATCGCGTCCTCCGGCACCGGGGTTGAGGTCGCCTCGGGGGAGGAGCGCATACGGGTCGGGCACCTGGTCGTCTGCGCGGGGATCCACGGCGACGTCGTGTCCGGCTTCGCGGGCGACGACCCGGGGCCGCGGATCGTCCCGTTCCGGGGCGAGTACATGACGGTCGTCCCGGCGAAGGCGCACCTGGTGCGCGGGCTCATCTACCCGGTCCCGGATCCGCGCTACCCGTTCCTCGGCGTGCACTTCACCCGGCGGGTGTCGGGGGACGTCGAGGTGGGGCCCAACGCCGTCCTCGCCCTGGCCCGCGAGGGGTACCGCCGCTCGGACGTCTCGCTGCGGGACCTGCGCGACATCGCCGCGTGGGGCGGGTCGTGGCGGATGGCGCGGCGGCACTGGCGCACCGGCGTCCGGGAGGTGCGCGGGTCGCTGTCCAAGCGCGCCTACATGGCGGCGGCGCGGCGGTACGTGCCGGAGATCGGGCCCGGCGACGTGGTCCGCGCGGGGGCGGGGGTGCGCGCGCAGGCGCTCGACCGGGACGGCGGCCTGGTGGACGATTTCCGCATCCACCGGCTTGGGGCGGTGACCGCCGTCCGCAACGCGCCGTCGCCCGCCGCGACCTCGTCCATGGCCATCGCCGAGTACATCGCCGACGTTCTCGAAGGGAAGAGATGAGCGAGCATCCGAAGCCGTCCGAGCGGGCGCGCGAACTCGTCCGGGGTGCCTACGACCTGCACGTCCACGTGGCCCCCGACGTGGTGGAGCGGCTCATCGACGACCTGTCGGTGGCGCCGCGGTTCGCGGCGGCGGGGCTGGCCGGCCTCGTGCTGAAGTCGCACTACTTCGCCACGGCCGAGCGCGCCGCGGTGGTGCGCGCGGCCGTCCCGGGGGTCGACGTCCTCGGGGCGATCACGCTGAACGGCTCGGTGGGCGGCATGAACCCGCTCGCGGTTGAGCTCGCCGCGCGTGCCGGGGCCCGGTTCGTGTGGCTGCCGACCGTGGACAGCGCCAACCAGCGCGCCTGCACGGCGAGCGCGCCGGAGGGCGCCCGGCCGCCGATGTGGGCGCGGCTGCAGGACGAGTTGCGCGCCGAGGGCATGGCGGCCGACCCGGTGGACGTCGTCGCCGACGGCCGGGTCACCGAGCCCACCCGCCAGGTGCTCCAGGTGATCGCCAAGTACGACATGACGCTCGCGACCGGCCACCTCAGCGCGGCGGAGATCGACACCGTCGTGGACGCGGCGGCCGCGGCCGGCGTGCGGCGCATCGTCGTCACCCATCCGGAGTTCACCTCGCAGCGCGTCGCGGTGGACCGGCAGCGGGCGCTCGCGGCGAAGGGCGCCTTCATGGAGCGCTGCTTCACCACCGCCTACACCGGCAAGGTCTCCTGGGACGTCTGGCTGGCGAACATCCGCGCCGTGGGGCCCGAGCACTCCGTCCTGACCAGTGACCTCGGCCAGCCCTTCAACCCGCCCGTCGAGGACGGCATGGCGCTCATGGCCGACCGCCTCCTCGCGGAGGGCTTCACCGAGGACGAGGTGCACCGGATGGCCGTCCGCAACTCCCGCCACCTCGCCGCAGCCGACTGAACCCCGGCCGGGCCCGCTCAGCGCGGGGCGGGGCCGGTCGAGCGCCGGATGGCGAGGTGCGAGGGGAGGACGACCCGGTCGCGGGGCGGGCGCACGCCGTGCCGGTCGCGCATGGCCAGGAGCATGTCGACGGCGGTGCGGCCGGACTCCTCGAACTGCCCGGCGAGCGTGGTCAGCGGCGGGGAGCAGAAGTCCGCGCCGAAGATGTCGTCGTAGCCGACGACGCTGAGGTCCGCGGGCACGGACACGTCCCGCTCGGCGCAGCGGCGCAGCACGCCGATGGCGAGCAGGTCGTTGTGCGCGACGGCGGCGGTGGCGCCGGTCGTGAGCGCGGCGTCCGCGGCGGCGGCGCCCCCGGCCATGGTCGGGGGGAACGGCCCGAGCCGCTGGATCGCGATCCCGTGCGGCCGCGCGGCGGCGGCCAGTGACTCCCAGCGGCGGGCGCCCAGCCAGGAGCGCGGCGGCCCGCCGAGGAAGACGATCGAGCGGTGCCCCAGCGAGGCGAGGTGCTCGACGATCTGCCGGGTGCCCTCGGCGTGGTCGACGATCACGCTTGGCACGTCGGCGACCTGCCGGCTGACCAGGGTGAGGCGGTGCCCGGCCGACAGCTCGACGATCTCCGCGTCGGACATCCGGCTCGCCGCGATGACGAACCCGTCGACCGACGCCTCCAGCCGCTCGATGTTGCGCGCCTCGACCTCGGGCGACTCCTCGGTGTCCCCGACGATCAGCGTGCAGCCCGCGGCGCGCGCCTGGTGCTCGGCGCCGCGGATCACCCCGAAGAAGTGGGGGTTGGTGATGTCGGAGACGAACAGCGCGAGGGTGTCGGTGCGGCCCGAGGGCAGCGCGCGGGCGAGGGTGTTGGCGCGGTAGCCGAGCCGGGCGGCGACCTCGGCCACCCGCTCGGCGGTCACGGCGTTGACGCGCCCGGGGTTGGACATCGCCCGCGACACGGTGGACGGCGACACCCCGGCCGCCTTCGCCACGTCGTAGATCGTCGGCCGTCCGCCGCCCGCTTTCCCCTGCGCCATCCGCCCGCCCTTCGCCCGCGCCCCCAGCACGGGTCAGCATCCCATGATGGAAACTTTTGGCAACCGCTTGCCATCCCTCGACCAGTGATTTTAGTGTCAACGGCACATTGCGGACATGTGGTGGGGGTCACAAGCATGAGGGCGATCGTCCTGACGGGACCTCGGCGCACCGAGGTCGTCGACTCCTGGGCGGAGCCGGAACCCGGACGCCATGACGTCGTCGTCGCGATGCAGGCGGTCGGGCTGTGCGGGTCGGACCTCGGCGTCCATGACGGCACCCGCC
>NZ_SMKM01000221.1 GCF_004348665.1 Actinomadura sp. GC306 | reverse complement strand
GCCACCAGGGGGCGTGCGGGGTGTCGCGGACGGTCGGCAGGACGAACGGCACTCCCCCGTCGGCGCGGGTGATGGACGCGAGGTAGTCGCCGGTGCGGGTGACGGCGGGGTCGTCGTCGGCTCCGGCCTCGTGCAGGAACTGCAGGGCGTGCTGGGTGGCGACGGGCTGGCTGCCTTCGCCGCGCAGGTCGGGTTCGAGTGCGTGCCCGTAGCCGCCGTCGGGGTTCTCGTAGGCGCGGAGGGCCTGAAGGACGGGGCCGGCGGGTCCGCCGCGGAAGTGGAGGGCGAACCGGTGCCGGTCGATGAGGCGGGCGCTGCGCCGCATGAAGTCGGCGGCGCGGGTGAGGTGGGAGTGGTCCAGGACGTTCATGCGGCCGACCTTAGGGCGGCCGCTCCGGGCCGGTCTTGCAGGAAACGGACACCTGCGGGAGGGGGCGGTCGGTCCGGCCACCCCAGCGGTGGGTGGCCGGACCGCTGTCGTCCCGCGTGCGGGGGCGGGAGCGCCCGGCCCGCGGCGGCGCGGCGGGCGTGGCCCGGCGGTCGCCGCATCGGGAGCCTTGGCGGGACCGTAGCCGACGTGGTCCGGGACCACAAGTCGGGCCGCGGAGCCGTGTCGCCGGGCGGGCCGGTCAGGTGACGCAGTCGTTCCAGGGGACGGTCTCGTCGAGCTTGTCGAAGGGCTGGGTGAGGCTGTACCAGCAGCCGGAGTCGTCGCGGAAGACGGCTTCGATGCCGTAGGGACGCTTTTCGGGCTTCTGGAGGAATTCGACGCCCTTGGCGGACATGGCCGCGTAGTCGCCGTGGCAGTCGTCGGTGGTGAAGGCGCCGGCGCCGAGGACGCCCTTGGCGATGAGGGCCCTCATCTGCGCGGCGGACTCGGGGTCCATGCTGGGCGGGCCGGGCACCATGAGGGTGAGGCTGAGGTCGGGCTGCTGCTCGGCGCCGAGGGTGAGCCAGCGCATGCCGCCCTCGCCGAGGGTCATGTCGTCGCGGACCTCCAGGCCGAGTTTCTCGGTGAAGAACCGCTTGGCCGAGTCCTGGTCGAGCACCCAGACCGTGGCGAGCCCCAGCTTCGTGATCATGATGGTTCCCCTTCTGATCAGGTGTTTCGTCCACCCTAGGAGGGCGGCGGCGGGGCCGCCTTCTCGATATTTGCGGCGCCTGGGCCGTCCGCGCGGAAGCCGCCCGCCCACAGCAGCACGAAGCAGCCGGGGATCGCGGCGGCGCCGGCGGTGCGGGCGCGGGCGCGGAACTCGGTGGGGGTCATGCCGGTCTCGCGCTTGAAGCGGGTGCAGAACGTGCCGAGGCTGCTGAAGCCGACGAGCATGCAGATCTCGGTGACGGTGAGGTTCGCGTTGCGCAGCAGGTCCTGGGCGCGTTCGATGCGGCGGCGGGCGAGGTAGGCGCCGGGCGTCTCGCCGTAGACCTCCCGGAACAACCGGACGAAGTGGTAGCGCGAGTAGCCGGCGCGGGCGGCGACGGCGGCGACGTCGAGGGGCTGCGCCCAGTCGCGGTCCATGGTGTCGCGGGCCAGCCGCATGCGGCGCAGCAGGGCGGTGTCCGGGACGGTGCCCGGGGCGGCGGTGTCCGGGACGGCGCTGCTCGGGACGGTGGGCGCGGTTCCCATGTGTCGATGCTGGCACATCGAAGGCCCCGGAGGCGGCGTGCCTCCGGGGCCTTCACGCCGGGCCTTCGCCGCCCGGCCGGCGGATCGGGCGGTCAGGCGATCGGACGCGCCGTGGGCGGGATCGGGTAGGGCAGGTCGGTGCGGCCGGTGAGGTGGGCGTCGACGCCGCGGGCGGCGGCGCGTCCCTCCGCGATGGCCCACACGATCAGGGACTGGCCGCGGCCCATGTCCCCGGCGGCGTACACGCCGTCCACCGACGTCCGGTAGTCGGCGTCGCGGACGACGTTGCCGCGCTGGTCGAGGTCGACGCCGAGCTGGCCGAGGAGCCCCTCGCGCTCGGGGCCGAGGAAGCCCATGGCGAGGGTGACCAGGTCGGCGGGGATCTCCCGCTCGGTGCCCTCGACGGGCGTGAAGCCGGTCTCCGGGCCGCCGACCTCCACGAGCCGCAGGGCGCGGACGTTGCCGTCGGCGTCCCCGGCGAACTCGGTGGTGGACACGGCGTAGACGCGGTCGCCGCCGAGGTCGGCGAGCTCCTCGTGGGCGCTCTCGACCTTGAACAGCATGGGGTAGGTCGGCCACGGCTGGGTGCCGGGGCGCGACTCCGGCGGCCGCGGCATGATCTCCAGCTGGGTGACCGAGGCGGCGCCCTGCCGGATCGCGGTGCCGATGCAGTCGGCGCCGGTGTCGCCGCCGCCGATGACCACGACGTGCTTGCCCTTCGCGGAGATCGGCGACTCGGCGTAGTCGCCCTCCTGCACCCGGTTGGCCGGGGGCAGGTACTCCATCGCCTGGTAGACGCCGTTGAGCTCGCGTCCGGGGACGGGCAGGTCGCGCCAGGCGGTGGCGCCGCCGGCGAGGACGACGGCGTCGTAGCGGGCGCGCAGGTCGTCGGCGGTGACGTCGACGCCGACGTTCACCGAGGTCTTGAAGTCGGTGCCCTCGGCGCGCATCTGGGCGAGGCGCCGGTCGAGGTGCCGCTTCTCCATCTTGAACTCGGGGATGCCGTAGCGGAGCAGGCCCCCGACGCGGTCGGCGCGCTCGTAGACGGTGACGTCGTGGCCGGCGCGGGTGAGCTGCTGCGCGGCGGCGAGGCCGGCGGGCCCGGAGCCGACGACCGCGACGCTCTTGCCGGTCTTGACGGCGGGCGGGCGGGGGCGGACCCAGCCCTCCGCGAACGCCCGGTCGATGATCTCGACCTCGACCCGCTTGATGGTGACGGGGTCCTGGTTGATGCCGAGGACGCAGGCGCTCTCGCACGGCGCCGGGCACAGCCGCCCGGTGAACTCCGGGAAGTTGTTGGTGGCGTGGAGCCGCTCGGCGGCCTCCTGCCAGTCCCGGCGGTAGACGAGGTCGTTCCATTCGGGGATGAGGTTGCCGAGCGGGCAGCCCTGGTGGCAGAACGGGATGCCGCAGTCCATGCAGCGGCTCGCCTGCTTCTCCAGGCGGTCGCGGCCGAAGTCCTCGTAGACCTCGGACCAGCTCTTGATGCGCACGTCGACGGGGCGCCGCTTCGGGAGCTCCCGCCCGACGGTGAGGAAACCCTTCGGGTCAGCCATAGGGAAGTCCCCCTCTCTCAGCTCTGCGCCGCGGCCATGACGGCCTCGTCGACGTCGCGTCCTTCGGCCTCGGCCTTGGCCATGGCGTCGAGGACGCGCCGGTAGTCCCGCGGCATGATCTTGGTGAAGCGGGTGCCGGCGGTGTCCCAGTCGTCCAGCAGGCGCCGCGCGACCGGGGAGCCGGTCTCGGCGAGGTGCCGGGCGACGACGTCCCGGACGAAGCCGAGGTCGTCGGCGCCGAGCGGTTCCAGGTCGACCATCTCGCCGTTGACGCGCTCGGGCACGAGGTCCAGGACGTAGGCGATGCCGCCGGACATGCCGGCCGCGAGGTTGCGGCCGGTGCGGCCGAGGATGACGGCGCGGCCGCCGGTCATGTACTCGCAGGCGTGGTCGCCGACGCCCTCGACGACGGCGGTGGCGCCGGAGTTGCGGACGCAGAACCGCTCGCCGACGATGCCGCGGGCGAACAGCTCGCCGGAGGTGGCGCCGTACAGGATGACGTTGCCGCCGATGATCTGCTCCTCGGCGGCGAACCCGGCGTCGGCGGGCGGGCGCAGGGTGAGGCGCCCGCCGGACAGGCCCTTGCCGACGTAGTCGTTGGCGTCGCCGATCAGCCGGAGCGTGATGCCGCGCGGCACGAACGCGCCGAAGGAGTTGCCGGCCGAGCCGGTGAACGTGACGTCGATCGTGTCGTCGGGCAGGCCCGCGCCGCCGTGCCGCCTGGTCAGCTCGTGGCCGAGCATGGTGCCGACGGTCCGGTTGACGTTGCGGATCGGCAGGTCGAGGGTGACCTTGTCGCCGAACGCGAGCGCGCCCTCGGCGAGCTGGATGAGCGTGTTGTCCAGGGCCTTCTCCAGGCCGTGGTCCTGCTCGGTGACGCGGTGCAGGGCGGCGCCCCCGGCGCGTGCCGGCATGTGCAGGATCGGGCTGAGGTCCAGCCCGGACGCCTTCCAGTGCTCGACGGCGTCGCGGGTGTCGATCATCTCGACGTGGCCGATCGCCTCGTCCAGCGACCGGAACCCGAGGGCCGCCAGGTGCTCGCGGACCTCCTCGGCGACGAACTCGAAGAAGTTCACGACGAACTCGGGCTTGCCGCTGAACCGCTGCCGCAGCACCGGGTTCTGGGTGGCGACCCCGACCGGGCAGGTGTCCAGGTGGCAGACCCGCATCATGATGCAGCCGGACACCACGAGCGGAGCGGTCGCGAAGCCGTACTCCTCGGCGCCGAGCAGCGCCGCGATGATGACGTCCCGGCCGGTCTTCATCTGCCCGTCGGTCTGCACGACGATGCGGTCGCGCAGGCCGTTGAGCAGCAGCGTCTGCTGCGTCTCGGCGAGGCCGAGCTCCCACGGCGTGCCGGCGTGCTTGAGGGAGGTCAGCGGGGACGCGCCGGTGCCGCCGTCGTGCCCGGAGATCAGCACGACGTCGGCGTGCGCCTTGGACACCCCCGCCGCGACCGTGCCGACGCCCATCTCGGCGACGAGCTTGACGTGCACGCGCGCCGCCGGGTTGGCGTTCTTCAGGTCGTGGATGAGCTGCGCCAGGTCCTCGATGGAGTAGATGTCGTGGTGCGGCGGCGGCGAGATGAGGCCGACGCCGGGGGTGGAGTGCCGGGTCTTGGCGATCCACGGGTAGACCTTGTGGCCGGGCAGCTGGCCGCCCTCGCCGGGCTTGGCGCCCTGCGCCATCTTGATCTGGATGTCGTCGGCGTTGGTGAGGTACTCGGAGGTGACGCCGAACCGCCCGGACGCGACCTGCTTGATCGCGCTGCGGCGCAGGTCGCCGTTCTCGTCGGGGGTGAAGCGCGCCGGGTCCTCGCCGCCCTCGCCGGTGTTGGACTTGCCGCCCAGCCGGTTCATCGCGATCGCGAGGGTCTCGTGCGCCTCGGCGGAGATCGACCCGTAGGACATCGCGCCGGTGGAGAACCGCTTGACGATCTCCGCGGCGGGCTCGACCTCCTCGATCGGCACCGGCGGCCGCTCGCCGTCCTTCAGCTTGAACAGGCCGCGGAGCGTCATCAGCTGCTCGGCCTGCGAGTCGACCTTGGCGCTGTACTCCTTGAAGATCTCGTAGCGGCGGGTGCGGGTGGCGTGCTGCAGCTTGAACACCGTGTCCGGGTTGAACAGGTGCGGCTCGCCCTCGCGGCGCCACTGGTACTCGCCGCCGACCTCCAGCGTCCGGTGCGGCAGCTCGTTGCCGCCCGGCGGGTAGGCGCGGGCGTGCCGCGCGGCGACCTCGCGGGCCAGCACGTCGAAGCCGACGCCGCCGAGCCGGGACGTGGTGCCGGTGAAGCAGCGGGACACGACGTCCTCGCCGAGGCCGATCGCCTCGAAGATCTGCGCGCCGGTGTAGGACGCGACCGTGGACACGCCCATCTTCGACATGACCTTCAGGACGCCCTTGCCGTAGCCCTTCACGAGGTTCCGGACGGCCTTCTCCGCCGGGACGTCCTGGATGACGCCGCCGCGCACGAGGTCCTCGACGGTCTCGATCGCGAGGTAGGGGTTGATCGCGGACGCGCCGTACCCGATGAGCAGCGCCATGTGGTGGCACTCGCGGGCCTCGCCGGTCTCGATGACGAGGCCGACCCGCGTGCGGGTCTTCTCCCGGATGAGATGGTGGTGGACGGACCCGGTAAGCAGCAGCGACGGGATCGCCGCGCGGGCCGAGTCGGCGCCGCGGTCCGACAGCACGATGATGCGGGCGCCGGCGTCGATGGCGCGGCTCACCTCGGAGTTGATCTCCTCCAGGCGGGCCTCCAGGGCCTCTCCCCCGCCGGCGACGTCGTACAGCCCGTGCACGACGTGGGCGTGCAGGTGCGGCAGCGACCCCTCGTCGTCGATGTGGATGATCTTGGAGAGTTCGCCGTTGTCCAGGATCGGGGTGGGCAGCACGAGCCGGCGGCACGAGTCCGGGCCGGGCTCCAGCAGGTTGCCCTCCGGGCCGAGCGTGGACTGCAGGGAGGTGACGAGCTCCTCGCGGATCGCGTCCAGCGGCGGGTTCGTGACCTGCGCGAACTGCTGCTTGAAGTAGTCGAACAGCAGCCGCGGGCGCTCCGACAGCACCGCGATCGGGGTGTCGGTGCCCATCGACCCGATCGGCTCGGCGCCCGTCCTCGCCATCGGCGACAGGATGATCCGCTGCTCTTCGAGGGTGTACCCGAACGTCTGCTGGCGCCGGACGAGCGTCTCGTGCGTCGGGATCTCCCGCTCGCGGCGCGGCAGTTCCTCGAACCGGACCAGGCCCTCGTGCAGCCACTCGCCGTACGGGTGCTCGGCGGCGAGCTCGGCCTTGACCTCGTCGTCCTCGACGATCCGGCCGGCCTCGGTGTCCACCAGGAAGATCTTGCCGGGCTGCAGCCGCCCCTTGCGGACGACCTTGGAGGCGGGGATGTCGAGCACGCCCGCCTCGCTGGCGAGGACGACCAGCCCGTCGTCGGTCACCCAGTACCGGCCGGGCCGCAGCCCGTTGCGGTCCAGGACGGCGCCGACGACGGTGCCGTCGGTGAAGCTGACGCTGGCGGGGCCGTCCCACGCCTCCATCAGGGTGGAGTGGAACTCGTAGAACGCGCGGCGGTCGGCGTCCATCTCGGCGTGGTTCTCCCACGCCTCGGGGATCATCATCAGGACCGCGTGCGGCAGCGACCGGCCGCCGAGGTGCAGCAGCTCCAGGCACTCGTCGAACGACGCCGTGTCGCTGGCCTCGATGTCGATCACCGGGTAGATCCGGGAGAGGTCCCCGGGGATCAGGTCGGACTTCAGCAGCGCCTCGCGGGCCCGCATCCAGTTCCGGTTGCCCTTCACCGTGTTGATCTCGCCGTTGTGGGCGATGAACCGGTACGGGTGGGCCAGCTCCCAGGCCGGGAAGGTGTTGGTCGAGAACCGCGAGTGGACCAGGGCGATCGCGCTGGTGAAGCGGCGGTCCGACAGGTCGGGGAAGAACGGCTCCAGCTGCGGCGTCGTCAGCATCCCCTTGTAGACGATCGTCCGGCTGGACAGGCTCGGGAAGTACACCCGCACGTCCTGCTCGGCGCGCTCGCGCATGCAGAACACGACGCGGTCGAGTTCGAGGCCGGTCTTGCCCGCGTGCGGGCCGCCGTCGGCGGCGGCGACGAACAGCTGCGCGAAGTGCGGCATGACGCGGCGCGCGGCCGGGCCGGTGAACGCGGGGTCGTGCGGCAGCTCCCGCCAGCCGAGGACGGTCAGGCCCTCCTCGGCGCAGAGCGTCTCGACGTGGGCGACCGCGGCGGCGCGCTCGTCGCCGGCGGCGGGCAGGAACGCGATGCCGGCCGCGTAGGCGCCCGGCCCGGGGAGCGCGAAGTCGCAGACGTCGCGGAAGAACGCGTCCGGAAGCTGGACGAGGATGCCGACGCCGTCGCCGTCGTCGGGTTCGGCGCCCACCGCGCCGCGGTGGTCCAGGTTGCGCAGGACCGTCAGGGCGTTCTGCACGATGTCGTGGCTCTTGCGGCCGTGCAGGTCCGCCACCATCCCGACGCCGCAGGCGTCGTGCTCGTGCAGGGGGTCGTACAGCCCTTGCGGTCCGGGCCGGGCGTCGCCGGCAACAGATGTGCGGGCATCAGGTGTGAAGGCAGCAGAAGCCATCAACCCTCCCGTCGTCGTCGTGTCACTGCTTGGTGTCAGTGCAGTCCGGGACGGCGTTGGCCCTTCTGCGGTGAGATGACATTACATCACTGCCGGGATCATGCCCGAGTGTCACAGATCGCGAAACTTCCGGGCGCCGATCGGCGGGAGCGTCATCGCACAGTGGTTTAGACCAGGTTACCGGCTCGATCCCCGGTGGGAAGGGCCGCGGCCGCGGTGACGATCATCACCCGGCCGGCCCGGTTTACCGAAAAATTGCGTGCCGCCGTCAGTCCGCCGAGCGGGCGGCGCGGCCCAGCACCGCCGGGTTCTCGCCGCCCTCGATCAGCAGCGACAGCAGCGTCTCGTCCTCCGCGTCGCCCTTGCCGTCCAGGCGCTGCGCCCACGTGACCACGGCGAAGTGGCCCATGGCCAGGCCGCGCGCCATCCCGAAGCCGCGGCCGAAGCCGTCCAGCGGGGCGGGCGCCTCCAGCGGCCGGACGAAGCCCCCGCCGATCGTCTTCTCCAGCGCCGCGACGAACCGGTCGGCCTCCGCCGACGTTGAGAGATTGAACACCGCGACGGCCAGCCCGTAGCCGTTGCGGGTGTCGGAGTAGATGCCGCGCGCCGCCTGCGTGCAGCCGCCCTCGCCGAGCACCTCGGCCACGGTCGCGCCCCACACGGCGTCGGCGCAGTCGCCGTCCAGGCGCTTGGCGCGCAGCCTGACCCGCACGTCGCCGTCCGGAACCGCCACCTTGGCGGCCGCGGAGGGGAAGACCTCCTCGATCGTCAGCGGATCGGGGTCCGCCTTCCGGGACGCGATGCCCGAGTACGCCGCCGAAGACGCCGAACTGGAGTAGGACGCGGGTGACACGCCGGTCTCCGCCGGCGTCCCGATCCGCGTGCCGGCGGCGCCGCCCCCGCCCGCCTCGGGCCGGTCGTCCCCGCGCAGCACGAACACCGCTCCCAAGCCGAGCAGGACGACCAGCCCGAGCACGGCGGCCGCACCGAAGTAGAGCTTCGGCCCCTTCCCGCCCGGCGCGCCCTTCGGCCGCCCGGCTCCCGGGGCCGGAGGCTTCCCCGCGCCCCCGCGCCGCTTCGCCTGCTTGCCGGGTCTCTTCCCGGTCTTCTTCGCCTTCCGCCCGCCGCCCTCGCCGGGGGACGGCGCGGGCCCGTCGTGGTAGTCGCTCTCGCCGTCGTCATGGCCCGCCTCTTCGGCGAACCCCGGCCCGTACCCCGCCGCTCCCCCGGAACCGGAGAAACCGTCATGGCCCCACGCGTCCGGATAGGCGTTCTGTCCACCGGGTCCGGGCGGGCGGCCCGGTCCTGGAGGCATGTCATGGCCCTGCCCTCCGCGGTGGCCCGGCGCATCGCCATGGCCTCGCATACCGCCATGGCCGGCCGCGACCGGGAAACCCGGCGCTCCGCCTTGGACCGGTCCCGTGCCGTAGCCCGGAGCCCAGGGACGGCCTTGTGCCCCGCCGGGGTCCGCGGGGCCGCCGTAGCGCTGCGTCCCGCCGTGGCCCGGTGCGCCCCGGGAGGCCGGGGCCATGCCCAGCGGAGCGGGGGGCCCGCCGTAGCCGGAGGCTCCGGGGCGGCCTTGGCCGGTGGCGTCCGGGCGGCCAGGGGTTCCGGGCCGGTCGGACGGCTCGTGGTAGGCGGGCTCGTGGAAGGCCGGTTCTTGGTAAGCGGGCTCGTGGTAGGCGGGCTCGTGGTAGGCGGGATCATCCTCGTACGGGGAGCGGGGCGGCGGAACGGGACGGGACGGGCGGCGTGGCGGGTCCGGGCGGCGCGGGCCGCCCAGCCGTCCCGGGGACGTCCTGCGCTGCGGCGGCTGGCGGCGGCCCTGGCGGCTCATCGGCCGGCGCCGGGGGCCGCCGCTGCGGGGTTCATCGGGGTCCACAGCGGGGCAGACTACTGCCCGCGGGCCGCTGACACGCCCGCAGGCCGCCGGATCACTGGCCGGCCCCGGCGTTCGAGGCCAGGTCGAGGCGCCCGTAGAGGAAGTCCGCGGCGCCCTCGATGACCAGGCTCACGTCGATCAGCTCGTTCAGCGAGGCGGGCTGCCCCCCGCCGGCGCGCTCCACCCAGGTGATCACGGCGTAGTGGCCGTAGGACTTGGCGTAGGCGGCGCTGAAGCCGGAGCCGAACGCGGGCACGCCCTTGGCGTCCAGGGGCTTCAGCCAGCCGGCGCCGGTCTCGGTCTGCAGGTCGCGCAGGATCTGGGTGACGCCCTGCGCGTTCTTCATGTTGGCCACGGCGAACTGGCCGACGTGCTTCTTGTCGGCGCTCACGTACGCGGACCGGACGATCTGCGTGCAGCCGAACTTGGCGAGATCGCCCTGCAGGCGGGTGCCCCACGCCGCGGCCTTGCAGTCCGCGGTGACCTCCGACCGGGCCAGCGTGAAGGAGTACTTGCCGGACTGCAGCTTCTTCGCGGCCGCCGCCTCGGCCGCGGTGATCTCGCGGCGGTCGGCGGACCTGTCGGCGATCTGCTGGAAGCCCTCGCCGTTGAAATCGGGCGTGAAGGCCGTCGGCACCAGCGGCTTGCCGGGCGGCGCGTCCTCGCCGCCGGTGAACATCACCACGGCGACGACCGCGACCACCACCGCGACGAGCGCGGCGGCCGCGCCGAGCAGCAGCTTCGGACTGGGGGCCTTGCGGCCGGGCTTGTCCGCCGGCCAGAAGTCCCGACCGCGGCCCTTGCGCGCGGCCTCGGGGGAACCTGTGTCACGAGCCTCGATCACGCCCCGGAGCTTAGCGGTCCGGTCGGCCCACGCGGGACGGAACGGGCGTTTTATCCAGTTCGCTCGGCCGTCACACGCCGCTCGTGCCGATCAGCGCGCCGACCCCGTAAGTGATCACCGCGGCGGCGGCGCCGAACAGCAGCTGGCGCAGCCCGCCGTACCACCAGGGGCGGGTGGTGATCCGGGCCACCAGCGCGCCCGCGCCGAACAGCCCGGCGGCCGCGATGACCGCCGCCGGCCACAGCGCGGAGGCGCCCAGCAGATAGGGCAGGACCGGCAGCAGCGCCCCGACCGCGAACGACAGGAACGACGAACCCGCGGCCAGGGTCGGGGACGGCAGATCGCCCGGCGTCACCCCGAGCTCCTCGCGGGTGTGGACCTCCAGCGCCTCCTCCGGGTCCTCGGACAGCTGCCGCGCGACCTCCGCGGCCGTCTCCGGGTCGACGCCGCGCGCCTCGAAGACGCCGGCCAGCTCCTCCCGCTCGGCCACCGGGTACCGGGCCAGCGCCCGCCGCTCGACCTCGATCTCCGCCTCGGCCAGCTCCGACTGGGACGCGACCGAGATGTACTCCCCGGCGGCCATCGAGAAGGCGCCCGCGGCCAGGCCGGCCAGCCCCGCCAGCAGGATGACGTCCGGGCTCGCCCGCCCGCCCGCCACGCCGGCGATCAGCGCGAAGTTGGAGACGAGGCCGTCCATGGCGCCGAACACCGCCGGCCGCAGCCAGCCGCCGGTGACGTCGCGGTGCCGGTGGTGCTGCTCCGGCATCCCCCCGCTCTTACCGCCGGCCATGCCGCACCACCGAAGCC
>NZ_SMKM01000220.1 GCF_004348665.1 Actinomadura sp. GC306 | reverse complement strand
TCGGACCGAGCGCGGGGTGGAGGGCGGCGCCGGTGGCGGCCAGCCCTTGCCCGAAGCGTTCAAGGTCCAGGTGGTAGTAGCTGTCGCGGCCGTCTTGGCTGCTGCGGCGCGCGGTGACGAGCCCGCCCGAGCGCAGCAGCCGCAGGTGGTAGGACACCAAGTTCTGCGGCTGGCCGACCAGGGCGACCAGCTCCCGCACGCGCAGATCGCTGCGCGCCAGCTCGCTGAGGAGCCGCCAGCGCACCTCGTGGGCCACCAGGCCGATGAACGGCGGCGGGGCCGCTTGACCGGACGGCGACATACCCGCAGGATACATCAAGTGGGATTGATGCATCAATCGTGCTTGATGCATCGAGCAGGAGTGGAGGACGCTGATGACCCCGCGAAGCGCGGATCCCGGGCCGGAGCCGGGCGCCTCCGATCACCTCGCGCGCCGGTTGGGTACCGGGGACGCGGTCGTCATCGGCCTGGGCTCGATGATCGGAGCCGGGGTGTTCACCGTGTTCGGGCCCGCCGCCGCGGCGGCCGGCACGGGCCTGCTGCTCGGGCTGGCACTGGCGGCGGTCGTCGCCTACTGCAACGCGGTGGCATCGGCGCAGCTCGCGGCGGCCTATCCGACCTCGGGCGGCACCTACGTCTACGGCCGTGAGCGACTCGGGCACTGGTGGGGGTTCGCCGCGGGCTGGGGGTTCGTGGTCGGCAAGACCGCGTCGTGCGCGGCGATGGCGCTCACCTTCGCCGCGTACGCCGTCCCCGGCCCGGAGTGGGCACGGCGGGCGGCGGCGATCGCCGCCGTGGCGGCCCTGGCCGCGCTCAACTACCACGGCGTGACCCGGACGGCGCTCGCCACCCGCGTCCTGGTCGCCACCAGCCTGACCGCGCTCGCCGCCGTGGTGATCGCGATTTTCGCCGGGGACGGCACGGACGACCTCGGCGGCTGGTCCGCGCTGGGCGATGGGGGCGTCCACGGCGTCCTGCAGGCGGCCGGGCTGCTGTTCTTCGCCTTCGCCGGTTACGCGCGCATCGCCACGCTGGGGGAGGAGGTCCGCGACCCACGGCGCACCATTCCCCGCGCCATCCCCCTCGCCCTGTTCCTCGCCGTGGCGATCTACGCGGTCGTCGGCGTGGCCGTCCTGGCGGCGCTCGGCCCGGACCGGCTCGCGGGAGCGACCGCGCCGCTGACCGCCGCCGTCGAGGCCGCCGGTGCCGGGGCGCTGACCCCGGCGGTCCGCGCCGGAGCCGCGCTCGCGGCGCTCGGCGCGCTGCTGGCCCTGATCGCCGGCATCGGCCGCACCGCCCTGGCGATGGCCCGCAACCGCGACCTGCCCGGCCGGCTCGCCGCCGTCCACCCCCGCCACCGGGTGCCCCACCGCGCCGAGATCGCCGTCGCCGTCGCGGTCAGTGCGCTGGTCATGGTCGCCGATCTGCGCGAGGTGATCGGATTCTCCTCCTTCGGCGTGCTGGTCTACTACGCCATCGCCAACGCGGCGGCCTTCACCCAGCCGGCGAGCGACCGGCGGTGGCCCCGGTGGCTGAACGTGCTCGGCGTCGCCGGCTGCCTGATCCTGGCCGTCACCCTGCCCTGGCAGTCGGTCCTGGGCGGGGTCGCCGTGTTCGCCGTCGGTCTGATCGGCCGCAAGATCGTCCTGGCGCGGCGCGGCTGAAGGTCCTCAGGACGGCGCCTCGTAGCGGGCGACGATCGCGGCGGCGCGGTCGCGCAGGGCGGTGCGCAACCACTCCGGCTTCAGGGCTTCCGCGTCCGCGGCGAGTTGCCACATCGCCCATCTGGCGTGCCGCGCGTCCTGGAAGGTCACCTCCATCCGCAGTCGGCCGTCCGCGTCGGTCTCCTCGGCGTGGACGGACAGCGCGGTGCCTGCCAGCTCGTCCCGCCGCGCCGGGTCCAGCAGCAGCAGGACGGTGACCTGGTCGCCGCCGGTCCGGAACCGGGTGCTGCGCTCCTGCCAAGCCCGGTCCAGATCGACCCGGTCCGGCCGCTCGGCGGGCTCGTCGAGCACCTCCGCGGTGAGCACCCGGGACAGCCGGTAGGTGCGGTCCGCGCCGGAGCGCGTGGCCAGCAGGTACCCCTGGCCGCGGACGGTGACCAGGCCGATCGGGTCCACGGTGCGCCATTTCGGAGCCTGGTCCACGGCCGCGTAGTGGATGCGGAGCTTGCGCCCGGCGAACACCGCCCGCCGGATCTCGGCCACCACGGCGTCAGGGACCTCCTCGGCACCCTGTCGGCGCGCGAGGAGGTCGGTCTCGGGGTCGATGAGCAGCCGCTCGACCGCCCCCGCGGCGACGTCTCGGTGGCCTTCGGGCAGCGCGTCCACGACCTTGAGCATCGCGGAGGCGAGCGCCGAGCCGAGCCCGAACGCCTGCGCGCCGCGCCGCGACCCGGCGACCAGCAGGGCGAGCGCCTCGTCGTGGTTCAGCCCGGTCAGCTCCGTCCGGAACCCGGGCAGCAGCGCGAAACCGCCGTGCCGCCCCCGCTCGGCGTAGACGGGTACGCCCGCCGCGGACAGCGCCTCGATGTCGCGCTGGACGGTTCGCGTGGACACCTCCAACTCACGGGCCAGCGCCGCCGCCGACAGCCGCCCGTGTCGGCGCAGCAGCAGCACCAGCGAGACCAACCGGTCGGCGCGCATGCGAGAAAGCTACCGAAATACACGACAGGAGATGTCGTGATTCGTTGCGAGGCTCATCACGCGACCGGAGCCGACGGGGCGACCGGCGCACCACTCACCGAATGGAGCGGATGTGGCAATGGAGCGAACCGCGGTCAACCCGTGGGCGTGGTCGGTGGAGATGGGCTACAACCAGGGCGAGGTCGTCTCCGGGCACACCCGGACGCTGTACTGCGCCGGGCAGACCGCGATGAGCGGCGAGGGCAGGCCCCAGCACGCCGGTGACATGGCGGCGCAGGTGGCGCTGAGCCTCGACAACCTGGAGGCCGTGCTCGGCGAGGCCGGCATGTCCATCGGGAACCTAATCCGGCTCAACGTCTACACGACCGACGTCGATCTGCTCTTCGAGCACTACGGCGTCCTCGCGTCGCGGCTGGGCGCCGCGGGCGTGGCACCGCCCACCACGATGCTCGGCGTGACACGCCTGGCGCTCCCCGACCTGATGGTGGAACTGGAGGCGACCGCCGCCGCATGACGCCCCCGCCGCCTCCGGCGCCCCGCCGGAGGCGGCACGACCGGTCAGGCACTCGTGCGTGCGAGCTGGGCGGGGAGGTCGGTGAGCCGTTCGATGCGGAGGACCGTCCCGTCCGCCGCCGGCGACGGCCCCCCGGTGACGAAGTCGATCCCGCGATCCAGCCAGATGCCGGTCAGCCCTGCACGAGCGGCCGCGTTCACATCGCTGTCCAGCATGTCGCCCACATTGACGGCGTGCGCCGGGTCCGTCCCCAGCGCCCGGCAGGCGGCGGCGTAGGCGGCGGGCTTGGCCGCACCGAGCTCGGACGGCGTCAGGACGGCCTCAAAGAAGTCGAGCAGGCCGAACCGGGCGAGCTTGGCGCGCTGCTGCCCGGGGTCCCCGTTGGTGAGGACAGCTAGGCGCGGGCCTTCGGGGAGCCGGGCCAGGCTTTCCAAGCAGGGCCGGACGTCGGGATAGCACCGCCAGGACTCCTCGAACACGCCGAGGTAGCGCTCGGCGATCCAGGCGTCCAGGAGGTCGGGACTCTCCGGAACCGGCTCGCCGAGCATCGGCAGGAACGAACGGACCCTGCGCCGATGGTGCTCGGCGAAGGAGCACTCCCCGGCCAGGTACTCCCGCATGTGGCGGCCCTCCAGCGTCCACCACAACGCCGACAGCTCCTCCGGCGGAGCCGCCGCGCCAGGCGCCGCCCGAACGATCGACCCGATCGCCTCCCACACCGCACTCCGATGATCGACCAGGGTCCCGTCCAGATCAAAGAAGATCACCTCAACCACGGGCAGATCCTCTCGTACTGTGCTTCACGGCCGAGACCACCCATGTCCCGAAACAGGTGCAGGGTCAGAATCTGAGTCCACGGAGCCCGTGCCGGGCTATCCCCAGCGGCCCGACTCCTCCAGGCTGTGGCTTCGGGGAAGAGGCATAGCCGCATGGCTCTAAAACGGCCTGCCCGCGCCGTTGTTCGTCCTGTCCTGCACAGGCATGGAAGCGGGCAACATCAAACGCATGCGGGCGCTGCGGCCTCGGCATCACGCACGTGCGAATCTTGCACGCGCGCGCTTATATAGAGGCTGGCGTAGTTCGAAGTAAGCCCCGCACGTCACAGACACGGTTGCGTCAAGCGTATCCAAACGAACAGATCATGCTGGAGTGGCCATAATGGGTTACATCTTCGACATAGACGACGAGACCGTGTGGAGCCCATCGCTGCTGGTGGGGCAACTGTATGTCAACCTTGCAGAAGCGATCGCCCGCACCCTGGAGCTTCCAACGGGGCTAGAGGCGGTTGCCGAAGATATGTACGATATCGACCCAGCTGTGTTCAGTGAATTCACGAGCGCCCTTGTGGTGAGTTATTTCTCCACCCGTCACGTCGTTGCTCAAGAGATGCTGCGGGGTGTCCTACTCACCTCCCTGGTGATACTCCAGCGAGGTGGTGTCGAGATCGCTCCCGATGGCGAGGAACAGACGTCCTTCTGGTCATCCCTGCCGGAATTCGCGCAGAGAATGCCGACCTGAATGTTCCGGTACGTCCGCCACCGCAAGACGTGCTGCTCAACGCGGACGTTCAGAGGGCGCACGTCGCCCATACGATCTTTCCGCCTTCCGTGATCGGTCGGGTTCCCCAGTCGTGCACGAGTTGCGACATCAGCAACAGGCCAGCTCGCCCGGCTCATCGAGTTGAGCGAGCTTCCCTTCATCAGCATCCGGATAGTGGAGAACAACGCGGGTGCGCACCCTGGCCTTGACGGCCCTTTCGTACTTCTCACGGTCGGGGACCGGGACATCGCCTATACCGAAGCGGCGACGCGTGGCTGCTTCCTCATGGACCCGTTCGATGTGCAAGAAGTGGCAGTAAGGTACGACTTGATGAGCGACATAGCCGCCCCGGTCGGCCCAAGTCGGACCTACCTGGAGGCTGAACTGGAGAAGTACCCATGACCCAGTGGCGCAAGTCGAGCCGCAGCGGTACAGGCGGCCAGTCCAACTGCGTGGAGATTGCAAATCTCTCTGGTGACGTCGGCGTGCGTGACAGCAGGGACCCGAGCGGTCCCCGCATCACCCTCCCGATCGAGCGCTTCCGCCGCCTGGCCGCCGACATCAAGTGCGGAGCACACGACCGCCCCTGACAGCCCGTCACCCGCATCACGACGAGCCCCCTGAGCCGGGCATGGACGGACCATTCAAGATCGTCAGCGCTGACGGTCGCGATCTGGCATACACCGAAGCGGTAACGAGGGGGCGTTTCCTGACCGACCCACGCGGTCGGCCCGTCCCGGGAACTGTTGGCGGCCGAACTGGAGAACCATCGATGACGAATTGGCGCAAGTCGAGCCACAGTGGCGGCAGTGCGACCTCCGATTGTGTCGAACTGGCGCGCTTCCCCCAAGCAGTCGGCGTGCGTGACAGCAAGGACCCGGGCGGTCCCCGTATCACCCTCCCGGTTGAGCGCTTCCGCCGCTTGGCCGCCGACATCAAGTGCGGAGCACACGACCGTCCCTGACAGCCCGTCATCCGCATCACGACGAGAGCCCCCGAGCCGAGCGGTACGGCCGGGGCTCTCTACTGAGTAGGAGTACTCAGGCCGGCTGAGTAGCCGGGCTCATGCGTCGCGGGCCGGTCGGGCGCATCGTCTGTGCATGAATCGGCAACCGCCTCGCGAGGGAGTTCGCCTGCTGCTGACGGCGGGGGCGATCGTGTTGGCGGTCATCCTGGTCGTCACCGGGTTGGCGGTCATCGGCGGCATCTTCATCGCCGTCATCGCCATGTCCAATGTCGGGAGCAACAAATGATCGCGCGGCTGCTCCTGCTCGTGCGCATGGCCCGCCCGCCGGTCATCGTGCTGCTGGGGCTGTTCACCGCGACCGGGATGGCGCAGACAGGCCATGGCGAAGACCGCTTCCTGCTGGCGCGAGCCCTGGTCGTGGTCTTCGGGTTCCTGGTGTGCTCGGTGGCCTGCAACGACATCGCGGACGTGCTCGTCGACCGGGTGAACCTGCCCGGCGATCCGGGACGACCCCTGGTGACCGGCACTGCGCATCGCCGCGACATGGTCCTGGTCGGTGTCACCGCCGCCGTCCTGGCCTTGGCGGCGACCCTGACTCTGCACTGGCCCGCCACTCTGGTGACGATCGCGGGCCTGGCCATCAGCGCCGCGTACTCGCTCCGCCCGCTCCGACTGGCCGCCCGCGGCGTCGTGGCGCCGCTGGTGCTACCCGCCTGCTATGTTGCCGTGCCCTACCTGGTGGGCATCTTCGCCGTGCGCGACTCGCTGCGGCCGGAGGACGTGCTGCTGCTCGCCGGGCTGTACGTCGGCTTCATCGGCCGGATCCTGCTCAAGGACTTCCGGGACGTCCGCGGCGACGAGATGTTCGGCAAGCGGACGTTCCTGGTCCGGCACGGCCGCGGCTGGACCTGCACGTTCAGCGCCTTCTGCTGGACGATCGGCACGGTCATGCTGCTGGCGGCCGTCCGGCACACCACGGTTGAACTCATCGCGGTCAACGCCGCATACCTGGCCGTCGCACTCCTGCTCTTGCGGGCCCTGTCGGTCGAGCGCGGCGCGCGTCGCGACGAGCACCTCATCGCCGCGATCGCCATCGTCGGCCGGGGAATCGTCCTTTCCGTCCTGACCCACCTGACCCTGACGAACGCCGGATGGCCCACCCCGCAGTACGCCGCCGTGATGATCATGCTCTCGGCCTGCCTCCTCGGTCTGGCGGTCGCAATGGCCCGCCGAGGCCCCCTCGCCATCCCCTCCGGACGCGGGTCCGAGGCGGCCGGTGAGCGGGGGGTGGCGATCCGGAGTTGATGCCGGGGTGCCGGGGTGGTCGGCACGGTTGTGGTGCTCGGCGTGACGCGGCTGGCCCTCCCCGGCCTGATGGTCGAGTTGGAGGCGACCGCCCCCGCCGCCCCCGGCGGTCCCCGGCACGCCCGTGCGGCGGCCGGTCAGAAACTCCTGCGTGCGTGCTGGCGCGCCGCTGATCAGCGGTTGGCGCGTAGGAGCAGGAGCGCCCCGGTCAGCACGGCGGCGGACGTCGCGCCGTGGATGCCGAACGCCGCCGCCTTCGAGCCGTGGTGGGCGAGGACGGTCAGCATGTCGCCCGCCGGGATCACTGCGAACGCGAGCATGAGCCAGCCGAGAGCCGCCCTCTTGCCCTTGGCCAGCAGCGCGAAGGCGGCGATGCCGGTGCCGAGATCGCGCACGCCCTTGAGTTGCAGCCACGCGGCCTCCTCGCCCTCCGGCCACGCCGGCAGGCCGAACGTGGCCGCGGAGCCCACCGGGTCGATCAGGTAGCTCAGCCCCACGTAGGTGATGCCGGCGCCGGTGAGCGCGGCGAGGGCGGTGCCGGTGCGGGACGTGCGGACGTCCCCGCGGAGCCGCCGCATCCGGGCGGCGTGGTGACGTGCCCCGAAGCGCCGCCAGATCGCGCGGGCCGGGGCGGGCAGCCCGGCGAGGAACTCGGCGCGCTCGCGCGGGGTCGCGTCCTCCAGGACGACGCCGAGGAGCGTGAAGAGCTTCGCCTTGGGGGTGTGCCGGACGAAGTGCTCGCCCTGCGCATTCCATTCCGCCTCGGTGAGGTGCCGTTCGGCGATCGGCAGCAGGTGCGCCTCCTCGTCGTCGAGGTGCTCGACCAGGACCGCCCGGTGCTCGGTGAGCGCGGCGACCAGGGCGTCGCGGGCGGCGGCGCCGGCGGTCCGTGTCCACGGCCCGGCGAGGTCGCGCAGCCGCGTGACGGTCGCGGTGATCCGCTCGTGCTGGGCCTCCATGCGCAGCACGACGTCGGCGTCCAAGTCGACCCGTGACAGCAGCAGCGGCCAGATCAGCTCGTCCTCGGCGTGGTGGTGGTTGCGGAGGCCGAGCAGGTAGTCCGCGAGGTGCGCGGCGAGGGCGCGGGCGCGGTGGCGGTCGCCGGGCCGGGTCGCGCCGATCAGCTCGGCCAGCAGGTGCGATTCGCGGCGCATCCCGCGGTGGATGACGACCATGGAGTGGGTGAACGGGGTGGTCTTCGTTTTGGTGTCCATGCCGGTCAGGTTGCGCGGGACGTCTTGGAGCCGGCTTGGAACCTGACTTGGAGCCGGCATGGACACCGGGACCGGCCAATACGATCGATCCGACATGGTGCGCATCCGGGTGCTCGGAACGTTCGAGGCCGAGGTGTCGGGCGTCCGGGTGGCGCTCGGCGGACCCCGGCAGCGGGCGGTGCTGGCGCTGCTGGTCGCCGCGCGCGGCCGGGTCGTGTCGCTCGACCGCATGATCGAGGACCTGTGGCACGGCGAACCCCCGGCACAGGCCGTCACCACCCTGCAGTCCTACATCTCGAACCTGCGCAGGCTGCTGGAGCCCGAGCGGGCGCCGCGCGCCCCGGCGCGGGTGCTGGTCTCGGCCGCGCCCGGCTACGCGCTGCGCCTCCCGGACGACGCCGTGGACGCCTGGCGGTTCGGTGCGCTCGTCCGCGAGCCGGGCCGGTCGGGGGAGGCGCTCGCGCTGTGGCGGGGGGCCGCGTTCGCGGAGTTCGCCGACGCGGAGTGGGCGCGGGCCGAGATCGTCCGGCTGGACGAGCTGCACCTGGCCGCCCGGGAACGGCACGTCGCGGACATGCTCCGGGCAGGTGACGCCGCCGGGGCCGTGCCCGACGCCGAGGTCCTCACCCGCGATGAGCCGCTGCACGAGGAGGGGTGGCGGCTCCTGGCGCTGGCGCTGCGGGGCGCGGGACGCCAGGCCGACGCCCTCGCGGCCCTCCGCGAGGCCCGCGCGACGCTCGCCGGCGAACTCGGCCTCGACCCGGGACCCGCGCTGGCCGACCTGGAAACGGCGCTCCTCCAGGGCCGCACGGACGCCCTCGACCTGCCCCGGCCCGCTCCGCCGCCCGCGCCGGAGCCCGCCCCCGAAGGGGAATTGTTCATCGGCCGCGACGACGAGCTGGCCGCGCTGACCGGCCTCGCCGAGCGCGGCGGGCTGCGCGTCGCGCTCGTCACCGGGGAGGCCGGGCTGGGCAAGACCGCGCTGCTGACCCGGCTCGCGGACGTCCTCGAACAGCAGGGCCGGCTCGTGGTGACCGGCCGCTGTCCGGAGAGCGAGAGCGCGCCCGCCGCCTGGGCGTGGACGGAGGCCCTCACCGCCCTCGCCCGGCACGTCCCGGCGCCCGAAGAGGTCGCGCCGCTGCTGCGGGACGCGTCCGCCGCCGAACCCCGCGACACCACC
Organism: Actinomadura sp. GC306; assembly: GCF_004348665.1. Lineage (GTDB taxonomy): Bacteria > Actinomycetota > Actinomycetes > Streptosporangiales > Streptosporangiaceae > Spirillospora. Next base: position 1,984 of record NZ_SMKM01000220.1, on the reverse strand, counting down.
GGCGGACGGTTTCGCCTGCACCGCGCCGTCTGGACGTGGCTGACCGACGCGGCCCGCCGCCGTCCGCTGGCCGTCATGCTCGACGACCTGCACTGGGCCGACGCCGAGACCCTCGCGCTGCTCGCCGCCCTCTCCGGGGACGGGCCGCTGCTCGTCGTCGCCGCGTACCGCGCGGAGGAGACCGGCGCGCGCCTGACCGAGACCCTGGCCGTTCTCGCCCGCCGGTCCCCGCTGCGCCTGCCGCTGCGCGGGCTGCCCGAACCGGCCGTCGCCCGGATCATCGCCGCCGAGGGCGGCACCGCCGTCGACGCCGCCACGGCCGCCGCGCTCGCCGAACGGACCGGCGGCAACCCCTTCTACGTGCGGGAGAGCGCGCGGCTGCTCAGCGGCGAGGGCGCCGGCGCGGCGACCTCGCGGGTCCCCGAGGGGGTACGGGACGTGCTGCGCCGCCGCCTCGCGCGGCTCCCCGAACCCGCCGTCGCCGTCCTGCGCCTCGCCGCGGTCGCGGGAACCGAGGCCGCCGCGGACGCGCTCGTCGAGGCCGCCGACCTCGATGAGGACGGGGTGCTGGACGCGCTTGACGCGGGCCTCGTCGCCGGGCTGCTCACCGAACCCGCGCCCGGCCGCGTCCGGTTCGCGCACGCGCTCGTCCGGGACACGATGACCGCCGACCTCAGCGCGCTGCGCCGCGCCCGCATGCACGCCCGGCTCGGCGCGGCCCTCGAACGCCTGACCCCGGATGACGCGCCCGCGCTGGCGCACCACTTCCACCGCGCCGCGTCCGCCGCGTCCGCCGCCAAGGCCGTCCGGTACGCGATACGGGCCGCCGACCAGGCCGAACACCGCTACGCCCACGACACCGCCGCCGCCCTGCTCACCCGGGCGCTGGAGTCGCTCGACCGCGACCCGGACCGGGACGACGACGCCCGCATCGACCTGCTGGGCCGCCTGCTGCGCGCGCAGATCCGCGCGGGCGCGCTCCAGGACGCCCGCGCCACCCGCCGCCGGGCCGTCGACCTGGCCGAACGCGCCGGACGCGACGACCTCCTGCGCGCCGCCTTCACCGCGTGGACCGAACCCGTCCCCTGGCTGCAACGCCCCTACGACACCGTCGACCGCCACATCGTCGGCCTGCTCACCCGCCTCCTCGCCCAACCCGACCTCGCCCCGGACGTCCGGTGCCGCCTCCTCGACGCCCGCGCCGCCGAACTGTCGGGCACCGGCGAAGCGCGCGCGGGCGCGGAGGAGGCCGCCGCCATCGCCCGCGACCTGGGCGACCCCCGGCTGCGCGTGCTGACGCTCTTCACCCTCGTCCGCGAACTCGGCCGCCGCGACACCGGCCTCTGGACGGCCTGCGCCCACGAGCTGCGCGCCCTCGGCTCCGAGCACGACATGCCCGCCGCGCGCTGGTCGGGCACCTACTCCCTCGCCGCGCTCGCCGTGCACGCGCAGGCGCCGGACGAGGCGCGCCGCCGCGTCGCCGAGGCCGCCGAGCTGGCCCGCCGGTACCGGATGCCCGAGGCCGCGGCCGTCTCCGAGACCGCCCTCGCCGCCCTCGCCCACGCGGCCGGCCGCCTCGACGAGGCCGAACGCCGGTACGGCGCGGCGACCGGCGCGATGGCGGCCCAGGGCTCCCTGCACGCCGCCGGGATCGCGCTCCTCGCCCGCGCGACGCTCGCCGTCTCCCGCGGAACACTGCACGAGATCGCGGACGAGGCCGCAGACGTCCCGCCCGACCTGCTCCCCGTCGCCGCCGACATCCTCGCCGCCGCCCACGCCGCCGCAGGACGCCTGGACGAGGCGCGCCGCTTCCACCGGTCACCCAAGGCGGTCCACCCCGCCTACTTCCTCACCGCCTTCACCACGTTCCGCGCCATGACGGTCCTCGCCCTAGCCGACAAGGACGAGGCCGCAGAAATCTACGAAACCCTGCTCCCGCACCAGGACGGACCACCCGCCGGACTGGAAAGCCTCTCCGTAGCCC
>NZ_SMKM01000021.1 GCF_004348665.1 Actinomadura sp. GC306 | reverse complement strand
GTCGGGGAGGGCGAGGTCCGGCCGGTCGGCCAGGGGGTGGTCGTCCGGCATGACCAGGACCTGCGGGTAGGCGGCCAGCGGGACGGCCGAGATGTCCGCGGGCATGACGTCCAGGACCGAGACGCCGAGGTCGGCGCGGCCGGTGCGGATCGCGGTGAGGGTCCTGGCCCGGTCGCCGTTGATCAGGCGGATGCCGGGGCGGACGACGTCGCCGAGCAGGTAGAGGTAGGCGCCTTCGCCGGCGGCGAGGACGGGGACGCGGGTGGGCGCGGTGCCGTGGACGCCGGCGAGGAACGCGGCGACGCGGGCGTCGAGGTCGCGGGCGAAGCGGGCGACCTCCACGCCGGCGGGGGTCAGCGCGAGGCGGCGGCCGTGCCTCGTGTAGAGGGGGCGGCCGAGGGTCTCGGCGAGTTTCCGCACCTTGACGTGGAGGGCGGGCTGCGAGATGTGCAGCTCCTCGGCGGCCCGCGTGAAGTTGAGATGGTCGGCGAAGACGGCGAAGGAGGCGAGCGCGTCCGTTGAGAGGCGGCTCAGTTCCATAGCCCGTGACTATAGCCGGGAGATACTTCAATAGTTCTGCTCTAGGACCTTCGGCGGAAGGGTGAGGGCATGAACATCGAACCGCGGCTCGGCGTCGACTTCGGCCGGGTCATTCACGGGGGGCTGCTCGCGGCGGGGCCCCAGGACACCGTGTTCCTCGGCGGCAGCTTCGAGGAGGCGCTCGCCTCGCCGGCGACCGAAGGCGTGTACGAGGTGCTGCCGGGGCTGATCGAGGCGTTCGGCGGGCGGGCCTGGATCATCTCCAAGTGCGGTGACCGCATCCAGCGGCGGACGCTGGCCTGGCTCGACCATCACGACTTCTACGCGCGGACGGGCCTGCCGATGGAGAACGTCCGGTTCTGCCGCCGGCGGCCCGAGAAGGCGCGGCACTGCCGGGAGCTGGGCATCACGCACATGGTCGACGATCGGCTGGACGTGCACGCCGCCATCCGGGACATCGTCCCCTACCGGTACCTGTTCGGGCCGGAGGAAGGGCCGGAATGGGTGCGGCACGTCCCGGACTGGGCGGCCGCCGAGGTCATTCGCGAAGATATTCCGGCGGGACGCGGGCGGTCAGCCACACCCCGTTCTCGCTGACGTGGAAGACGTGCCCGTCGGCGGCCATCCGTCCGGCCTCCACGAGGAGGACGACGGGTGCGCCGCGGCGGGCGCCGACGCGGTGGGCCGTCTCGCGGTCGGGGGAGAGGTGGACGGCGTGCCGCCCCATGGGCAGGAGGCCGTCCCGCAGGATCGACGCCACGGCGCGGCCCACCGTGCCGTGGAAGAGCAGGTCCGGCGGGGCCGCGGGAGGTAGGTCCAGGTCGACCTGGACCGAGTGGCCCTGCGCGGCGCGGATGCGGTCCCCGTCGAGGACGTAGCGCCGCTTGCCGTCGACCGCGACGACGTGTTCGAGTTCGGCGCGGGTCAGCGGGAAGCCGTGCGCGGCGCAGGCCGCCAGCAGCTCGGTGACGCCGGCCCAGCCGCCGGGATCGAGGGTGAGGCCGATCCGGTCGGGCCGGTGCCGGAGATGCCGGGCGAGGTACTTGGAGATCCGGACCGCGCGCCGCTCGTCCATGGACATGCGTCGGGGCCGGCGCGACTCAACGCCCGGCCCCGTGCGTGCCGCCTACTTGGCCTGGAGCGCGGCGGCGCGCTTGGCGATCGCCGACTTGCGGTTGGCCGCCTGGTTCTTGTGGATGACGCCCTTGCTGACGGCCTTGTCCAGCTTGCGTGCGGCGTGCCGCTGGGCGGCCACGGCGTCGTCGACGTTGCCGGCGTCGGCGGCCTCGCGGAACTTGCGGATCGCCGTCTTCAGCTCGGACTTCACGGCCTTGTTCCGCACCCGGGCCTTCTCGTTCTGCCGGTTGCGCTTGATCTGGGACTTGATGTTAGCCACGTTTGCAGTGCCTCAGCTTGATCGCGATCCTCGCCTGCGCCACGGCAGGCTCTGACGAAAGGTCTGAACGGGGGGCGGACGGTGCCCCCGGGGCACGACGCTACGCCACACGCAGTCGCACAGCTTACCAATCACCGGGGCCGTGCCCAAACCGAACCGTGCACGGAGCATCGCGCGGGACATGGGACCATGGGACGTACACATGTCCTTGTCCATCCCAGTGAATTTGCGAACGGACCCCGGTGGCAGCGCCCGAGCCTGACAAGACCGATCCCGCGATCATCCGCAACTTCTGCATCATCGCGCACATCGACCACGGCAAGTCGACCCTCGCGGACCGGATGCTGCAGTTGACCGGCGTGGTCGAGGAGCGCCAGATGCGCGCCCAGTACCTCGACCGCATGGACATCGAGCGCGAGCGCGGCATCACGATCAAGAGCCAGGCCGTCCGGCTGCCCTACACGTCCGGCGGCGTCGACCACGTGCTCAACCTGATCGACACCCCCGGGCACGTCGACTTCTCCTACGAGGTGTCCCGGTCGCTCGCGGCGTGCGAGGGCGCGGTCCTGCTGGTGGACGCGGCGCAGGGCATCGAGGCGCAGACGCTGGCGAACCTGTACCTGGCGCTTGAGGCGGACCTGCACCTGATCCCGGTCCTCAACAAGATCGACCTGCCGGCGGCGCAGCCGGAGAAGTACGCCGAGGAGCTGGCCGGGATCATCGGCTGCGACCCGTCGGACGTGCTGCGCGTGTCGGGCAAGACCGGCGAGGGCGTCCGCGAGCTGCTCGACAAGATCGTCCGGGACGTGCCGGCGCCGGTCGGCGACCCCGACGGCCCCGCCCGCGCGCTGATCTTCGACTCGGTGTACGACACCTACCGCGGCGTCGTCACCTACATCCGGATCATGGACGGGCGGCTGTCGCGGCGCGAGAAGAGCATGATGATGTCGACGGGGTCGGCGCACGAGACCCTGGAGGTCGGCGTCATCTCCCCGGAGCCGAAGCCGGTGCAGGGCCTCGGCGTCGGCGAGGTCGGCTACCTGATCACCGGCGTGAAGGACGTCCGGCAGGCGCGGGTCGGCGACACCGTGACCGGCGCGTCGCGGCCGGCGCCCGAGCCGCTCGGCGGCTACCGCGACCCGAAGCCGATGGTGTTCTCCGGCCTCTACCCGATGGACGGCGACCAGTACCCCGAGCTGCGCGACGCGCTCGACAAGCTTCAGCTGAACGACGCCGCGCTGATCTACGAGCCGGAGACGTCGGCGGCGCTCGGGTTCGGGTTCCGCTGCGGCTTCCTCGGGCTGCTGCACATGGAGATCGTCCGCGAGCGGCTGGAGCGCGAGTTCGCCCTCACGCTGATCTCGACCGCCCCGAACGTCGTGTACCGCGTCGTGATGGAGGACGGGACCGAGCACACCGTCACCAACCCCAGCGAGTTCCCCGAGGGCAAGATCGCCAAGGTGTACGAGCCGGTGGTGCGGACGACGCTGCTGTCCCCGGCCGAGCACATCGGCGCGATCATGGAGCTGTGCCAGGGCCGCCGCGGCGTGCTGCTCGGCATGGACTACCTGTCGGAGGACCGGGTCGAGATCCGCTACACCCTCCCGCTCGCCGAGATCATCTTCGACTTCTTCGACCAGCTGAAGTCCCGGACCCGCGGGTACGCGACGCTCGACTACGAGCCCAGCGGGGAGCAGGAGTCCGACCTCGTCAAGGTCGACATCCTGCTGCAGGGCGAGTCGGTGGACGCGTTCAGCCAGATCGTCCACCGGGACAAGTCGCGCGAGTACGGGCTGATGATGACGTCCAAGCTCAAGGAGCTCATCCCGCGGCAGCAGTACGAGGTGCCGATCCAGGCGGCGATCGGCGCCCGGATCATCGCCCGGGAGAACATCCGCGCCATCCGCAAGGACGTCCTCGCCAAGTGCTACGGCGGTGACATCTCCCGCAAGCGGAAGCTGCTGGAGAGGCAGAAGGAGGGCAAGAAGCGGATGAAGACCATCGGGCGGGTGGACGTCCCGCAGGAGGCCTTCGTCGCGGCGCTGTCCACGAGCGGCGGCGAGCCCACCGACAAGGGCCGCAAGTAGGAACCGGCTCTGCGAGCCCCTGCCCGGGCAGGGGCTCGTTCAGCGAGCGGTCCTACTTCTTGAGCAGCGGCCAGGCCACGGCGGGCGGCACGCGGCGGAACTCGCCGCGGTTGGCGGCGCGGGCCGCGAACACGAGGAAGAACATCACGGCGGCCGTGAAGAGCATCGGCACCCAGATGAGCACCTCGACGGCCAGGGACAGCAGCCCTCCAACGAACCACACCGCGATGGCCGCGAGACCCATGTTGAGGCCCTGCGCGGCGTGCCGGCGCACGAACGGTGACCGTGCCTTGCCGAAGTAGACGATGGCGGGCGCGATCGCGCCGACGAGGAACTGGCCCACGTACGCCATGAGCGACCACGTCTTGTCGTCGTCCGAGACGGGGCCGTAGCTGCCGGGCATCTGGGCGGTGCCCCCGCCAGGTTGGGGCGGCTGCCAGGCGGGGCCGGGCTGCTGCTGAGGGGGCTGCTGCGGCGCCTGGTGGGGCTGCTGCTGCCAGAGGTTTCCGGGCTGCTGCCAAGGGGCCTGGTGGGGCTGCCCAGGGCCGGGCGACGGGGGAGGCCCGTAGGCCATGGCGGACGTCCTCTCTTAAGTTCGCTCCGCACGTACGGTGTGCGACCTATTGGCGAAGTGTATGACTCCTTGGACGCGCCCGGAGTTCGGGACAGTTCCCGCTTTTCCCTGCGCCGTGGCCGGTTCGCGCCACGTGAGGCCGCGTCAGGTGAGCCCGGGACGCCAGAGGACGGCGGACGGGTTCTCCCGCGTGAGCGTCACCGACCCCTGCCACGAGACGCCGGACGGCTGCGGCAGGTACGCGTCGTCCAGGAAGAAGCCCCGGTTGATCGAGGTGACCGTGGCCGGTGCGCCGTTGTCGCCGAGCCCGACGGGCCTGCGCAACGCCTCGATCGACGCGATGTCGGACATCGCCGTCCCTTGCGGGAGTTCGACGGTGGTGGCGACGGCGCCGTCGCGCTCGGCCGACCAGTCCGGCCGGCCGTGGTCGGACCGGTAGAGCGTCGACGGGTCGGCCTTCAGCCGGACGCCGAGCGCCACCCCCGGCGCCGAACCCCACGCGGTGGGCGCACCGGTCGTCTTGGCGAACTCGGCGAACAGGTAGGTGCGCGGGTCGCCGGCCTCGCGCGTCGCCGGATCGGACGGCCGCTCGATCTTCCCCTCGCGCACGAGCTCCTGGGCGGCGACACGGTACGTCCACGGGTCACGGTCCATGACGGCCTCGCGGGCGCGCCCCGGCGGTCGCGTCCGGGAGGCGTCCAGGAGGAAACGGAGCGGCGGGTCCGGGGAGACGACGTCGCACATGTTGTTGTTCTCGGTGCACGTCTGCAGAACCGGGTGGTCGCCCTCGAAACGGCCCGTGAACTGGAACGTCAGGTGCAGCGGCGCCTGGTAGACGGCGGTGCCGGCCACACGCTCGCCCGACTCGTCCACCTCGACCCGGTACACCCATTCGATGTCCGTCGTGCGGCCCCAGCGGGCCAGCAGCGCGGGCGTGTCCGTGCCGCCGTCCTCGTTGCTCCACACCATCGAGTACTCGATGACCCGGTGCCCGGGGGTCGCGGCGGGCCGCGTCTCGTGCCAGGCGAGCAGCGGGGTGTCGGTGGTGGCGTTCTGGTACGGGTCACCGAACGGCCAGCCCGTCCGCCCGACGACGACGGGGGCGTGGCGCAATGCCGTCGCGTCGGCCGGCATGCGCACGCGGGTGCGGCCGAGCCTGACCCGCGCGGCCGCGGGAGCGCTGCCCTTCGCGAACCGCAACGTCACCTCATGGTCGCCCTTCCGGACGTGCCCGAGGCCGAGGCTCCGATCCACCGGTTCGGACGACGGGACGACCAGATCGGTCACGTGACGCCCGTCCACCGCGATCGACACCACCGCGGACTCGGCCCCCTCGCGCGCCCACGAGACGCCCGGAGCGGACGCGGCGAACGAGATGACGGCCTCACCGTCCCGGCCGGCGGTGAACGGCAGCGTCCGGGCGGGACCGCCGCGGTCGACGACGATCGTCCCGGACGCGGCGGCGGCGGGCGCGGCGACGGCGAGCGGGGCGCCGGCGAGCGCGGCACCGGTCAGGGCGAGCACGGCGTGCCGCGCACGGCTTCTCATGATCGGCGAAGCTAGACCGGCCGGGTCGCGATCCGGTGACGGCCCGGTCGCCGCTCAGTGTCGGGTTCGTGGCGCTACGGTGCGTCGGCGGCGTCCGGCGTCCGGACCGGCCCCCACAGCGGCGCCGCCGCGGCCGGCGGCCGGAGCGAGACGCCGGTGAACCGCTCCGCGGCGGCCTCCGCGCCGTCGGGCTCGTAAAGGGTGAGGCCGAGCGCGGGCAGCCGCGCCGTCCGCCCCCGCCGGACGATCTCGTGCCCGAGCTCCCGGAGCAGCACGACGACGTCCCCGGCGGGCTCGTCCAGCAGGTCGACGCTCTCGAACCGCGGACGCAGCTCCGGGTTGCCGCTCCAGCCCGCCGGCCGCGTCGCGCAGATCTCCGCGAGCCGCTCCACACCGCCCTCGTCCCGGCCGGTGGACAGCGCCAGCCGCCCGCGCCCCACCCGGACGCTCCGGTGCCCGGCCCACCCGCACAGCAGCGACGCCTCCGGCGGAGCGGTGCCGCAGCGCTCGGCGATCGCGGCGAGGGTGCTCCAGGCGTCCGCCGCACGCGTGGAGAACAGCAGGCTCGCGTCGGGCAGCAGCGCGCCGCGGCCCGGATCCAGCGCGACCACGAACGGCGCGACCCGCCCGGGGAACCGCGCCGGATCGGCCTCCCGCAGCGTGACGAGGCCCTCCCACGCGACGGGCTCGTCCACCGCGAACCAGGTGATGTCGGCCTCGACCCCCAGGTCGCGGAACGTGGCGTCGGTCAGCCGCTCGGCGACCACCTCGCGCAGCGCCTCCGCCGTCTCGGCGAGCCTGCGCCGCCACCACGCCGGTTCCGGCCCGGACACCGCGCCCGTCCGCCAACGCGTACCCGCCACGGGAAGAGTCCGGCGCCGCTCGGCGCCCGCGGCGTCCACGACCACGTAGTGCCACCCGTCGGGCTCCCCGCAGAGCACAACCCGCGCGGGCGCCCGTCCCCCCTCAGCCGCACCCTCATCCCGCATCCGGCTGATCGTAGTGGGTGTTCGTTCGCATCGCCCTCGCCGTCGGGCGTCGCGTTGCGGGGGGCGGTGTCTCCGGGGCAATGCTCACGACACGAGGGGCGTGCGCTCAATCCGGGTCCATATATCGGTACGGTCGGACGGGTACCGTTCCGATCGGCCGACTTTGACGACCTCCCGGAGGTAGCGTGACCCACCCCGAGCAGGTTCTGCGTTCTCCGAAGGAGCGGGAGACGGTGAACGGCGCCGTCCGCGCGCTGCGCTCCGCGGCCCCGTCGGGCTGGGAGAGGCTCGACTTCGAGTTCCGTGCCACGGTCGGCATCGACAGCGCCTCCCTGGAGGTCGAGGGCCCGGACGGCGAGCGCCGCCAGACCATGCCGCCGGGGCAGGCCGTGGGCAAGATGGACGAGCTCCGCCGCGTCATGTACCGCCGCGACAAAGGCGCCTGGTTCACCGCGCGCCTGCAGATCGAGCGCTCGGGGCACTTCAGCGCCGAGTTCGACTACGACGGCGAACCCGAGTTCACGCCGCCGCTGACGCCCTCCGCCTACGCCCTGGACCTGGACCGCTTCCCCCGCTCCGAGGACAACATCCCGGACTGGCTCCGCGACAAGCTCGACGCACGGGACGGAGCAGGGGGCCGGGCCGGGCAGACTTGAGGGGTGCCCTCAACGCTTCCCGATGGTGACCCCGTGCCGGTGGACGGCACGCTGCCCGAACGCGCCCGGGAGGGATTGGGGACGCGGCCGTTCGCGTTCTACGTGCACGTCCCGTTCTGCGTGACGCGGTGCGGCTACTGCGACTTCAACACCTACACGGCGACGGAACTGGGCCCCGGCGCCAGCCGCGATTCCTATGCCGACACAGCCATCGCCGAAGTGCGGATGGCCCGTCGGGTGCTGGGCGACGCGGACCTGCCCGTGGAGACCGTCTTCGTAGGGGGCGGGACACCGACGCTGCTCCCGGCCGGCGACCTGGGCCGTGTGCTCGACGCGATCAGGGACGAGTTCGGTCTGGCCGCGAACGCCGAGGTGACCACGGAGGCCAACCCGGAGTCGGTCGACGAGGCGTACCTGGCCAGGTTGCGCGAGGTCGGCTTCACGCGCGTCTCCTACGGCATGCAAAGCGCGCGCGAGCACGTCCTGGCCGTCCTGGAACGCAGCCACACCCCCGGACGCATCCCGCAGGTGGTCGACTGGACGCGCAAGGCGGGCTTCGAACACATCAACCTGGACCTCATCTACGGGACGCCAGGGGAGACCGACGACGACTGGAAGGCGTCCTTGGAGGCCGCCCTGGCAGCCGAACCCGATCACGTGTCGGCGTACGCGCTCATCGTCGAAGAGGGCACACGGCTCGCCGCACAGGTCAGGCGAGGAGAGCTGACCGCCCCCGACGACGACGCCATGGCCGACCGGTACCTGATCGCGGACGCGCTCCTGAGCGCCCACGGCCTGCACTGGTACGAGATCTCCAACTGGGCCACCGGCCCGGACGCCGTCTGCCGCCACAACATGCTCTATTGGACGGGCGCCGACTGGTGGGGCGTCGGGCCAGGGGCACACAGCCACATGGGCGGAACCCGCTGGTGGAACGTCAAGCACCCCGCCGCCTACGCCGCCCGCCTAGCGGAGGGCAGGACCCCCGCCCACGCCAGAGAGATCCTGGACGACGATGACCGCCGCATAGAGCGCATCATGCTGGAACTACGCCTGTCCCAGGGCTGCCCCACGGACATCCTCAACGACAAGGAAGTCCGCCAAGCCATCGACGACGGCCTGCTAGAGGCGGCCCCCTACGACCAGGGCCGCGCCGTCCTGACCAAACGCGGCCGCCTACTGGCCGACGCCCTAGTACGAGACCTGACCTGACCCCCACCCCACGCGTTCCTTAGACGGTTACGAAGTCGATCAGCTCTTCCACCCTGCCCAGCAGTGCCGGTTCCAGGTCTGTGTAGGTGTTGACCTTGCTGAGGATGTGTTTCCAGGCGGCGCCCGTGTTGTCGCCCCAGCCGAGTTCGGCGATGACGCCTTCCTTCCAGGGGATGCCGCGGGGGATGCGCGGCCAGGCGCGGATGCCTACGGCGGCGGGTTTGACGGCTTCCCAGATGTCGATGAACGGGTGGCCGGTGATCAGGACGTGCGGGGACGAGATCTGGGCGGCGATCCGGGACTCCTTGGAGCCGTCCACGAGGTGGTCGACGAGGACGCCGAGGCGGCGCTGCTCGTCCGGGGCGAACTCCGCGACGATGGCGGGCAGGTCGTCGATGCCTTCGAGGTATTCGACGACGACGCCTTCGACGCGCAGGTCGTGGCCCCAGATCTTCTCGACCAGTTCGGCGTCGTGGACGCCTTCCACGTAGATGCGGCTCTCCTTGGCGACCTGGGCGCGGAGGCCCTGGACGGCGATGGAGCCGGACGCGGAGCGGGCCGGGCCCCGGGGCGCGGTGCTCGGCCTGACGAGGGTGACCGGTCTGCCGTCGATGAGGAAGCCGGCCTTGGCGAGCGGGAACACGCGCCGCTTGCCGAAGCGGTCCTCCAGGGTGACGCCGAACTTGTCGCAGCCGACGACGGCGCCGCAGAAGCCGCTGCCGGGGTCCTCGGCGACCAGGCCCGGCTCGGCCGGGACTTCGGGGATCCGGCCCTTGCGCGGCCTGCGCCAGTCGCCGGCCAGCACGTCGTTTCCGTAGTCCTTACTCCGCACGGGTCCGCACATTAACCCGGCGGAGCGTCCGTGCGGTGTCGTTCCACGTCCCTCGGCGTGGCGGGCACGTCCGGTACGGGTAGGATCGCGCAGCCGTGCGGGGTGGGCACGGGCTCTCCAGAGGGGCCTTCCGGGTCGTACACTTGGCACTCGGGAGTATTGAGTGCCAGCAGCGCGTGCGCGGACGGCCCCCCCGGGCCGCCGTGGTGGCGATCGGGGGCCCATGGCAGGGGATGAAGGAGGTGACACGGTGCTGGACGACCGGAAACTGGCGGTCCTGCGCGCCATAGTCGAGGACTACGTCTCCACCAACGAGCCCGTGGGCTCCAAGGCCCTGGTGGACCGGCACAACCTCGGCGTTTCCTCGGCCACGATCCGCAACGACATGGCGGTGCTGGAGGAGCAGGGGTACATCGCCCAGCCCCACACCAGCGCGGGGCGCGTCCCCACCGACAAGGGGTACCGGCTGTTCGTCGACCGGCTGTCCACGATCAAGCCGCTGTCGGTCGCGGAGCGCCGCGCGATCGAGACGTTCCTCACGGGCGCCTACGACCTCGACGACGTCGTCGGCCGGACGGTGCGGCTGCTCGCCCAGCTCACCCGGCAGGTCGCGGTGGTGCAGTACCCGTCGCTGACCCGCTCGTCGGTGCGGCACGTGGAGCTGGTGCCGGTCGCGGAGGGCCGGCTGCTGCTCGTCCTGATCACCAACACGGGACGGGTGGAGCAGCGGGTCATCGAGACGAACGGCAACGTCTCCGAGGAATCGATCGGGCACCTGCGGGCGTTGCTCAACACGTGCCTCGACGGGCTCGGGCTCGGTGACGTGCCGACGGCGGTGGCCGACCTCCCGGAGAAGGTGGGGCCGGCCGACCGGCCGCTCGCGGCGGCGGTGCTGTCGGTGCTGCTGGAGACGCTCGTCGAGAAGCACGAGGAGAAGATCGTTTTCGCGGGGGCCGCCAACCTGGCCGCCGTGGACTTCTCGCAGAGCCTGAGGGAGGTGCTCGTGGCGCTCGAAGAGCAGGTCGTGTTGATGCGATTGCTCGGCGAGACCGGCGACTCCTCTACAGTTACGGTGCGGATCGGCACCGAGAACCCCGACGAGGGGCTCCGATCGACCTCGGTCGTCGCCGCCGACTACGGCGTCGGCGACCTCACACTGGCCCGGCTTGGAGTGCTCGGGCCTACACGCATGGATTACCCCAGCACGATGGGAGCGGTACGGGCAGTGGCACGCTACGTGGGACAGATCCTGGCGGGGTCGTAAGGTGGCCAACGACTATTACGCGACCCTGGGCGTCCGCCGGGACGCCAGCCCCGACGAGGTCAAGAAGGCGTACCGCCGGCTCGCGCGGGAGCTCCACCCGGACGTCAACCCGGATCCGGAGACCCAGGACAAGTTCAAAGAGATCACCCAGGCGTACGAGGTGCTCTCCGACCCGAAGAAGCGCGAGATGTACGACCTCGGCGCGGACCCGTTCGCGTCCGGGGGCGGCGGCGCCGGCGGCTTCGGCGGCGCGGGGTTCCCGTTCAGCGACATCATGGACGCGTTCTTCGGCACCGCGACGTCCCGCGGCCCCCGGTCCCGGGCGCGCCGCGGCCGCAACGCGACGCTCCGGGTGGAGCTCGACCTGAGCGAGACGGCGTTCGGGACGACCCGCGAGCTGTCGGTCGACACCGCGGTCGCCTGCACCAACTGCGAGGGGTCGGGCTGCGCGCCCGGCACCCACCCCGACACGTGCGACACCTGCCACGGGCGCGGCGAGGTGCAGCAGGTCCAGCGCTCGTTCCTCGGCCAGGTCATGACGGCGCGGCCGTGCCCCGCGTGCGGCGGGTTCGGCTCGGTGATCCGCAACCCGTGCACCGAGTGCTCGGGCGACGGCCGGGTCCGCACCCGGCGCACCGTCAAGGTCAAGATCCCCGCCGGGGTGGAGAACGGCATCCACATCCAGCTCGCCGGCGAGGGCGAGGTCGGCCCCGGCGGCGGGCCGCCCGGCGACCTGTTCCTGGAGATCGTGGAGCGGCCGCACCCGATCTTCGAGCGGGAGGGCGACGACCTGCACTGCACGGTCGAGATCCCGATGACGGCCGCGGCGCTCGGCACCAGCGTCACGATCGAGACCCTGGACGCGGCCGAGAGCGTCGACATCAAGCCCGGCACGCAGTCGGGGCAGGTCATCACGCTGTACAACCGGGGCGTCCGGCACCTGAACGAGTCCGGCCGCGGCGACCTGATGATCCACGTGAACGTGGAGACGCCGAACCGGCTCGACGAGGAGCAGGAGGAGCTGCTGCGGCGGCTGGCCGCGCTGCGCGGCGAGGAGCGCCCGCCCGGCAAGTTCGCGCCGGGCCAGCGCGGCATGTTCTCGCGGCTGAAGGACGTCTTCAACCAGCACTGAAGGACGGTGGCGGCGGCCTACGACGAGGGCCGCCGCGGCGAACCCTAGCGGGGCGGTACGGGAACCCATGAGCGAAGCTGCCTCCCGCGGAGCCGGCGGGTGAGCCCGCCGGTCTTCATCGCCGGGACGGACGCGCTGGAGCGCGGCACCGTCGTCCTCGACGGCGCCGAAGGACGGCACGCCGCGACGGTGCGGCGGCTGAGGCCCGGTGAGCGCGTCGACCTGACCGACGGCGCGGGCCTGCTGGCCGAGTGCGTCGTCACCGAGGCCGGCCGGACGTCCCTCACCTTGGACGTGCTGGCCCGGCACCGGCAGCCGCCGCCGGCGCCGCGCATCGTGGTCGTCCAGGCGCTGCCGAAGGGCGACCGGGGCGAGCTGGCGGTCGAGACGATGACCGAGGTCGGCGTGGACGAGATCGTCCCGTGGTCGGCGGCGCGCTGCGTCACCCAGTGGCGGCCGGAGCGCCGCGAGAAGGCCCTCGGACGCTGGCGCGGCACCGCCCGCGAGGCCGGCAAGCAGGCCAGGCGGAGCCGCCTGCCGCAGGTGGCGGATCTCGCGACCACCGCCCGCGCCGCCGAACGGATCGCCGCCGCCTCCCTGGCACTCGTGCTCCACGAGGAGGCCGATACGCCGCTCAGCACGGTGGAACCCCCCGCGGAGGGCGAGATCGTCCTGGTGGTGGGCCCCGAGGGCGGCATCACCGCCGAGGAACTGGAGCGGTTCGCCGCGGCGGGCGGCCGCCCGGTGCGCCTCGGCCCCACCGTGCTGCGGACGTCGACGGCGGGGGTGGCGGCCGCCGCCGTCATGCTGGCGGCGGCCGGCCGCTGGTAGGCGCGCGCCTCCGGCGCGGGCCCGCTCAGGGGGTGCCGGCCGCTCCGGTGGTTCCGGCGGCGCCCTGCCCGGCGCCCTGCGAGGTCTCGCTCGGCGGGGGCGACGTCGGCGGCTGGCTGGGCTGCTCCGGCTCGGGAGTCGTGGAGGCCGGCGGGCTCGGCGTCGTGCTCGGCTGCCGCGACGGGCTGTCGCTCGGGCACGGCGCGGACGCGGGGGCGTCCTCCGGCGTCGCGCCGGGCGACGCGGTGGCGGTGGCCGTGCCGGGCGGCGGCTGGATGCTGCACGACGACAGCCCCGGCGAGGAACTGGAGCTCGGCGTCCGCGAGGTGCTCGGGGAACCGGAGGTGGAACCGCCGGGCGTCGAGGGGTTCGGGAACTGCGGGTCGCCGCCCGTGGCGGTGTGGCTTCCGGCGGCGTGATCGTGCTCGCTGCCCGACGGGCCCTTGTTGCCGACGGACTCCTGGATGAGGTCGATGGTCTGCGGTGCGGTGACGCCGAGCCCGGCGATCGCCACCGCGGCGGCGAGGGCGAGCACGGGGCGCGTCCAGCCGGCGGTGAACCGGTCGAACCCGAGACCGCCGAGCCCGAACGCGCCGGCCCCGAAGCGGCCCGGCCCGAACCGGCGGCCGGGGTTGTCGGCTATCCGGGCCCGGATCCGCTCCAGGCCGTCACCTGCGGGGTTGACCGAGTCCGCCTCCGCGTGCAGGGCGCGGCGGAGGATCTCGCCGTGCTCGTCGTGGGGGTCGGTGGTCATGAGAATTGCTCCAGGACGTTTCTCAGCGCGGTCATGCCGCGTGCCGTATGACTCTTCACGGCGCCGCGGGAGATGCCCATCGCGCTGGCGATCTCCGCTTCGGACAGGTCGGCGTAGTAGCGCAGGACGAGCGCCTCGCGCTGGCGGGCGGGCAGCCGGGACAGCGCGTCGATGACCGCCGACCGCTCCAGCTCCCCGATGGCGCCGGCCTCCGCGCTCGGCGCGTCCGGCAGGCCCTTGGGGGCGTACTTCTCCACGACGGCGCGGTGCCGGAGCACCGATCGCGACCGGTTCACCACCGACTGGCGCAGGTACGACAGGGCCTTGTCGGGGTCGCGGAGGCGCCGCCAGCCGCCGTGCATCGCCACGAACGCGTCCTGGACGACCTCCTCGGCCGTTCCCGCGTCCCGGACGAGCATGGCGGCGAGCCGCACCAGCGAACGGTAGTTGGCGCTGTAGAGCGCGGTCACCGCCTGATCGGCGTCCCAGGCGACGGCCACCGCCCCCGCCGTGCCCCTGGCCACGAGGGTCTCGGTCACGTCAGTTGGACGCGCACCCTCGTCGATGGGTTTACGAAAGGGCATGTCCTGGTTTGCCTCGGTCACCTGTCCGCCGCCTTTGCCGTCCCCGGCCGCCCGTGTGCACGGGCGCCCTCGGAGCGGCGTGGATAAGGCGCGCCCCGCCGGGTCCAGACGTGCCGCAAATGCCTTGCGAACCGGGGGGTACGCCTTGAGCTGACAACCATAACGAGTGGGCGGTGGGAATGCCGACCGCTACGCGAGGTCGATGGCCGAACCCTACCGACGACCGGCGCCCGCGGGGCACGGGGTCGCGGGTCTCGGTAGGATTCCGGGGCGGTCTCGGGCCGCCGGCGAGGGGAGAGGGATGACCGACTGCCTGTTCTGCAAGATCGTTTCCGGGGACGTGCCGGCGAAGGTCGTCCGGGAGTCGGCGGGCACGGTGGCGTTCCGCGACATCAACCCGCAGGCGCCCACGCACGTGCTGGTGATCCCGCGGGCGCACCACGCGAACGTCGGCGACCTCGCGGCCGACGCGGAGCTGCTCGCCGAGGTGGTGCGCGAGGCCCACCAGGTCGCGGTGGACGAGGGCATCGCCGACACCGGCTACCGGCTCGTGTTCAACACCGGCGCGCAGGCCGGCCAGACCGTGTTCCACGTGCACGGCCACGTCCTCGGCGGCCGCGGCCTGAACTGGCCGCCCGGCTGACGTCCCGCCCGGCGGCCGGGCCGGGTGCCCGGGGGGCGGGAAAACCATCCGCGCCGTGTCGGAGGCGGCCAGTACGATGGAACCGACACACCTGGACACCCGGAGCAGACAGAAGGCAGGTCTGAGAGGCCGCAAGGCCCGGCTGATGGTCGAATCAACTCACCCGAGGTCGGCACGCGCGGGGCGTGACGACCGCACAGGCGCACAGTCCCAGATCAGGATCGTGGTGCCGGACGACCACTCGATGGTGAGCCTGCTGGGCTCCCGGGACGAACTCCTCCACGTGATCGAGCAGGCGTTCGGCGACGGCATCGACATCCACGTCCGCGGCAACGAGATCACCGTGACGGGCCCCGAGGCGGAGACCGACCTCGTCTCCAGGCTCTTCACCGAGATGCTCGCCCTGCTGAAGGGCGGCACCCAGCTCACCCCGGACGCCGTCGAGCGCAGCCTGGCGATGCTGCGCGGCGAGAGCGGGGCGCGGCCCGCCGAGGTCCTGACGCTGGACGTGCTGTCCAGCAGGGGCCGCACGATCCGCCCGAAGACGCTGAACCAGCGCCGCTACGTCGACGCGATCGACAAGCACACGATCGTGTTCGGGATCGGCCCGGCCGGTACCGGCAAGACGTACCTGGCGATGGCGAAGGCCGTCCGCGCGCTGCAGGACAAGCAGGTCAACCGGATCATCCTCACCCGGCCCGCCGTCGAGGCGGGGGAGCGGCTCGGGTTCCTGCCCGGCACGCTCTACGAGAAGATCGACCCGTACCTGCGGCCCCTCTACGACGCGCTGCACGACATGGTCGACCCCGACTCGATCCCGCGCCTGATGGCCGCCGGCACCATCGAGGTCGCCCCGCTGGCGTACATGCGCGGCCGTGCGCAGCCCATCTTCACCCGCGTCCTGACGCCTGAAGGGTTCCGCCCCATAGGTGAGCTGGAGGTTGGTGACCTCGTCATGGGCTCGAATGGGAAGCCGACGCCCGTGCTGGGTGTCTACCCCCAGGGCGAGAAGGAGATCTTCCGACTGACGGCACAGGACGGAGCTTCCACTCTGTGTACGGCCGATCACTTGTGGTCCGTCCGGACCAGGGCGGATCGCCGGAGGAACAAGCCCAACCGTGTCCTGGAGACACGGGAGATGATCGGCAACCTGCGGGCTGCGCATGCTCGCCGGTACGAACTCCCTCTCCTGGATGCGCCCGTTCACTTCCCCGCCCGCGATGTCCCGATGGATGCCTACGCGCTTGGGCTGCTGTTGGGAGACGGGTGCCTGACGGGTTCCACGACGCCGAGTTTCTCGACGAATGACCCGGAACTCGCCGGGGCCCTGGAATCCCTGCTTCCTGGGGTCGCCGTCCGGCACAGGCGGGGACCGGACTACGTGCTGAACCGAATCGCCGAACCCGGCCAGGTCATTACCATCGAGAACCCGGTTACAGGTGTCATGCGCCGACTGGGGCTATGCGGGTCCAGGTCGGACACCAAATTCATACCGGCGGAGTATCTGCACAATTCCGCAGAGGTCCGGCTCGGGGTCCTCCAAGGACTTCTGGACGCGGACGGCGGGCCCGTGACGCAGGATGCCCGCACTTGCCGTATCCAGTACACGACCACATCCCGGCGGCTGCGAGATGACGTGCTCTTCCTCGTCCGGTCGCTCGGTGGCGTCGTGTATCACCGTGTGCGCCCTCTGGCGGGGCGTGCTCCTGGACGTGCCAAGGGCCGTGCGGTGCACTACCGGCACGACGCCTTCATCCTCGACCTGCGCTTGCCGCCTGAGATAGTGCCGTTCAGGCTTGAGCGGAAGGCAGAGAAGTATCGGGCGGCGGGCGGCGGGCGGCCGATGCGTTTCATCGATTCGATCGAGCCTGCAGGCAAGGCGGAAGCGGTCTGCATCCAGGTGGCGGCAGCGGACTCGCTGTACGTCACGGAGGACTTCCTCCTGACCCACAACACCCTGAACGACTCGTTCATCATTCTTGACGAGGCGCAGAACACCTCGCCCGAGCAGATGAAGATGTTCCTGACCCGGCTGGGGTTCGGCTCGAAGGTCGTGGTGACCGGCGACGTCACGCAGGTCGACCTGCCGAACGGGCAGCAGAGCGGGCTGCGCGTCGTCCAGGACATCCTGGACGGCGTCGACGACATCCACTTCTGCCGCCTGGACAGCCGCGACGTCGTGCGGCACAAGCTCGTCACCGACATCGTCGACGCCTACAACCGGCACGCCGAGCAGCAGGTGCCGGAGCTGCAGCGGGACGCCGCGGGCCGCGGCGGCTCCCGCAAGCGGGGGCGGTAGTGAGCATCGAGGTGCTGAACGAGTCGGGCGCCGAGGTCGACGAGAAGGCCATCGCCGGCCTGTCCCGGCACGTCCTGGACGGCATGCGCGTCCATCCGCTGGCGGAGCTGTCGATCCTGCTGGTCGACGAGGCCGCGATGACCGAGCTGCACGAGAAGTGGATGGACGAGCCCGGCCCCACCGACGTGCTGTCGTTCCCCATGGACGAACTCCGCCCGGGGCACATGACCGGCGGCGACGAGGACGACGAGGCCGACCCCGGGCTGCTCGGCGACGTCGTCCTGTGCCCGGCGGTCGCCGAGAAGCAGGCGCGCAAGGCGGGCCACAGCAGGGCGGACGAGCTCGAACTGCTGTGCACGCACGGCATCCTCCATCTGCTCGGCTACGACCACGCCGAGCCGGAGGAGCACCGGGAGATGTTCGGCCTGCAGGCCGAGCTGCTGGCGTCCTGGCGGGAGAAGCGCGGCGGCTGATGAGCACCTCGCAGGCGTGGCTGTCCGCTTTGGCGGTGGGCCTGGTCTTCATGGCCGGCCTGCTCGCGAGCACGGAGGCGGCGCTGGCCCGCGTGTCGCGCGTCACCGTTGAGGAGATCGTCCGCGAGGGGCGGCGCGGCGCGGAGCGGCTGGCCGAGGTCGTCGCCGACCCCGCCCGCTACGTCAACATGGTCCTGCTGCTGCGCATCGCGTGCGAGCTGGTCGCGACCGTGATCGTCGCGGACCTGTGCATCTCCTGGCTGGACGAGACCTGGCGCGCCTACGTCACCGCCGCCGCGGCCATGATCCTGGTCAGCTACGTGGTGATCGGGGTCGCGCCGCGCACGCTCGGCATCCAGCACGCCGACCGGATCGCGCTGGCCGGCGCCGCGGTGATCCACCCGGTGACGCGGGTGTTCGGGCCGCTGCCGCGGCTGCTGATCGCGCTCGGCAACGCTCTCACCCCGGGCAAGGGGTTCCGGGAGGGGCCGTTCGCGTCCGAGGCGGAGCTGCGCGACCTGGTGGACCTGGCCGAGCAGCGCAGCCTGATCGAGCCGGTCGAGCGGGAGATGATCCACTCGGTGTTCGAGCTGGGCGACACCCTCGTCCGCGAGGTGATGGTGCCGCGCACCGACATCGTGTTCGTCGAGCGCGGCAAGACGCTGCGGCAGGCGATGTCGCTGGCGTTGCGCAGCGGCTTCTCCCGCATCCCGGTCGTCGGCGAGAACGAGGACGACGTCGTCGGCATCGCCTACCTCAAGGACGTCGTCCGCCGCAGCCAGGAGCACCGCGCGGGCGAGTCGGTGGAGACGGTCGACTCGGTGATGCGGCCCGCGACCTACGTCCCCGACAGCAAGCCGATCGACGAGCTGCTGCGGGAGATGCAGGCGCGGCAGATCCACCTCGCGATCGTCATCGACGAGTACGGCGGCACCGCCGGCCTGGTCACCATCGAGGACATCCTGGAGGAGATCGTCGGGGAGATCACCGACGAGTACGACCGGGAGACGCCGCCGGTGACCTGGCTGCCGGACGGCGCCGCGCGGGTCACCGCCCGCCTCCCCGTCGAGGACCTCGCCGAGCTGTTCGACGTGGAGATGGACACCGAGGAGGTCGAGACCGTCGGCGGGCTGCTCGCCCACGCGCTCGGCCGCGTCCCCATCGAGGGCTCCACCGCGCAGGTCGGTGCCCGCGACGACGGCGGTCCCGTCCTGTCCCTCAAGGCCGAGACGATCGCCGGGCGCCGCAACCGCGTCGGCACCGTCCTGGTGCGGCGGCTGGACGGCGGCGACGGCGACGCGGCGGCCGAGGCGGACGCCGGGAAGGCCGACCAGGCCCGTTGAGTAGGCCCCCGGGGGGCGTCAGAGGGTCGTCTTGAGGGTGCCGTCGGGTCCGGCCACGAGGACGGGGGCCTTGGCGCCCAGGTCGCGCACGGCGGTGACGTCGGCCGGGGCGGGCGCGTCCGCGGCGGTGACGACGGCCGCGGCCTCCAGGTCCTCGGCGCCGCTGGACACGGCCGTCGCCACCGCCACCTGGAGCGCCGAGAGCTTCAGCGACGGCAGGTCCACGCTCGTCGCGGCGTAGGTGCGGCCCGTCTCGTCGCGGACCGCGGCGCCCTCGGGGGCCCCGTTGCGGGCCCGCGCCGCCCTGGCCAGGGTGATGATCTTCGCGTCCTCGGGGTTCAGCTCGCTCACGCCCCCAGCGTACGGGCATCGCAAGCGGCACTTGCGGTCCGCCGGCCGCCTGCCGGTCACTCGCAAGTCACCGCCAAGTGTCCGGCAAGGGCCGCGCGTGATGCTCGGGGCGTACGCAACGCTGATCCGGGGGAGAACGATGTCCCGTCTGCTCTACCGACTGGGGAAGGCCGCCGCGCTGCGGCCCTGGCGGTTCATCGCGGCATGGCTGGCGATCGTCGCGGTGCTGGGCGGCCTCGCGGGCGTCGCGGGCGGCGCCCTGCACGACGACTACACGCTGCAGGGCACGGGGTCGCAGCAGGCCACCGACCTGCTGGAGGAGCGGTTCCCGGCGCTGTCGGGTGCCGACGCGCGGGTCGTGGTCCACGCCCGCTCCGGGACGGTCGACCAGGCGGCGCTGGCGGCGGCGGCCGGGGAGCTGCGCGGGATGCCGCACGTCAGCGTCGTGGACCCGCCGCTGCCGAGCCGGGACGGGGCGACCGCGCTGCTGACCGTCCGGTACTCGGTGCCGGTCACGGACCTGAAGCCGGCGGAGACCCTCGACCTGCTGCGATCCGCGACGCGGGGCCTCACCGCCGCCGGCCACCGGGTCGAGTTCGGCGGCCAGGTGCCGGAGAACGTGACGGCGCCGAGCGGTGTCGCCGAGGCGATCGGGGTCGGCGCCGCGCTGGTCGTGCTGCTGCTGGCGTTCGGCTCGGTCGCGGCGGCGGGGCTGCCGCTGGCGGTGGCGCTGGCGGGGCTGGGCGCCGGGGTGTCGGGGATCACGCTGCTCGCCGCGTTCACCGACGTGGCGTCGACGGCGCCGACGCTGGCCACGATGGTCGGGCTGGGCGTCGGCATCGACTACGCGCTGCTCATCCTGACCCGGCACCGCGAGGGCATGGCGGAGGGCCTCACCGTGCCGGAGTCGGTGGCGCGGGCCAACGCGACCGCCGGCCTGTCGGTGATCTTCGCCGGCTGCACGGTGCTGCTGGCGCTGTGCGGGCTGGTGCTGTCGCGGATCCCGGTCTTCATGACGATGGGCTTCACGACGGGGCTGGTCGTCACGGCGACGATGCTGGGCGCGGTCACGCTGCTGCCGGCCCTGCTGGGGCTGGCGGGAAACCGGGTGCTGCGCCGCCGCGACCGGGCGGCCGGCGCGGCGGTCGCCGTCGAGTCGCCGCGGATCCGGCGGTGGGCCGAGCACGTGGGGCGGCACCCCTGGCCGTGGCTGCTGGCCGCGTCGGTGCTGATGCTGGCGCTGGCCGCCCCCGCGCTCGGGATGCGCACCTGGCCGAGCGACGCCAGCAGCGAGCCGGCGTCCAACACCGTCCGGCAGGCGTACGACCTCGTCGCCGACGCCTACGGGCCCGGCGCGAACGGGCCGCTGGCCGTCGCCGTCGACCTCACGGAGGTGGAGCGGGCGGCGCTGCCCGGCCTGGGCGAGCGGCTGGCGGGCACCGACGGCGTGACGTCCGTCGCGCCGCCCCGGCTGTCCGCGGCCGGCGACGCCGCGGTGATCATGGTGACGCCGGAGTACGGGCCGCAGGACGAGCGGGTGACCGGCCTCGTCGACCGGATCCGCGCGGACGTGCTGCCGCCCGGCTCGGAGATCACCGGGCTGACCGCCGCCTACGTGGACCTGTCCCGGGTGCTGGCGGACCGGCTCTGGCCCGTGATCGGCGCGGTCGTCGCCACCTCGTTCGTCATGCTGGTGATCGTGTTCCGGTCGGTGCTCGCGCCGCTGAAGGCCGCCGCGCTGAACCTGCTGTCGATCGGCGCCGCGTACGGGGTGCTCACCGCGGTGTTCCAGTGGGGCTGGGGCGCGGAGCTGCTCGGGCTCCCGCACAGCGTCCCGGTGTCGAGCTTCATCCTGCTGCTGCTGTTCGCGGTGCTGTTCGGGGTGTCGATGGACTACGAGGTCTTCCTGCTGTCGCGGATCCGGGAGGCGTGGCTGCGCAGCGGCGACGCCCGCGGCTCGGTGGCCACCGGCCTGGCCGCGACGGGCCGGGTCATCTCCAGCGCCGCGCTGATCATGGTGGCGGTGTTCCTCGGGTTCGCCGCCGACCCCGGGCTCGTCGTCAAGCAGATGGGGGTGGGGCTCGCGGTCGCCGTGGCGCTGGACGCGACGGTCGTCCGGCTGGTGCTCGTGCCCGCCACGATGTCGCTGCTCGGGCGGGCGAACTGGTGGCTGCCGCGGCCGCTCGCGCGGATCCTCCCGGAGGTCGGCGTGCACGGCGGATCCGCGCCCCCGGCGGTGCCCGAACGCGAGGTCGAACCCAGCCGCACGTAACGCGCCGATCGACCACGATGGGCGGGCATGCCCCGGTTAGGCTGAACGGGACATGCCGCCTGTCGTACGCGTTCTCGGGGCCTTCGCCGCCGAGGTTGCGGGAGAGCCCGCCGACCTCGGCGGCCCCCGGCAGCGCTCCGTCCTCGCGCGGCTCGCCGCCGCGCGGGGCCGGATGGTGACCGCCGACCGGCTCGTCGAGGACCTGTGGGCGGGGACGGCGCCGTCCCGCGCCGCCGCCGGCCTCCAGTCGTTCGTGTCCCACCTGCGCCGGGCCCTCGAACCGGACCGGGCGCCCCGCACGCCCGCGACGGTGCTGGTCACCGAACCGCCGGGGTACGCGCTGCGGCTGCCGGACGCGAACGTCGACGCCTGGCGGTTCGACGCCCTGATCGACGAGGCCGCCGGGCTGCTGGCCGCGGACCCGGCGCGGGCCCGCGGCCGTGCCGAAACCGCGCTCGCCGCGTGGCGCGGCCCCGCGTACGCCGAGTTCGCCGCCCTGCCGTGGGCCGCCGCCGAGGCCGCCCGCCTGGACGAGCGCCGCCGTCTCGCCGTCGAGCGCCGCGCCGAGGCGATGCTGCGGCTCGGGCTCGCGGCGGAGGCCGTCCCCGACCTGGAGACCCACGCCGCCGCCGACCCGCTGCGGGAGGAGGCGTGGCGGCTGCTGGCCCTGGCCCTCTACCGGGCGGGCCGCCAGGGCGACGCGCTCGCCGCGCTCCGCCGCGCCCGCGCGACCCTCA
This sequence comes from Actinomadura sp. GC306, assembly GCF_004348665.1. Lineage (GTDB taxonomy): Bacteria > Actinomycetota > Actinomycetes > Streptosporangiales > Streptosporangiaceae > Spirillospora. Next base: position 22,504 of record NZ_SMKM01000021.1, on the reverse strand, counting down.
CCGAGGAGCTCGGCGTCGATCCCGGCCCGGCACTGCGCGGCCTTGAGGCCGGCATCCTGACCCAGTCGCTCGACCCGGAGCCGCCCGAGCGGGGCAAGGCGGTGGTCCGCGGCGCACGGCCCGTGCCGCGATCCGTGCCGCGATCCGTGCCGCGATCCGTGCCGCGACCGGTGCTGCGGCCCGTGCCCGATCCCCGGAAGGACGCGCCCGCCTTCGTCGGGCGCGTCGAGGAGCTGGCCCGACTGGACGAGGCCGCCCGCGGCGCCGCCACCGGGCGGGGCGGCACCGTCCTCGTCGCCGGTGACGCGGGCATGGGCAAGACGGCCCTCGCCGAACGGTTCACGCGGAACCTGGCCGAGCGCGGCTGGACCTGCGCGTGGGGCCGGGCCCCGGAGACCGGGGGAGCGCCCGCGGCCTGGCCCTGGGCCGAGCTCCTCCGCGAACTGGCCGCCGCCGCACCGCCCGACGCCGGGCTGGCCGCGCGCCTGGGGCCGCTGCTGGACGACGCCGTCACCGCGGGCGCGGACGCCGACGTCGGCACGGGCCGGTTCCGGCTGCAGCTGGCCGTCGGCGACTACCTCGCCGGGCTCGCCGGCACGGCGCCGCTGCTGCTCGTCCTCGACGACCTGCACTGGGCGGACGACGAGACCCTCGCGCTGCTCGTCCGGCTCGCCGGGCGGCTGCGGGACCGGCCCGTCCTGCTGCTGACGACCTTCCGGCAGACCGAGGTCGAGGGCGGGCTGGCGACCGCGCTCGCCCACCTCGCCCGGCACGAGCCGCTGCGGATCGAGCTCGGCGGCCTGTCCGCGGCCGAGGTCGCCGCCCTCGTCCGCGGCACCGGCGCCACCGGCCTCGGCGCCGCGGAGCTGTCCGCCATCGCCGAGCGGACCGGCGGCAACCCGTTCTTCACCCGGGAGACGGCCCGGCTCATCGACGCCGAGGGCCTGCCCGCCGCCGCCCGGCGGGTGCCCGCCGGGGTCGGCGACGTGCTGCGCCGCCGCATCGCGCGGCTCCCCGCGCCCGTGCAGAACGTGCTGCGCGACGCGGCCGTGGTCGGCCGGGACGCCGGCCTGGCCGTGCTGTCCGACCTCGCCGGCGACGAGGAGACCGTCATCGACGCCGTCGAGGCCGGGCTGCGCAGCGGACTGGTCACCGAGCCGGCCCCCGGCCGGATGCGGTTCGCGCACGCGCTCGTCCGCGACACCCTCTACGACGGGATCTCCCGCGCCCGCCGCGCCCGGCTGCACGGCCGCGTCGCCGCGGCGCTGGAACGGCACGCCCCCGGCGAGGTCGCCGCGATCGCGCACCACTACTTCGAGGCGGGCACCGACCCGGAGCGGGCCGTCCGGTACGCCCGGCGCGCCGCGCAGGCCGCCGAGGCCCGCTTCGCGCACGGGACCGCCGCCGAGCTGTGGGCCCGCGCGGTCGAGGCCCTGCGCGGGCAGGGCCCGGAAGCGGCCCGCGACCGGCTGGAGGCGGAGGTCGCCGCGATCCGGGCGGCCGCGCTCGCCGGGAACGTCGTCGACGCCCGCGACCGGCGGCTCGCGGCGATCGCCGACGCCCGCGCGTCCGGCGACGTCCGCCTGCTCGCCCGGATCATCGTGAGCTTCGACGTCCCCACCCTCTGGACGAGCCGCGAGTACGGCACTCTCGACCACGCCGTCGTAGAGGCCGCCGAGGAGGCGCTCGCGCGGCTCCCCGAGGACGAGCCGGAGCTGCGCGTCCGGCTGCTGACCACGCTGGCGATCGAGCTGGAGGGCGAGCCGCACGACCGGGGGGCCACCGCGTCCGGCGAGGCCGTCCGCACCGCCCGCGCGCTCGGCGTCCCGGAGCTGCTCGCCGTCGCGCTGAACGGCGCCTACGTCAACGCGTACCGGTCCGCGGACGGGCTGGCCCGCCGGCACCGGATCGCCTCCGAGCTGCTCGACCTCGCGACCCGCCACGACCTCGCCACCTACCTCGTCCTCGCGCACCTGCAGCTGCAGCAGGCGGCCCTGTCCGCCCTCGACCCGCCCACCGCGCAGCGGCACCTGGAGGAGGGGCGGCGCCTCGCCGACCAGTACGGGCTGCCGCTGCTCGCCGAGATCGGGAGCTGGTACGCCGGGCTGACGCACGCCTTCACCGCCACGTTCGAGGAGGCGGAGCGCGCGTACGAGCGGCTGACCGAGGCCATCGGCCGGACGAGGATCTGGTCGAGCGAGCGGGCCGTGGGGCTCCTCGGCGTCTTCTGCCTGCGGCTCGTCCAGGGCCGGACGGCGGAGATGCTGGACGGGTCCGCCTGGCTCCACCGCCAGTGGGGCCACGTCGGGGCCACCGCCGACCTGCACGCCCTCGCGCTGATCGCCGCCGGCCGCACCGCGGAGGCCGAGCGGGTCGTCGCGGGGGCCGGCCCCGTCCGCCTCGACTACTTCTTCGACCTCACCATGCCGATCCGGGCGCTGCGCGCGACCGCGCTCGGCGACCGCGCCCTGGCCGGGGAGTGCTACGCGGCGCTGCTGCCCTACGCGGACCAGTTCACCGGCGGCGGGACCGCCATCGGAACCCTCGGTCCGGTGGCGCACGTCCTGGGCGATCTCGCGAGCTTCCTCGGCCACCCCGCCGGCACCGCCGCCGCCCACTACCGGAAGGCGGCCGAGGTCGCGTCCCGGCTCGGCGCGACCCTCTGGGCGGAGCGGGCCGACGCCGCGGAGAACGCCCTCGGCACGCCGGCCGCGCAGCACGCCGGCGGGTGACCCCGGCCACGCGCCGGCCCCGCCGCGGGCACCCGGCTGGCTCGATGGGCCGCCGCCGTGCCGGCATGCGCGACAATTGAACGGTGACAGTGATGGGCAGTGGGGTGCGCGAGGGGTATCGGGCCGGGTTCGCCTGTTTCATCGGGCGGCCCAACGTCGGCAAGTCGACCCTGATGAACGCCCTGGTCGGGACCAAGGTGGCGATCACCAGCAGCCGGCCGCAGACGACGCGCCGCGCGATCCGGGGCATCGTGCACCGGCCGGACGCGCAGCTCGTCGTCGTCGACACCCCGGGCCTGCACAAGCCCCGGACGCTGCTGGGCGAGCGGCTCGACAGCCTGGTCCGGTCCACGCTCACCGAGGTGGACGTGATCGGCTTCTGCGTGCCGGCCGACCAGCCCGTCGGGCCCGGCGACCGGTACATCGCCCGGGAGCTGGCGGGGGTGAAGAAGACCCCGGTCGTCGCGATCGTGACCAAGACCGACCTCGTCCCGCCCGAGCGGGTGGCCGAGCAGCTCCTCGCCGCCGGGGAGCTGGGGGAGTTCGCCGACATCGTGCCGTGCTCGGCCGAGACCGGCTTCCAGGTCGACGTCGTCGGCGACCTGCTGATCTCCCATCTGCCGGACGGCATGCCGCTCTACCCGGAGGGCGACCTCACCGACGAGCCCGAGCAGCTCCTCGTCGCCGAGCTGATCCGCGAGGCGGCCCTGGAGGGCGTCCGGGACGAGCTGCCCCACTCCATCGCCGTGGTCGTGGACGAGATGGGCCCCCGCGAGGGCCGCGACGACCTCGTCGACATCTACGCGCACCTGTTCGTCGAGCGCCCGAGCCAGAAGGGCATCATCATCGGGCACAAGGGGGCGCGGCTGCGCGAGGTGGGCGCGGCGGCGCGGCGGCAGATCGAGGCGCTGCTCGGCAGCAAGGTCTTCCTCGACCTGCGCGTCAGCGTCCTGAAGGACTGGCAGCGCGACCCCAAGCAGCTCCGCCGGCTCGGGTTCTACGACTGATCCCGCTTCGGCTCGCCCGGCCCGCCGGACGGTTCGTCCCCGGCCGGCCGCCCCCACGCCTGGTCCTCCTGTGGCCAGCCGGCGTCCGGTTCGGCCGGCCGGTGGTGCTGGTCCGGGTACTGCTGCGCCGGGTACTGCTGGCCTGCGTACCGCTGCTCGGCGTACTGCTGGTCCGGGTACTGCTGGTCCGGGTACCGCTGGTCCGCGTACTGCTCCGGCCGCCCCTGGGACGGCCTGGACGTCCGGTCGGCGACGGTGCGGGCGAGGCTGAACGCCGCCACCAGCAGTGACGCGACGACGGCCACGTACCAGCCGTACCGCAGGCTGATCTGGTAGCCGAAGTCCAGGCCGCTCTGGGGAAGGTTGTCGCGGACGTCGCCGAGCCGCACGACGAAGACGCCGCAGACGAGCAGTGCGAGCGTGCCGGGGATCGCGGCGAGCGCGCCGATCCGCGCGTCCCGCCCGATCAGGTCCCAGGCGGCGAGCGCGATCGCGGCCACCGCCAGGACCGGGACGGCCACGACCGTGGTGTCGGCGTCGATGCCCGCGAGGCTGCCGAGGTCGCGGCCGATCGGCCGCCCGAACAGCTCGACGATGATCTGCGCGTGGGCCCACGGCAGGAACGCCGACACCAGCAGCACCGCGGCGGCGGCGAGCGTGGCGGCGATCCAGACGGTGCCGCGCCGGCCCCCGGGCGCCGGGGCGGCGGGGGCGGGTTCCCACACGTCTTCGGCGGCGGGCGGATAACCGTCCACGGGCGGCAGGAAGGACGGGCGCGACCGCTTGCGGCCCGCTTCGGAACCCAGGTCACCGGTCATGGACCCAGCGTAAATGCATGAACGGCATTGCCCGGTACGACCACGTCGCACCGTGGGGCTCGGTAGTTTGGAACGAAGTCCGTTATGGGAGGAGATCCCCGGTGTTGCTCGTTTTCGGCCTTACGGCGGTGTCCCGCACCGTCGGCCAGGGGACGTTCCACTGCCCGCGGTGCGGGGGCGACCGTGCCTTCCGGAGGCGCGCCGGGCGCCGCTGCTTCTCGATCTTCTTCGTCCCGCTGGTGCCGCTGTGGCGGCTCCGGGAGGACGTGGAGTGCCGCACGTGCCGGGGCCGCTTCCCGGTGGCGGCGCTGCGGACGCCGACCGCGCGGCAGCTGGCCGAGGCCCTCGCCGCGGGCATGCGCGCCGCCGCGGCGCTGGTGCTGCGCGCCGGCGACCCCGCCGACCCGGCGGCCCGCGCCCGCGCCGTCGCGATCGTGACCGGCTACGGCGAGCCCGGCTACGACGAGGCCGCCGTCAACGCCGACCTCGCGGAGCGGCGCACGTTCCTGGAGCGGGAGGTCGTCCGCGCCGGGACGCAGCTCGCCGTGGAGGCCAAGGAGTGGTTCCTCGCGCAGGCCGTCCGGATCGGGCTCGCGGACGGGCCGCTCGGCGAGGGGGAGCGGCGGGAGCTGCACGGCATCGCGGACCTGCTCGGCATGTCGCCCGCCTACGCGCTGGGCGTGATCGTGACGACCGAGGGGGCGTCGCGCTGACATGACCCCCGTCGTCGACACGGGTCCCGCCGCGGCAGCGGTCCCCGCCGCCCGGACGCGCGGCGCCGGGGGCGCGGCCGGGCGGGCGCTGGTCCGGGCGCCCGGCCCGCGGCTGGCCGAGGGGATCGTCACCCACGCCGACCGCCGCCCCGTGGACGTGGCGCTCGCCGCGCGCCAGCACGAGGCGTACGTCGCGGCGCTGCGGTCGGCCGGCTGGCGGGTACGGGCGGTCGCCCCCGCCGACGACCAGCCCGACGCCGTCTTCATCGAGGACGCGCTGGTCGTCTGCGGCGACGTCGCCGTCATCGGCCGCTCGGGGGAGGAGCGCCGCCGCGGCGAGCGCGCCGGCGCGGAGCGCGCCGCGCGGGAGCTCGGCCTGCGGATCGAGCGGATCGAGGCGCCGGGCACCCTGGACGGCGGCGACGTGCTCCAGGCCGGCGACACCGTCTACGTGGGGCGCGGCACCCGGACGAACGAGGAGGGCATCTGCCAGCTGGCCCGGTTCGTGGGCGGGCGGCGGCTCGTCCCCGTGGACTTCGGCGGCTGCCTGCACCTGAAGTCGGCGATGACCGCGCTGCCGGACGGCGGCCTGATCGGCGTGCCGGAGCTGGTGGACACCTCGGTGCTGCCCTGCCTGCGGGTGCCGCGCGAACCGGCCGGCGCCCACGTCGTCGTGCTCGGGCCGGACCACGTCCTGATGGCGGCGTCCGCGCCGCGCACCGCCGCCCGGCTCGCCGCCGACGGGTGGCGCGTCACGAGCGTGGACATCGGCGAGTTCGAGGCCCTCGACGGCTGTGTGACCTGCCTCTCCGTGCTCGTCCCCTGACCTGGCGGGGGAATGGCGCACGGACTCCGCGCCGTTGGTCATGAGACAGAAGAGGTCCCCGTTGTCTCAGTATCCGGACGTCGGTTTCCGTAACGCGGATGGCATCTGTTACGTTGGCGGACGTGTTCCGTGAGCTGCTCCTCCTTAGCGGCCGCAGCGGGGGCCTGTAATCAGGCCGGCTCCCTCGCTGCGGGACTGCGACGTGCCGTCGGCCGCGAGGTTCGAGCAGAGAGTTCTCATCGGATGTTTCCGCCACAGCAGTCCTCCGGTATGCCCTTCCAGCGCTACCGCCCGTTCGCCCCGGTCAAGCTGACTGACCGCACCTGGCCGGACGCGGTCATCACCGAGGCCCCGCGCTGGTGCGCGGTCGACCTGCGCGACGGCAACCAGGCCCTGATCGACCCGATGGACGCCGACCGCAAGCTGCGCATGTTCGAGCTGCTGGTACGGATGGGCTACAAGGAGATCGAGGTCGGCTTCCCGGCGGCCAGCCAGACCGACTACGACTTCGTCCGGCAGATCATCGAGGAGGACCGCGTCCCCGACGACGTGGTCATCCAGGTGCTGACGCAGGCCCGTCCGGAGCTGATCGAGCGGACCTTCGAGTCCGTGCGCGGCGCCAAGCGGGCGATCGTCCACCTGTACAACTCGACCAGCACGCTGCAGCGCCGCGTCGTGTTCGAGCAGGAGCGCGACGGCATCACCGCGATCGCCGTCGAGGGCGCCAAGCTGTGCGCCAAGCTCGCCGAGGACATGGGCGACACCGAGATCCACTTCCAGTACTCGCCGGAGTCGTTCACCGGCACCGAGCTGGAGTACGCCGTCGAGGTCTGCAACGCCGTCAACGACGTGTGGAAGCCCACCCCCGACCGCAAGGTCATCGTGAACCTGCCGGCGACGGTCGAGATGGCCACGCCGAACGTGTACGCCGACCAGATCGAGTGGATGAACCGGAACCTCGCCTACCGCGACTCCGTCATCCTGTCGCTGCACCCCCACAACGACCGCGGCACCGCCGTGGCCGCCGCCGAGCTGGGCTACATGGCGGGCGCCGACCGCATCGAGGGCTGCCTGTTCGGCAACGGCGAGCGCACCGGCAACGTCTGCCTGGTCACGCTGGGCCTGAACCTGTTCACCCAGGGCGTCGACCCGCAGATCGACTTCTCCGGCATCGACGAGATCCGCCGGACGGTCGAGTACTGCAACCAGCTGCCCGTCCACGAGCGGCACCCCTACGGCGGCGACCTGGTGTACACCGCGTTCTCCGGGTCCCACCAGGACGCCATCAACAAGGGCTTCGTGCACCTGCGGCGGGACGCCGAGGCGGCCGGGGTGCCGATCGGCGACCACCCGTGGGAGGTCCCGTACCTGCCGATCGACCCGCACGACGTCGGCCGCACCTACGAGGCCGTCATCCGGGTCAACAGCCAGTCCGGCAAGGGCGGCGTCGCCTACATCATGAAGACCGAGCACTCCCTGGAGCTGCCGCGCCGGCTGCAGATCGAGTTCTCCCGCGTCGTGCAGGAGCACACCGACAACGAGGGCGGCGAGGTCACCGCCGAGCGGATGTGGGAGATCTTCCAGAGCGAGTTCCTCACCGGCGGCCCCCGCGTCGGGCTGCTGGCGCACCGCACGACCTCCCGGGTGGACGAGAAGGACGCGATCAGCTGCGACATCCGCGTCGACGGCGAGATCCGCGAGATCGAGGGCGTCGGCAACGGCCCCGTCTCGGCGTTCGAGGACGCGCTCGCGACCGTCGGCATCGACGTCCGCGTCCTGGACTACGCCGAGCACGCGATGAGCGCGGGCGGCGACGCGCGCGCGGCGGCCTACGTCGAGTGCGACGTGAACGGCGCGTCCGTGTGGGGCGTGGGCATCGACGGGAACATCGTCACCGCGTCGCTCAAGGCGATGCTGTCCGCGGTGAACCGCGTGGCCCGCTCGCACGCGGGGTGATCCGCGCGGCCGGAGGCGGCCCGGTGGCGGTGCCGCCGGGCCTCCGGTCCGTTCATGCGCGTCCGAGGACGTGGTGGACGAGCTCCCGGAGGGCGCCCTGCAACTGGGCCTCGCCGACCGTGGTCCGGTCGCCGTCGATGTCGATTTCGTACAGGAACTGATCGGGGATTCGGCCAGGGGGCGGGACCGCCGTGAGGTCCACGCGCCCGACGAGCCGCGCCAGCATCGGGTCGCTGGCGCTGTCGGACTCGGCGCGGCGCTCGATCCCCGCGAATCCGCCGCTGCGGACGACCGTCACTCTCACAGCGCCATCCGTTCGCCTCCGCGGGGAGATCCGCTCCCGGCCGGGCCCCCGGCGCCGCGCGGGGGCGCGTCCGGCGCGGACCGCGCGACGATGGGGCATCTCATGCCCCAACGCTGCCAGCTCCGGATGGTTCAAGCCACACCTTCCGGCCGGACGCGGCGGCCGAAACCGGTCACGGTATGTAATCGTTATCCCGCACACCGCTATAGTCTGTACGGACTTGTGAAGATCCGGGGGAGATGCCCCGGGCGCCCGCCGGGGCATCCGGTGCCGTGCGTCAGAATGAACGGGTGACCCTCTACCGCGACGAAGGCATCGTCCTGCGCACCCAGAAGCTGGGCGAGGCCGACCGCATCGTGACGGTGCTGACCCGGCGCACCGGCCGGATCCGCGCCGCGGCGAAGGGGGTCCGCAAGACCAAGTCCCGCTTCGGGGCCCGGCTGGAGCCGTTCACCCACGTCGACCTCCAGCTGTACGAGCGGCGCTCCCTCGACCTGATCACCCAGGCCGAGACCCTGCGCCCCTACGGGGAGGCCCTGGTCACCGACTACCCCCGCTACACCGCGGGGACGGCGATGCTGGAGACCGCGGAGAAGCTCACCGCCGAGGAGGGCGAGCCCGCCCTGCGGCAGTTCCTGCTCCTGGTCGGCGGGCTCCGCACGCTCGCCGAGCGGACCCACGACCCGCGGCTCGTCCTGGACGCCTTCCTGCTGCGCTCGCTGTCGGTCGCCGGCTGGGCCCCCGCCCTCGACGAGTGCTGCCGCTGCGGCGTCCGCGGCGGCCTGCGCGGATTCGCCATCGCCGCGGGCGGCGCCGTCTGCGCGAACTGCCGCCGGCCCGGCGCCGCGACCCCCGCGCCGCCGACGTTCGCGCTGATGCTGGCGCTGCTGCGCGGCGACTGGGAGTACGCCGACGCCAGCGAGCAGCGCCACCGGATGGAGACCAGCGGCCTGGTCGCCGCCTACCTCCAGTGGCACCTGGAACACGGGATCCGGTCCCTGCGCCACGTGGAGCGCGACACCGGGTCCCGGGACGAGGCCGCTCCCGCCCGGGAGGCACCGGCCGACGACACCGACATCCCCAGGGAGAGAGTTTGAGCAGGGCCGTTTCGCCGCCGGAGCCGCACCGGGACGGTGCGGTCCCGCCCCCGATCCCCGCGGAACTGGTGCCGCGGCACGTCGCCATCGTCATGGACGGCAACGGCCGCTGGGCCAAGGAGCGCGGCCTCCCGCGCACCGAAGGGCACACCCGCGGCGAGGACTCCCTCTTCGACGTCATCATGGGCGCGATCGAACTCGGCATCCCGTACCTGTCGGCCTACGCCTTCTCCACCGAGAACTGGAAGCGCTCGCCGGACGAGGTGCGCTTCCTCATGGGCTTCAACCGCGACGTGATCCGCCGCCGCCGCGACCAGCTCCACTCGATGGGCGTCCGCGTCCGCTGGGCGGGCCGGCGGCCCCGGCTGTGGCGCAGCGTCATCAGCGAGCTGGAGACCGCCGAGGAGATGACGCGCGGCAACGACGTCCTCACCCTGCAGTTCTGCGTGAACTACGGCGGCCGCGCCGAGATCGCCGACGCCGCGGCCGCGATCGCCCGGGACGTCCGCGCCGGCCGGCTCAACCCCGACAAGATCACCGAGAAGGTCTTCGCCCGCTACCTCGACGAACCCGGCATCCCCGACGTGGACCTGTTCCTGCGCTCGTCGGGGGAGCAGCGCACCTCCAACTTCCTGCTCTGGCAGTCGGCGTACGCCGAGATGGTCTTCCTCGACACCCTCTGGCCCGACTTCGACCGCCGCCACCTGTGGCACGCCTGCGAGATCTACGCCTCCAGAGACCGCCGCTACGGCGGCGCTGTGCCCAATGCGGTGTTCGGGGTTCAGGCGCCCGGAGGCGCCTGAACCCCGGAACCGTCAGGCCAGGGATGCGTCTAGGGTGATCTTGGTGCCGGTGAGGGCCTTGCTGACCGGGCAGTTCGTCTTGGCGTCCTGGGCGGCCTTCTCGAAGTCGGCCGCGGACAGGCCGGGGACGCTGGCCCGGACCGTCAGGTGGATGCCGGTGATGCCCTCGCCCGGCTGGAACGTGACCTCGGCCTTGGTGTCCACCTTCTCCGGCGGCGTGCCCGCGCCGGCGAGGCCGTGCGAGAGCGCCATCGAGTAGCAGGTGGAGTGCGCGGCGGCGATGAGCTCCTCGGGGCTGGTCTTCCCGTTCGGCTCCTCGGAGCGCGCCGGCCAGGTCACGTCGTAGGTGCCGAGCTTCGACGAGTCGAGCGAGACCGTCCCCTGGCCGCTGGTCAGCGGCCCTTCCCAGTGCGCGTTAGCGGTTCGTGTCGTAGCCATGTCCCGATCCTTTCACGTCGCGGGACGGACGGATCATGAACCCGCAGGTAGCGTCAGCGGGCCTTGCGGGTGCAGTCCGCGCAGGTGCCGAACACCTCGACCGTGTGCGTTATGTCGGCGAAGCCGTGCTCGGCGGCGATCGCGTCCGCCCAGCGCTCCACGACCGGGCCCTCGACCTCGACCGTCCGGCCGCACTCGCGGCACACCAGGTGGTGGTGGTGCTCCTCGGTGCGGCAGGCCCGGTAGACGGCCTCGCCCTCGTCGGTGCGCAGCACGTCGACCTCGCCGGCGTCGGTGAGGGCCTGCAGCGCCCGGTACACCGTGGTGAGGCCGATCTTGGAACCGTCGGCGCGCAGGTCGGCGTAGATGTCCTGCGCGCTGCGGAACCCCTCGGAACCGGCCAGCGCCTGCCGCACCGCGTTCCGGCGGGACGTCGTCATCCCCCTAGCACCTCCGCCTCGGCGTCCACGCGCGTGTCGGCGCCCTGGCCGGCCGCGGCGGGGGCGGTGGCCCCGGCCGGGACGGCCCGCGCGCGCCTGCGGCGCAGCGCCGAGCCCCCGGCGACCGCGACCGCGAACAGCGCCAGCGCCAGCAGCACGATCGATGGGCCCGGGGGCAGATCGTACTGAAAGGAGCCCGCCAGGCCCGTCACGGCCGACAGTACACCGGCCGCCATGGCCACCAGCATGGTCCCCCGGAATCCGCGGGCGAGCTGCTGCGCCGCCGCCACCGGGACGATCATCAGGGCGCTGACGAGGAGCAGCCCGATCGCGCGCATCGAGATCACGACGGTCACCGCGGCGGTCGCGGCGATCAGCACGCTGAGGAACCGGACGGGCAGCCCGGACGCGCGCGCCAGCTCCTCGTCCTGGCACAGCAGGAACATCTCCCGGCCGAAGAGCGCGACGATCCCGAGCACCGCGGCGCTCAGCCCCGCGACCAGGTACAGGTCGGTGACCGTCACGCTGGTGATCGAGCCGAACAGGTACGCGTGCAGGGCCGTCCCGCTGCCGCCGCCCGCGCTGGTGAGGATGACGCCGCCCGCGAGGCCGCCGTAGAACAGCAGGGCCAGCGCGACGTCCGCGCCGCTGCGGCTGCGGGCGCGCAGGATCTCGATCGCGGCGGCGCCCACCACCGACACGACCAGCGCGCCGAGCACGGGGGAGGTGCTGGTGAGCAGGCCGAGCCCGATGCCCGTCAGCGCGATGTGGCCGATGCCGTCGCCGAGCAGGGAGAGCTTGCGCTGGACGAGGAACGTGCCCACCGCGGGCGCCGCCAGCCCGATGAGCACCGCCATCACCAGCGCGACCCGCATGAAGGGGTACTGCAGCATCTCGCTCATGCGGGCCTTCCCGTCGGCGTGGTCTCGTGGACGATGCGGCCCTGGCCCAGCTCGATCGTGCGGGTGATCAGCGGCTCCATCGGGCCGAGCTCGTGCGCCACCAGGACGACCGTGCGCCCGCCGAGGGTGAGCTCGTGCAGCGCCGCTGCGAGCGCCGCCTGGTTGCGGGTGTCCACGCCCGCGGTGGGTTCGTCCAGCACGAAGGCGTCGGGTTCGCCGGCGAGGGCGCGGGCGATCAGCACGCGCCGCTGCTCGCCGCCCGACAGCAGGTGGGCCGAGTCGCGGGCGCGGTCGGTGAGGCCCACCGCCCGCAGGGCGCGGTCCACGGCGTCCCGCTCGGCCGCCCGGTCCCCGGGCAGCGCGGGCAGCCACCGGGAGCGCCGGGCCGTCCGCCCGGACGCCACGACCTCCCGGACGGTCGCCGGGACGCCGCCGCCCGCCGGCAGCCGCTGCGGGACGTACCCGATCCGCCGCCAGCCGCGGAACCGCGCGGGCGGCTCACCGTAGATCTCGGTGCGGCCGGCCGCCAGCGGGACGAGCCCGAGCAGCGCCTTGACCAGCGTGGACTTGCCCGAGCCGTTAGGCCCGAGGACGGCGAGCACCTCGCCCGGCGCGACCCGCAGGTCGATGCCGGCGAGCACCTCGCGGCCGTCGCGCCGGACGGTCGCGCCGGTCATCTCGAACGGCGGGACGCTCATGCGCACTCCAGCGCGGCACGCAGCGTGCGGAGGTTCCGCTGCATGATCGTCAGGTAGTCGCCGGAAGAGCCGTCCGCGACGCCCTCGGCGGGGTCGAGCACGGCGGTGCGCACGCCCGCCGCGCGCGCCAGGGACTCGGCGACCTTCGGGCTGACCAGCGTCTCGGTGAAGACCGTCGTCGCGCCGGTGGCCGAGACCCGCCGCGTCAGCTCGGCCAGCCGCCGGGGCGACGGCTCGGCGCCCGGGTCGACCCCGGCGACCGGGATCTGCTCCAGCTCGTAGCGGTCGGCGAGGTAGCCGAACGCGGCGTGCGCGGTGATGATCTCCCGGCGCTCGCAGGTGCGCAGGCCGTCCCGGTACGCGCGGTCGAGTTCGGTGAGTTCGGCTGAGGTGGACCCGGCGCGCTCGCGGTAGCCGGCGGCGTGGCCGGGGTCGGCCTTGGCCAGCCGGTCGCCGAGGGCGGTCGCGACCGCGGCCATCCGGGACGGGTCCAGCCAGATGTGCGGGTCGTGGTCCGGCTCTTCGTGCCCGTGGTCGCCGTGCCCGTGGTCGCCGTGCCCGTCTCCCCCCGTGTGCCGGGGCAGTGTCTTCACCACGCTCGCGGCGTCGAGGGACTTGTCCTTGGCGTGGCGGCGGACGGCGTCGTCCACGGCCGGCTGGACGCCTCCGACGTAGACGGCGAAGTCGGTCTTCGTGAGGTCCGCGGCCTGGCGTGGCGTCAGCTCCAGGTCGTGGGGCTCGGTCCCGGGCCTGGTGAGCGTCCGGACGAAGACGTCGCCGCCGCCGACCTTCTCCGCCAGCCAGGCCACCGGGTAGAAGGACGCGGTCACCTCGGTCTTGCCGGGTGGGGCGCCGCCGTCTCCGCCGCCGCAGCCCGTCAGCCCGGCCGCGATCCCGGCGAGCACCAGAGCCGTGGCGGGGAGGGTGCGCCTTGGGCGGCGCGGGCGCGGCGGGTCATGGGGGCGAGACACCCCGCAATTATGGACGAAGATGAAAACCGTTGTCAAAACCGTTCAAGCGCACGTCCCACGGCAAAACCGACAAGAACCGCCAGTGCGACGATCCGCAGGAGCCTTCCCGAACCGTCCAGGGCGGGCCAGTTCAGGTAGGCGAACCAGGCCAGCAGGGCCGCCAGCGCCAGCAGCCCGGCGGCCGCCGCCCAGCCCGTGCCGATCATGCCGATCGCCAGGAGCGCGAACACCGCGACGAGCAGCGTCCAGCGCGGTATCCGGTGCAGGAACACCACCGGGGCCGCGCTCCACCGCTCGATCGTCGCCCGCACGCCGGTCGCCCGCGTGCCCGCCTGGTCGCCTCGCGCATTCACGCGCCCCAACGTACCGCGCGGCATCCCGGAGAGGCCGGGACGGAGCACGGCGGAACGGCTGCCAAGATTGACGGATGATCGCGATAACCCGGTACCGCGTGCCGGGCGAGGACTCCGACGACTTCGCGGGGCGCATGGGCGCGGTGCTGACGGCGCTCGCGGCCAGCCCCGGCTTCCGCTCCGGCCGGCTCGCCAGGACCGTCGACGACCCCGGCCTGTGGGCCCTGGTCACCGAGTGGGACGGCGCCGGGCACTACCGCCGCGCCCTCGGCGCCTACGAGGTGCGGCTGCAGTTCATCCCGCTCGCCGCCATGGCCGTCGACGAACCGGGCGCCTACGAGATCGTCAGCTCCGCCTGATCTCGCAGGTCAAGGCTCCGGCAAGAAGCGCCCGGCCCCCGTTTCGCGTCCCCCGCCAAGGTCATCTTTGCGGCATCACGATCATGCCGTAGGTCCTGCGGGGGACGACCGCCCGGGGACCTCGTGTTCTCCGGGGGACAACCTATGCGCCATGGCGTCCTGTTCAGCGTCGTCCTGTGCGGGGTGGCGACGGCCATACCCGCCGTCGCCGTGCTCGGCTCGGCCACCGGGCGGTCCGCGTCCGAGCGGGCCTCCGCGGTGGCGGGCGGCGATGGGCCGGCCCGCGACGCGGACCGCGTCGTCGAGTACCGGGGGCTGCGCGTCCCGGTCCCGGCCGGCTGGGAGGTCCACGACCTCGAACGGGACCCGCTCCGGTGCGTCCGCTACGACCGGCGCGCCCTCTACCTCGGCCGCCCGGGACCGGAGCCCGCCTGCCCGGCCCGCATCGTCGGCCGGACCGAGGCCGTGCACATCCAGCCCTCCGGTGGATCGGCGCCTCCGCCGGACGCCCGGCGCGTCACCGGCGCCTCGCTCGCCCGGCTGACGGTCCCGCGGACCGCCGGCCACGAGATGCGGCTCGACCTCCGCGAGGCCGGCGTCACGATCACCGGCGTGTACGGGACGGACCCGGCGGCGCTCCAGCGGATGCTGCGCGGCGCCCGGCTGACCGGGAAGGCCGCGCCGCGCGTCCCCGAGCCGGCGCGGACGAGCGATCCCGGCCCGACCCCGCCGGCCGCTCCCGAGACGGCCGAGGCGAAGCCGGGCACCGCGGAGGACGCGCCCAAGAGGTGGGTGCGGGGCAAGGGGTTCGACACCTGCACGGCACCGTCCCTCGCGGCGATGAAGGCGTGGCGGCCGTCGTTCAAGGTCACCAACATCTACATCGGCGGCGCCGCACGCGGATGCGCGCAGCCCAACCTCACCGAGGGGTGGGTGCGCGAGGTCCGCGAGATGGGGTACCGCATCACCCCCACCTACGTCGGCCTGCAGGCCCCGTGCGGCGACCGCCCGCAGCAGTTCACCGCCAAGAACGCCGCGAAGCAGGGCCGGAAGGCCGCCGTGGACGCCGCCCGCAAGGCCAAGGCGCTCGGCATCCCGGCCGAAGCCCCGATCTACTTCGACATGGAGGCGTACGACAGCCGCAAGCGCGCCTGCAAGGCCGCGGTCCTGCGGTTCGTCGACAACTGGGTCCGGCAGTTGAAGGCGGAGGGGTACACGCCCTGCCTCTACAGCAGCGTCTCCTCCGGCATCCGCGACGTCGGCCGCGCCACCGGCATCAGCAAGCCCGAAGGCATCTGGTTCGCGCACTGGAACGGCAAGGCCGAGATCTACGGCGACCCGTACATCCCCGACGACTGGTGGCGCCCGCACCGCCGCATCAAGCAGTACCGGGGGGACCACGACGAGACGCACGGCGGAGTCACCCTCAACATCGACAGCAACATCGCCGATGGCCTCGCGTATTAGGTACACCTACCAGGCGGCACGGTGCCCTAAGCTGGGGACGTTCGCGGGCGCCGCGGTAGACCGCGCCGCGTCCGCCATCACCGGGGATCACATTCGCCCCCGCCCGCCGTCGCCGCGGGACCGGGGCGCACTCACTGTCCCGCCGACCGCCAGTTGGATGGAGAATTTCTCATGGCACGCCGTTCCGATGTGCTGGACACGATCGTCAACCTCGCCAAACGGCGCGGCCTGGTCTACCCGTCGAGCGAGATCTACGGCGGGCTCCGCGCGTCCTGGGACTACGGCCCGCTCGGCGTGGAGCTGAAGAACAACGTCAAGCGCCAGTGGTGGAAGTCCATGGTGCAGGGCCGCGACGACATCGTCGGCCTCGACTCGTGCGTCATCCTGGCGCGCGAGGTGTGGGAGGCCAGCGGCCACGTGCAGGCGTTCGTCGACCCGCTGACCGAGTGCCAGTCCTGCCACAAGCGCTTCCGGGCCGACCACCTGGAGGAGGCGTACGAGGAGAAGCACGGCCGCCCGCCGGCGAACGGCCTGGCCGACATCGGCTGCCCGAACTGCGGCGTCAAGGGCTCGTTCACCGAGCCGCGGATGTTCAACGGCCTCCTCAAGACCTCCCTCGGCCCCGTCGAGGACGAGTCCGGGCTCGCCTACCTGCGTCCTGAGACGGCGCAGGGCATCTTCATCAACTACAAGAACGTCGAGCAGTCCGCGCGCCGCAAGGTGCCGTTCGGCATCGGGCAGATCGGCAAGTCGTTCCGCAACGAGATCACGCCCGGCAACTTCATCTTCCGGACCCGCGAGTTCGAGCAGATGGAGATGGAGTTCTTCGTCAAGCCCGGCAGCGACGAGGAGTGGCACCAGTACTGGATCGACGAGCGCATGCAGTGGTACGTCGACCTCGGCATCCGCAAGGAGAACCTGCGTCTCTACGAGCACCCGCAGGAGAAGCTGTCGCACTACTCCAAGCGGACCGTGGACGTGGAGTACCGCTTCGACTTCACCGGCGGTGAGTGGGGCGAGCTGGAGGGCATCGCCAACCGCACCGACTTCGACCTGACGACGCACTCCAAGGCGTCCGGGACCGACCTGTCGTTCTTCGACCAGGAGTCCGGCGAGCGGTACGTCCCGTACGTGATCGAGCCGTCGGCGGGCGTCGACCGCTGCGCGCTCACGTTCATGATGGACGCCTACGCCGAGGACGAGGCGCCCAACGCCAAGGGCAAGATGGAGACGCGCAAGGTCATGCGGCTCGACCGGCGGCTCGCCCCGGTCAAGGTCGCGGTGCTGCCGCTGTCGCGCAACGCCGACCTGTCGCCGAAGGCCCGCGACCTCGCCGCGCAGCTGCGCCGCCACTGGAACGTCGACTTCGACGACGCCGGGGCGATCGGCCGCCGCTACCGCCGCCAGGACGAGATCGGCACGCCGTTCTGCGTCACCGTCGACTTCGACACCCTGGAGGACGACGCGGTGACGGTCCGGGAGCGCGACTCGATGAGCCAGGAGCGCATCGCGCTGAGCCAGGTCGAGTCGTTCCTGGGCGCGCAGCTCGTCGGCTGCTGAGCCGGCCGGCCGTGGCACGCGGCCGGGAAGCGCTACGGGCCGCCCCCCGGCGTGGGGGGCGGCCCGCATCCTTCTATGGGAGCGTTTCCCTGGGAGCGAACGCCTGTCGGGAGCTCGTAACGGAGCCGGCGGGGAGCGTCAGCTCGTCACGTACAGGGACTGGTCGAACGTGCCGGAGCCGGGGGTGGTCTCGCCCTGCAGCGCGTAGGTCGCGGTGACCCGGGCGGTGGACGGGCACAGGAAGTGGCTGCCGGACTGCCGGTTCACCGTGGCGTTGCTGACGCCGACCTGGGCCTCGCCGCTGCTGGTGTCCGGCCGCGCGGGGTTGTCGCCGTTGTAGCCGTTCGCGGCGAGCGTCCCGCCGAAGTTGCAGCCGATGCCGCCGAACAGGTCCACGACCGCGCGGACCCGGAAGTTGGCGATGGTGACCGTCGCGTCCCGGCCGTCGGTGCCGGCCGGGTCGTGCGCGACGCCGCCGCCGGTCCAGGGCAGGTTCAGCGTGGTGATGGTGACGCCGGCGGTGCCGGTGCACTCGCCGAAGCCCGCGGAGGCGATGGCGAGGCCGGTGCCGTCGGAGTTGATCGAGCCGGTCATGGTGGACTCGCTGCACGAGCCGCTGCCGATCGACGCGGAGACGGAGGCCTCGCCGAGCAGCGACGCCTGGACGTTGCCGGAGTAGGGGTCGGCGGTCGCCGAGCCCGCGCGGATGGTGGTGGTAGCGGCGGAGGCGGGGGCGGCTGTCAGTGCGAACGCGGTCAGCGCCGCGGTACCGAGAACAGCGACCTGTCTGAAACGTGCCACCGGATACTCCTCTGTCCGGTTCGGGGTGGGCGTACGCGAAGGTAATTCGCTTTTGTCGGCCGGACAATGGCTGCAGGCCGATTCCGGCCTGGCCGCATCCGGACACGCCTTCGTGTTCGCTGGCACGCGCGCCGGGGCGGGGAAGGGCACGCCTTTGTCACGCCGGCTCACCTTGACGGGAATTCCGTCTCGTGTTTTGTCAACGGTGCGCGAACCGTGCTCCCCTAACCTGAACCTGGGTTAGGTTGACTGGACCGCCCGCCGCCGCCCCGGCATCGTGGGCGGCGCCATCCGGAACCGGGCTCCCACCGGGCAGCCGACCCAGCCGAGCGGAGGAGCGGAATGCGCGAGCCACCGCGGCCGGTCCTCCCCCTCGCCCGGCTCCTCGTCCTCACGCTCGGCCTCCTCGGCTTCGTGGCCGCGCCGACGGGTTTCGGGGCCGGATCCGGTGCCGGATCCGGAGCGCAGGCCGGGGGCTCCGCCACCGGGACGGTCTCCGCCGTCCGGACCTGGGTGGCCCAGCACGCCCCCACCCGCAGCCGCGCCTCCGCCAGGCCGCACCCGGGCGGCCACGCGCCGACCGCGGCCACCGGCGGCACCGTGGCCACCGCGCCCACGCGGCAGGCCGCCGCGCCGGACGCGGCCGAGGCACAGCCCGCGCCCGCGGCGCTCCCGGTGCCCGGCACCGACGCCCGGCCGCCGGCCGTCCGCGCCATCCGGCCCGCGGCCGCCGGCACCGCGCCCGTTCCCGCGGCGGAGGGCGTCCCGCGCGGGCGCGCCCCGCCCGCCTCCACGCGCACCTGACCCTTTCGTCCGCGGTTCCGCGCGCAGCCGCGCGGAGCCGAAGCTCCGTGGAGGTCCCCTTTTGAACCGCGCCAACCTGGTGCGGGCGGTACTGGCACTCGCCGTGCTCGCCACATCCTTCTACTTCGCCTACACCAAGGAAGCCCGCCTCGGCCTCGACCTCCGTGGCGGCACCCAGATCGTCCTCGAAACGCAGGACTCGCCGACGGTCAAGGCCGACCGCGAGTCCACCGACCGCGCGCTGGAGGTCATGCGGCGCCGCATCGACGCCCTCGGCGTGGCCGAGTCGTCGATCACCCGGTCCGGCGACCGGCGGCTGATCGTCGAGCTGCCCGACGTCCAGGACCCGACCCGGGCGACCGAGGCGATCGGCAAGACCGCCCAGCTCACCGCACACCCCGTGCTCGCCAACACCGGCCAGGAGCCCGACAAGGCGAAGGGCCAGCAGGTCCTGCCGGACGAGAGCGGCCAGCCCATCCTGATCGGGCCCGCCGTGCTCACCGGTGAGGGCATCGGCGAGGCGAGCGCCTCCTACGACCCGCAGAACGTCGGCGGCTGGGCCGTCAACGTCGACTTCAAGGGCGACGGCGGCAAGAAGTGGGAGCAGGTGACGGCCAAGGCCGCCTGCGCGGTCGGCGACGAGCGGCGGGTCGCGATCGTCCTGGACGGCAAGGTGATCTCCTCGCCGCAGGTGACCCAGAGCGTGCCCTGCGGCGTCGGCATCACCGGCGGCTCGACCCAGATCACCGGCGACTTCGGCGCCGACGAGGCCAAGGACCTCGCGGCCCTCATCGAGGGCGGCGCGCTCCCCGTGCCCGTGGAGATCATCGAGCAGCGGGTGGTCGGCCCGACGCTGGGCGACGAGGCGATCGAGGCCAGCGCCAAGGCCGCCGTCATCGGCATCATCCTGACCGGGCTGTTCATCGTCGCGGTCTACCGCCTCGTCGGCCTCCTCGCCACCGTGGCCCTCGCCGGGTACGCGCTGATCTCCTACGGCGCCCTCGTCGCGATCGGGGCGACGCTGACCTTGCCCGGCCTGGCCGGGTTCGTCCTGGCCATCGGCATGGCGATCGACGCGAACGTGCTCGCCTTCGAACGCGCGAGAGAGGAGCTGTCGGCGCACCCGAGCCGCAGGGCGCGCTCGGTGCTGGCCACCGGGTTCAACAAGGCGTGGTCGGCGATCGCGGACACCGCCGTCACCACCCTGCTCGCCGGTGCGCTGCTGTTCTTCCTGGCCTCCGGGCCGGTGCGGGGCTTCGGTGTCACCCTCACCATCGGTGTC
This sequence comes from Actinomadura sp. GC306, assembly GCF_004348665.1. Lineage (GTDB taxonomy): Bacteria > Actinomycetota > Actinomycetes > Streptosporangiales > Streptosporangiaceae > Spirillospora. Next base: position 2,173 of record NZ_SMKM01000021.1, on the reverse strand, counting down.
GTCGGCTCCCTCATCTCCGCGATGCTGGTCAGCCGCGTCCTCACCGACGCCGCCGCCGCGCGGTTCCCCAAGCTCACCAAGGGCAGGGCCGGCGGCCTCAGCGGCGCCGGGCGCATCCGCAAGTGGCTGAACGAGCGCGGCCCCGACCTGATGAAGCGCCGCCGGCTCTGGCTCATGATCTCCGGCGTCGCGGTCGTCGCCGCCGCGCTCGGGATCTTCACCCAGGGGCTCAACTTCGGCGTCGAGTTCACCGGCGGCCGCATCGTCGAGTACTCCACGAGCCGCCCGCTCGACATCGACGACGCCCGCCAGGCCGTCTCCGACGCCGGGTTCCCGCGCGCCATCGTGCAGAGCTCGGGTGAATCCGACATCTCCGTCCGGACGAGCGACCTCACCAACGAGGAGGAGAAGCGCATCGGGGACGCCCTCGGCAAGGAGGGCGGCGGGGCCACCAAGATCCGCGACGAGCTGATCGGGCCCAGCCTGGGCGACGAGCTGCGCGCCAAGGCGCTGATCGCCCTCGGCGTCGCGCTGCTGGCGCAGCTCGCCTACCTGACGATCAGATTCCGCTGGACGTTCGCGACCGGCGCGGTGGTCGCGATGTTCCACGACATCATGATCGTCGCGGGTGTCTTCGCGTGGCTCGGCAAACCGATCGACGGGGTGTTCCTGGCCTCGCTGCTCACGATCATCGGTTACTCGGTGAACGACTCGGTGGTGGTGTTCGACCGCATCCGGGAGCTGTGGGGCGACAATCCGAAGGGCAGGTTCGCCGACATCGCGAACAAGGGCACCCTGCAGACCGTCCCGCGGACGATCAACACCGGTATGGGTGCGCTGTTCATCCTGGGTGCGCTGGCCGTCCTCGGCGGCGACTCGCTGATGGACTTCGCCATCGCGCTGCTGATCGGCATCGTGGTCGGGACGTACTCCAGCGTGTTCACCGCGACGCCGGTGGCGATCGTGCTGGAGAAGTACGCGAAGTCCCCGCCGCCGCAGCCGAAGGACAAGCCCAAGGCGCCCGTCCGCCGAACGTCCGACAGTTCGGGAGCCGTCGTCTAGCGGCGCTTCCCATCACCCGTACCGCCGGTGCCCGGAACGGGCACCGGCGGTTCGCGTTCACGGGTGGCGCGCATTCACGGGCGGCAGGCGCTCACGGTGGTACCGGGTGCGGGTCAGCGGGGGAGCATCGGCTTCTTGAGCGTGCGCTTCTCGCTCTCGCCGAAGCAGACGGCGGTGCGCTGCCCGGCCTCCCACTCCCACTCTTCGGGGTACAGCGCCCAGACCAGGTCCGGCAGCCGGTGGCCGCGGAAGATCCGCACCTGCCGCTGCTCGCAGCCGCGCTCGGCCCTGCGTTCCGCCCCCTTCTCGCCGGGGTAGGGGCCCGCCTCCATCGCGAAGGTCGCGTACACCTGGATCCGGTACCCCTTGGCGCAGGGGACGACGCGCTGGGCGAACGACTCGTCGTCCCATTCGGTGAGGCAGTCCCCGGCGGTCAGTTCGTCCCAGAGCCTCAGGCCCGGGTCGAGGGTCTCGCCGAGCGGTGAGGTGAGCGGCTCGGCGCCGGTGTAGTGCATCAGGCAGACCACCTGGCGGTCGCCGTCGTTCCAGGTCGTGCGGATGGGCCAGATGTTGTACGGCTCCAGGTCCGCGGCGTGCCGGCTCTTCTGCAGATGGTCGTTCTTGAGGTAGCACGCCTCGTCGGCCATCTTGGCCACCTGCTCGTCGCCGGGATACGCGTCGCCGGACAGCTGCACCTTGGCGATGACCTCGCCGTCGTGCGGCTGCGAGCAGGGCAGCGCCGTCACCAGGAACTTCGCCTCGTCCCCGTCGAACCCGTCGAAGCAGTCACCGGTCCGCAGCGCCTCGGCCATCGTCCGGCCCTCGCCGGTGACGTTCCCGGACTCGTCGCGCTCGACGATCAGCATCGAGCCGGCGGTGAGGAGGAGGGCGACCACCCCGCCCACCGTCCAGACGCCGGCCGCCACGAGGCCGCCGATGGCCAGGCCCTTGCCCTTCTCACCGCGCCCTCCGGCCTGCAGGAGCGCCGCGATGCCGAAGCCGACCGCGAGCAGCACGAGGCCGAGGACGCCGGTGACCAGCGCGACGATCGCGAGCCTGTTCGTCCGGGTGGGGCCCGCCGGGGGAGCCTGTGCGCCGGACGGGGCAGGGG
>NZ_SMKM01000219.1 GCF_004348665.1 Actinomadura sp. GC306 | reverse complement strand
AAGAGACAGGCGGGGTCGGGGTCGGCGGCGAGCCGGGCCCGGATCGCGGCCGGCGCGTGCCCGGCGGCGGCGACGAGCCGGCGCGTGCGCGGGTCGGGGTGCCGGGCGGCGGCCTCGTACACGGCGTCCGGCACGCCCTCGCGGCGCAGCAACGCGTTGCGCATCCGCGGCTCCGCGCGCTCCAGGATGAGGAGCAGCAGGTCGGCGGGGGCGGCGGGGTTGGCCGCCAGGCCCTCCAGCCGCACCGAGTAGAGCGTCCGCACCCCGATCACGTTAGCCGCCGCCGCGGCGTGCCGGGAAGTTCCCCGGCGCCGGAGTTCCGCCCAGGCCAGGCCGTGTTGTCACCGGGTAACACCCCCGATACCTTTGCGGGCATGACACGTTCGCGGGGCGGGGCGGGGGCACGGCGCGATCCCGGGCGCCGCCGCGCCCTGCTCGAGGCCGCCGACCGCGTCATCCAGCGGGAGGGCCCGGAGGCGTCGATGGCGGCGATCGCCGCGGAGGCGGGGATCAGCAAGCCGATCCTCTACCGCCACTTCGGCGACAAGAGCGGCCTCTACCAGGCGCTGGCCGAGCGGCACACGCGCAAGCTGATCGAGGGGATCCGGGAGGAGTTCTCCCGCGACGACCCGATCCGCGACCGGACCCGCAGCACCATCGACACCTACCTGGCGACGATCTCCAAGAACCTCAACCTCTACCGCTTCCTGATGCACCGGGCCAGCGCCGAGGACACCGCCACCCACAGCGCGATGAGCACGATGATCCGCGACGTGAGCCGGGAGCTGGCCGAGGTGATGATCGCCGACGGCCAGCTGGCGGACCGGACCCGCGCGTACGTGTGGGGCCACGCGATCGTCGGCATGGTGCAGACGGCCGGAGACTGGTGGCTCGACCACGGCGACGACGTCCCGAGGGAGGAGGTCGTGGACGGCCTCGCCGACCTCGTCCTCCGCGGCCTGCCCGCCGCCGCGTCCGATGACCGCGGGACGCGGGAACCCGGCGGCCCGCCGCCCCCCGGCCCCTCCGCGGACCGACCCGCGGACCGACCCGCAGCCCGGCCCGCGGACCGGTCCGCGGGCCGTTCCCCCGACCCACGATTCCCGAGGTGACTGTGCAGACCGACGCGCGCGTGCAGGCCGACGTGCGGCCCCAGCCGGCCGAGGCGGAACCCGCCGTGGAGACCGAACGGCGGCCCTGGGGGAGCTTCGAGCGCTTCACGCTGAACGAGCCGTCCACCGTGAAGATCATTCACGTGGCGCCGGGGCAGCGGCTCAGCCTGCAGCGGCACCGCGACCGCGACGAGCTGTGGGTGGCGCTCGACCCGGGCGCGGTGTTCGAGGTGGCGGGGCGGCGCATGCTGCCCGAGGTGGGGGAGCGGGTCATGATCCGCGCCGGCGACACGCACCGCCTCGGCTCGGCCGGCCCGGCCGTGCGCGTCCTGGAGATCGCCTTCGGCGACTTCGACGAGGACGACATCGAGCGCCTGGAGGACGAGTACGGCCGCGCCTGAGGGGACGGGCGGCCGGCCGCCCGCGTGCACGGCCGGCCGGCCCCGTCTCGCTAGCCGGGGGCGGGGTCAGCGCAGGCCGAACTCCCAGTTGCCGCCCTTGCCGTACTCCTTGAGGATGCGCCGCGCGGTCGTCGTCACGTGCACCTCGTCCGGGCCGTCGAAGATGCGGCCCGCGCGGGCGTGCCGGTACATGTGGCCGAGGGGCGTGTCGTCGGTGAGCCCTTCGGCCCCGTGCACCTGGATGGCCCGGTCGATGACGGCGTTCAGCATCCGCGCCGCCACCACCTTGATCACCCCGATCTCCACCCGCGCTTGGTCCCCCGAGTCGATCTTCCGCGCGGCCTGCAGGGTGAGCAGCCGGGCCGACTGGATCTCGGCGAAGGAGTCGAACACGTGCTGCTGGAGCAGCTGCTTCTTGTACAGCGGCTCCCCGAACGCGGTCCGCTCGTGCAGCCGCGCGCACATCAGGTCGAACGCCCGCTGCGCCTGCCCGAGGAAGCGCATGCAGTGGAAGATGCGGCCCGGCCCCAGCCGCTCCTGCGCGATCACGAACCCGTGCCCGCGCGGCCCCAGCAGGTTGCCCTCCGGGACGCGCACCTCGTCGTACAGGACCTCGCAGTGCCCGCCGTCCAGCCCCAGCACGGGCGTGTCGCGCACGATCGTGTAGCCGGGGGTGTCGGTCGGCACCAGAATCATGCTGAACGAGAGGTAGGGGGAGGTGCCCTCCGGCTCCGTCCGGCACATGACGGTCGTGTACGCGGCCCTGTTCGCGAAGGTCGTGAACCACTTGCGGCCGCGGATGACCCACTCCCCGTCCTCCAGGGTCGCGGTCGTCGTCAGCTGGGTCGGGTCGGAGCTCGCGATGCCCGGCTCGGTCATCGCGAAGCTCGGGTTGATCTCCGCCCGGACGAGCGGCTCCAGGAAGCGCTCGCGCTGCTCCGCGCCCGCGTGCCGGTGCAGCATCAGCGAGTCCTGCAGCGTGTAGGTGCCGAGTGCGAGCTGCCCGAACTCGCTGCGCCCCTGGACCTCGTTGACGTAGACGTAGTCGAGGAACGGCAGCCCGCCCCCGCCGAGCTCCTTCGGATGGCCGAGCGCCCACAGGCCCGCGGCCTTGGCCTCGCGCTGCAGGTCCGCGACCAGGGCGGCCGCCTCGTCGCCGCCCCGCCGCAGCACCGGCTCGGCGGGCTCGACGCGCTCGGTCATGAAGGCGTGCACGGCGTCGCGCACCGGCCGGACCGACGCCGGGATGTCAAAGGCCATGGGATCCCCTCCGGTTGACTAGAACGGCATTCTGTCGTGGAACGCGCGGCGGCGCGACGGTTCCCGGCCGGGCCCGGGAACCTGGTAGCCTCGGCGCCATGCGAACCGCAGCCTCCCGGTGGTGGTGGCGCCGCTGAGGCGGCGCCGGTTCGTGCACGTGCAGACCCAGGCGACCGCCCTCACCCGGCGGTCGTTTCGCGTGTTCGCCGCCTGGGGTGCAGGGCCCGGAGAAATCGAGGGGCCACCGCGGTGGAAACCGTCTCACAGCAGCCGCCGGCCGGCGGGTTCGTCACGGCCGGGGGGGTGCGGGTCACCCGCACCGCGACACCGGTCGACCCGGAACGCAAGTCCGATGTGCTGAACGCGCTCGTCGCCGCCGTGGGCGAGCGGCGCGGCGGCGTCCTCAGCTCCGGCATGGAGTACCCGGGCCGGTACAGCCGCTGGCACATGGCCTACGTCGACCCGTGCCTGGAGATCGCCGCCCGCGGCAGGACCGTCGCGGTGCGGGCCCTCAACGACCGCGGCCGCGTCGTCCTGCCCGCGCTGGCCGGCGCGCTGCGCGGCACCGGCGAGGTCCGGGCGGACGGGCCGGACCTGTTCGAGGTGTTCATCCCGCCCGCCGGCGGGTTCTTCCCCGAAGAGGAGCGCAGCCGGCAGCCGACCGTCTTCACCGCGCTGCGCGCCGTCGTCGACCTGTTCCGCTGCGACGACCCCCACCTCGGCCTGTACGGGGCGTTCGGCTACGACCTGTCGCTCCAGTTCGAGCCGCTGCGGACGCGGACCGAGCGGCCCGCCGACCAGCGCGACCTCGTCCTGCACCTGGCCGACGAGATGGTCGTGGTGGACCGCAAGCGGGAGACCTCGCACCGGATCTCCTACGAGTTCGAGGTCGGCGGGGCCGGCACCGCGGGCCTGCCGCGCCGCACCGAGCCGACGCCCCCGCCGCCGGCCGGGGCGGAGCTCCCGCCGCAGCCCGTCCCCGGCGTGTACGCGCAGATGGTGCGGGACGCCAAGGACAAGTTCGTCCGCGGCGACCTGTTCGAGGTGACCCCCGGCCACGCCATGTACGCGCGCTGCGACGCGCCCGCCGCGTTCTTCGAGCGGCTGCGCGAGACCAACCCGGCGCCGTACGAATTCATGTTCAACCTCGGCGAGGGCGAGTACCTGGTCGGCGCGTCCCCGGAGATGTTCGTCCGGGTCAGCGGCGACCGCGTCGAGACGTGCCCGATCGCCGGGACGATCAAGCGCGGCGCCGACGCGCTGGAGGACGCCGAGCAGATCCGCACGATCCTGTCGTCGGCCAAGGACGAGTCCGAGCTGACGATGTGCACCGACGTCGACCGCAACGACAAGTCGCGGATCTGCGTGCCGGGCAGCGTGCGCGTCCTCGGCCGCCGGCAGATCGAGATGTACTCCCGGCTGATCCACACCGTCGACCACATCGAGGGGCGGCTGCGCCCCGGGTTCGACGCCCTCGACGCGTTCCTCACCCACATGTGGGCGGTCACCGTCACCGGCGCGCCCAAGGCGTGGGCGATGCAGTTCATCGAGGACCACGAGGAATCGCCCCGCCGCTGGTACGGCGGCGCCGTCGGGTGCGTCGGGTTCGACGGGTCGATGAACACCGGCCTGACGCTGCGCACCGCGCAGATCCGCGGCGGCGTCGCCACCGTCCGGGCCGGCGCGACGCTGCTGTACGACTCCGACCCCGACGAGGAGGAGCGCGAGACGCACCTCAAGGCGAGCGCGCTGCTGGGCGCGCTGACCGCGGTCCAGCGGGAGGCCGCCGCCGAGGCGGAGCCGGAGCCGGCGGCGCCGCCGGCCGGGGCGGGCGACGGCCTCCGGGTGCTGCTCGTCGACCACGAGGACTCGTTCGTCAACACCCTGGCCGACTACTTCCGCCAGCAGGACGCCTCGGTGACCACGCTGCGGCACGGGTTCCCGGCGGAACTGCTGGACGAGTACGCGCCCGACCTCGTCGTGCTGTCGCCCGGCCCCGGCCGGCCCGGGGACTTCGCGACCGGCGCCCTCCTGGACGCCCTGGACGAGCGCGGCCTCCCGGTCTTCGGCGTCTGCCTCGGCCTCCAGGCGATGGTCGAGCACGCGGGCGGCGAGCTGGCGCTGCTGCACGAGCCGTCCCACGGCAAGCCCGGCCAGGTGAAGGTGACCGGCGGGGAGCTGTTCGACGGCCTCCCGGACGAGTTCACCGCGGCCCGCTACCACTCGCTGCACGCCACGCCCGACCGGGTCAGGGGCTTCCAGGTGACCGCGCTGACCGGGGACGTCGTGATGGCGATCGAGGACCCCGCGCGGCGGCGCTGGGCGGTCCAGTTCCACCCGGAGTCCATCCTCACGGCGGCGGGCGGGGCTGGGCACCGGATCGTCGCGAACGTGCTGAACCTGAGCCGTTCGGAGAGTTGAACCGTTCGTGGAGCTGAACCCGTCCTAGTCCTGAAGCAGGAGACCGGCACGCCCGAAATAGTCCTAAGGTCGCTGTCGCCGACCCGTGGAAACCCGGAAGACTTGGTGACCGGCCACCGCGCCGCCTCCGGGTGACGTAGGTGATCGCCGTTATCCCGGCGGAGGGGGAGGCCACTGGGGAGGCCACTCCCCCTCCGTCCATAACGGAGGGTCCGTAACCAAAATTACGGACATCCATGGAGAAGATCCGGTTTTATCGTGTATCTTCCGGGGATCTCGCTTGCCATGATGACAATTCTGTGGCTCATCGCCGTCGTTCTGGTGATCGCCGGTATCTACGTGATCGTCGCCCGCCGCGACCTGCTCTGGGGCATCGTCCTCATCGTCGTCGGGCTCCTCGTGGGGCCCGGTGGTGTCAGCATCTTCGGTTAACGGAGAACCGCCGGCCTGGGGCGTGCAAACCTGACGCGACCCGTCAGGTTTCGGTGCCAGCATCGTCCCCATGAGCCGTGCACTGGAAGGAAAGACCGCCCTGGTCGCCGGGGGAACGCGGGGCGCGGGCCGCGGCATCGCCGTGGAGCTCGGCGCCGCGGGAGCGACCGTGTACGTGTCGGGACGGTCCACCCGGTCGGAACGATCGGAGATGGGCCGTCCCGAAACCATCGAGGAGACCGCGGAACGGGTGACGGCCGCGGGCGGCGAGGGCATCGCCGTCCGGGCCGACCACCTCGACCCCGGGCAGGTCGACGCCCTCGTCCGCCGCATCGACGGCGAGCGGGGGCGGCTGGACGTCCTGGTCAACGACATCTGGGGCGCCGACCACCTGTTCGAGTTCGGCAAGCCGCTGTGGGAGCAGTCCCTGGAGAACGGGCTGCGGCTGCTGCGGCTCGCCATCGAGACCCACGCCGTCACCAGCCACCGCGCGCTGCCGCTGCTGATCCGCGAGCCCGGCGGGCTCGTCATCGAGATGACCGACGGCACCGCCGAGTACAACGCCCGCTACCGCCGGGACGTCGGCTACTTCTACGACCTCGCCAAGAGCGCCGTGATCCGGATGGCGCTCGCCCAGGCCGAGGAGATCGCCGGCCACGGCGGCACCGCCGTCGCGCTGACCCCGGGCTGGCTGCGCTCGGAGGCGATGCTGGACCACTTCGGCGTCACCGAGGAGAACTGGCGCGATGCTATAGACAAGGTCCCGAACTTCGCGATCTCCGAATCCCCGGCCTTCGTGGGACGCGCCGCGGCCGCGCTCGCCGCCGACCCGGACCGGGCGCGCTGGAACGGGGCGTCGCTGTCCAGCGGCGGGCTCGCCAAGGTCTACGGGTTCACCGACGCCGACGGCAGCAGCCCCGACGCCTGGCGCTACATCACCGAGGTGGTCGACCCCGGACGCCCCGCGGACGTCACGGGATACCGCTGACCGGCCTTCCCATTGCGCCGGTTTGAACGGATTCTGGCCGGTTATGGCGACGAGCAGACGGAAGGAGGAGCCATGCCGAAGACGACCAAGAGCGGCAAGCCGCGGAAGGACGAGCTTCCCGGCACCCTCCAGCGCTCGCCGGAGGAGGCCCAGGAGACGTTCGCCAAGGCCCACGACTCCGCGGTCGAGACCTACGGGGAGGGGCAGCGCGCGCACCGCACCGCCTACTCCGCGCTCAAGCACAAGTTCGAGAAGCGCGGCGACCGGTGGGTCCCGAAGAAGCGCAAGGGGCCGTCCGACCAGCGGGCCAAGGACCCGGACGCCCGCCGCGGCAGCGGCCGGACCGCCGGCGGCGTGGACGTCGAGGGCAGCAGCAAGAAGGAGCTCTACGACCGTGCGGCGGACCTCGACGTCCAGGGCCGCTCGAAGATGACCAAGCAGGAGCTGGGCGAGGCGATCGCGCGCAAGCAGGACTGAAGCCGCGGCCCCCCGGCCGGGGAGGCGCTCAGCCCTCCGGCCGGGAGGCGTACAGCCGGGCGAGCCGCGCCGCGCCGTCCGCCATCCGCTCCCGCAGCTCCGGCGGGCCCAGGACCTCGGCCTCCGCCCCGAGCCGCATCAGCTCGGAGGCGGCGACGTCGACCGACTCGACCGGCAGCGTGGTCACCACCCACCCCTCCTCGTCGGGCTCCCCGGCGTCCTCCGCCGCCCGCCGCGCCGCGTACGGCTCGACCGCGTACCGCAGGAGCCGCCGCCCGGCGGGCGACAGCCGGACCGTGACCTCCTCGCGCAGCATCGACCGCAGGAACGCCGCCGCCTGCTCCCGCCAGTGCTCCGCGAGGTCGAATCCCTCGTCGCGGTCGAACACGTCCCCGGTCGGCCGGACACCGGTCACCCGGTCCACCCGGTAGGTACGGGGCGTCCCCGCGACCCGCGCGACCAGGTACCAGGTGCCGCTCTTCAGGATGAGCCCGTACGGTTCGGCGTCCCGCGTCACCTCGGCCTCCCCGCGCCGGTAGCGCAGCTCTACCCGCTCGTCCTCCCAGACGGCCCGCGCGAGCTCCCGCAGCAGCGGCGGCGGCCCGGCCGCGCCGAACCAGCCGGGGGCGTCCAGGTGGAACCGCTGGCCCGCCCGCGCCGGGGCGTCCCGCAGCGCCGCGGGCAGCGCCGCCAGCACCTTCAGCTCGGCCGCCGCCACCGCGGCACCGCGCCCCATCTCCCCGGCGGGGCCCGGCAGCCCGGACAGGAACAGCGCCTCCGCCTCCTCGCGGGTCAGCCCCGTCAGCCGCGTCCGGTACCCGCCGACCAGCCGGTACCCGCCGCCGCGACCCTGGTCCGCGTACACCGGGACGCCGGCCGCCGACAGGGCCTCCATGTCGCGGTAGACGGTGCGCTCGGACACCTCCAGCTCCCGCGCCAGCTCGCCCGCCGTCATCATCTCCCGCGACTGCAGCAGAAGCACCATGGAGATCAACCGAGCCGCCCGCACACCCCCATCCTGCCGCACCCGGACCGGGCCCCCGGCCGATCCTGACAACCTTGTGGCAGATACGGACGATTCGGCTGTCGCGCCGGGCGGGGCGGCTGTTAGCTTCGCCGCGTGCTCACCGAAACCACGTCCATCGAGGCGTTCATCGACGCCCTACCGAAGGTCGAGCTCCACGTCCACCTCGTGGGCTCCGCCTCGGTCCCCACCGTCCTCGAACTCGCCCGCCGCCACCCGGACGGGCCCGTCCCCACGGACGAGCGGGAGCTGCGCGCCTTCTACGAGTTCCGCGACTTCCCGCACTTCGCCGAGGTGTACGAGGCCGTCTCCAGCCTCGTCCGCACCCCCGAGGACGTCGCGACCCTCGTCCTCGGGACCGCCCGCGACCTCGCCGCGCAGAACGCCCGCCACGTCGAGCTGACCGTCACCCCCTACACCCACCAGCGGGCCGGGATGCCGATGCCCGCGATCACCGAGGCCCTCGACCGCGCCGCGCGCGAGGCCCGCGACCGGCACGGCGTCCGCGTCGCCTACATCTTCGACATCCCGGGCGAGTTCGGCGCCGAAGGCGCCCGCGGCACCGCCGACCACGCCCTTGACCACCCGCCGGAGGCCCTGGTCGGGTTCGGGATCGGCGGCATCGAGCAGTGCCGCCCGCCGCACCGGGACGCGTTCCGCGACGCGTTCGCCGCCGCCCGCGCCGCGGGGCTGCGCAGCGTCCCGCACGCGGGGGAGATGACCGGCCCGGAGACGATCTGGGAGGCCATCGAGGGACTCGGCGCCGAGCGCATCGGCCACGGCATCAACTGCCTGGACGACCCGCGCCTCGTCGCCCACCTGCGCGAGACCCAGCTGCCGCTGGAGGTCTGCCCGACGTCCAACCTCCGCACCGGCCAGGTCGCCGACCTCGCCTCGCACCCCCTGCCGCGGATGCTCGACGAGGGCCTGTTCGTCACCCTGAACAGCGACGACCCGCCGATGTTCGACACCACCCTGACCGGCGAGTACCGCATCGCCGCCGAGGTCTTCGGCCTGGACCGCGCCGCCCTGGCGTCCCTGGCCCGCAACGCCGTCAACGCCTCCACCCTCCCCGAAGAGGACCGCCGCCCCATCCTCACCGAAATAGATACCCTCCTGTGACCAGCGCCTATGGGAGAGCGGGGCACCTGGCGGTCGGTGAGGCGCGCGGCGGCTAGGGTTGCGGAGGCGATGGAGGCGACACGAGGGGGAGACCATGTCCGGGGACGAGTCGGTGGACATCCGGTTCCGCAGTGATGTGACGGTCGAGTTGATCAAGAGCGCGGCCTCCGACGCGGACGTGCTCTGGGCCGCGCGGGTGTCGACCAAGGGGGAGAGCTCCCTTGCCGAGATCGAGGCTGATCCCGAGCGGTCCAAGGGGCTGATCAACTTCCTCATGCGTGATCGGCACGGCACGCCGTTCGAGCACTCGTCGATGACCTTCTACGTGCATGCGCCGATCTTCGTGTTCCGCGAGTTCATGCGCCATCGGACGTTCTCTTACAACGAAGAGAGCGGCCGCTACAGGCGGCTGGAGCCCGTCTTCTACGTCCCGGGCCCCGAGCGCAAGCTGGTTCAGGAGGGCAAGCCCGGCAAGTACGTCTTCACGGACGGGAGTCCGGAGCAGCACAAGCTGGTCGGCGAGGCCACCAGGGACAGCTACCGGCAGGCGTATCGCGCCTACACGGAGATGCTCGAAGCAGGGATCGCCAGGGAGGTGGCACGGAGCGTCCTTCCCGTCGGCCTCTACTCTTCGATGTACGCGACCTGCAATGCGCGAGCGCTGATGAACTTCCTGTCCCTGCGGACAAACCGAGAGGATTCGACGTTCCCCTCTTTCCCGCAGCGTGAGATCGAGATGGTCGCCGAGCAGATGGAAGAGCAGTGGGCGGCGCTCATGCCGCTCACCCACGCGGCGTTCGAGGCCAACGGCCGCGTCTGCCCCTGACGTCCGCGACGGCGCCACGCGCCCTGACCGGGCCCGTGTCTCCACCCGGCGCGGAGCCGCGGGCGAAGAGAATGTCCGCGGCCTGTGATTCTGTGTGACCGCCTTGCCGCATGAAGTGACGGAGGCGGGAACCGGATGGCGAGCGGCTACGACGACGGAACCGACGTGCTTACGAAAGACGGCTGGAAACCCTGGCGCTCGGTCGACGAAAGCGAAGTTTTCGGGACGGTGAACCCGTCCACGGGAGGTCTGGAGTACCGGCGGGCCACAGCCGTACACCACGGTGAGGTGAGCGGTCGCATGTACCGCGTCCGTTCGGAGCAGATCGACCTGCTGGTCGGTGCCGACCACCCGCTCTGGGTTCAACGCTACGACACGCGCGCGGCGAAGCGTGGCGAGCAGCCGTTCGGGATCGAAACACCCGGTGCCGTCCTCCACAAGCGCGTCCGCTATGACAAGACGGCGAACTGGATCGGTGGCACGAACGCGGACGTGGAGATTCCGGCGACAAGTCGGGCCTGGACACGTTCGGACAATGGAGTCGCATGTTCGCGGGAATATCCGGGAATGGTGTTCCCAGCGAGGGCCTTCGCGGAATTCCTCGGCTACTTCCTATCGGAGGGCTCCATCAACGGCCACCAGATCGTCCTCGCGCAGAACCCCGGCCCCGTACTGGACGCGATGATCGGGACCGTGCGCCGGCTGGGGCTCACCGCCTACGTCCCGCCGTCCGGCCACAGCCGGGTGCTCACCTGCTGCGTCGCCCTCCGCGACTCCCTCGCTCAGTTGGGCCACGCAGTGGATAAGCGACTGCCCGCGGTCGCGCACCGCTGGACACCGGAGATCATCCGGATCTTCCTCGACGCCATGGTTGATGGGGACGGCACCACGCATCACAAGAACGGACACCGCGTGATCTACACGGTGTCCAAGGAACTCGCCGACGGGCTGCAGGTACTCGCCATCAAGTCGGGCATCAGTGCCAACATCCGGATCGACGACCGCACGGGATTGCGGCGCGTCATGCCCAGTGGGCAGGTCTTTCATAATCTCCGCCCGACATACGTGGTGTCGTTGGTGACGAGACGAAACAAGCCACTGGTGAATCACGGACGATCCATGCCCAGCCGCTACTGGAATGAGGATGGATACCATGACGGGTTCGAAGCATATTCAGGCGGTATCCATGCGGCCTCCGTTCCGTATGGCCTTCTCCTGGTCCGGCGAAACGGCAAGGTAGTCGTTTCGAGTGGCGGTTTGTGACAAACAGGCGGGAAGGTCCGAGGCGGCGCCCGCCGGCCGAGCCCCCGAACTG
>NZ_SMKM01000218.1 GCF_004348665.1 Actinomadura sp. GC306 | reverse complement strand
GGCCGGGAGGTCGGACGATAAGCTCGCCTCGCCGCCCCCGGCGGGGCGGGCCGGTACCGGGGCGCCGCCCCTCCTCGGCCAACCGACCGCGCATGGGAACGGGATGTCGACGCTGAACCGTCTGGTGCTGTGGAACATCGACCACACGCTGGTCGACGTCGGGCGGGTCACCCGGGACGCCTACGCCGAGGCGTTCCAGCGGACCATCGGGCGCCCCCTCGTCCGGCTCGCGCCCACCCCCGGCCGCACCGAGTCCGAGATCATCTTCGAGACCCTCGCGTTCAACGACGTCGTCACCACCGACGACCACCTGCCCGCTTTCTTCGACGCCCTCACCGAGGCTTTCGCGAGCCGCCGCGCCGGCCTGCGCGACCACGGCCGCGTCCTGACCGGCGCCCGCGAGGCCGTCGAGGCGCTCGCGCACGTCCCCGGGGTCGTGCAGTCCGTGCTGACCGGTTCGCTGCAGCCGAACGCCGTCCTGAAGGTGACCGAGCTCGGCCTGGCCGGCCACCTCGACCTGGCCGCCGGCGGGTACGAGAACGGCGTCTACAGCAAGGCCGCGCTGCTGGAACTCGCCCGCGCCCGCGCCGGTGAACGGCACGGCGCCCGCTACCCCGAGGCCGCCACCGTCTACATCGCCGACTCGCCCCGCGACGTCCAGGCCGCCCACATCGCCGGCTCCCCGATCATCGCCGTCGCCACCGGCAGCGCCACCGAGGCGGAACTGCGCGTCGCCGGCGCCGACCGCGTCCTCTCCACCCTCGCCGACACCAACGCCGTCGTGAGCGCGGTGGCTGATCTCACCCGTATCTGACATCCCTGGCTTCCCCTCCCGTGGGTGTGGGTTCTCGTCCACGGTGGCGGTCGGGGTGGGTCCGGGGGACGGGAACTCGGACTTGTGGATAACTCTCGGCGGGGCCGCCATGTGGGGGCGGCGGATTCCGGTGGGCGGGAGTATGTGAGGATTCGGGATTGCCCGTGGACAGGTCTGTGACCTGCGATGGGTCGTGTGGCCGAGCCGAAGTCGGCTGGCGGATCAGGGAAGTTGCGCGGCGTGCCGCGCGGGGCCGATATTGAGGTTGGCCGCGCGCAGCCGGCGTGTCGGGGAGGGAGAGAAATGACCCGTGAGGTGGCTGAGGGTTCGGCGCTGTGGCAGCCCTCGGAGGAGGTCGTCGCCAACGCGCGGGTGACCGACTTCGTCCGGTGGCTGGGGGACCGGGGCGTCCTCACGGAGACCTACGACGAGCTGTGGCACTGGTCCGTCACGGAGGTCGACGCGTTCTGGGACGCGATCTGGTCGTACTTCAAGGTCGTCGGTGAACGCGGTGACGGTCCCGTCCGGGAGGGCGGGCCCATGCCGGTGGACGGCCTGAAATGGTTTCCCGGCACGACCGTCAACTACGCGGCGAACGCGCTGCGCCGCGCGGAGGAGGCCCCGGACGACACCGCGGTGGTCTTCCGCTCCGAGGCGGGCGGGCACCGCGTGCTCACCTTCCGGGAACTGGCCCTGCACGTGGCGGAGGTACGCGCGGGCCTGGTGGAACTAGGGGTTGGTAAGGGCGACCGGGTCGCCGCCTACATCCCGAACATCCCCGAAGCGCTCGTCTGCTTCCTGGCGGCGGCGTCGCTGGGCGCGATCTGGTCGTCGTGCTCCCCGGACTTCGGCTCCTCCTCGGTGATCGACCGGTTCGCGCAGATCGAACCGAAGGTCCTGATCGCGGTCGACGGCTACGCCTACAACGGCAAGCGGTTCGACCGGCGCGAGATCGTCGGGGAGATCGAGGCCGCGCTTCCGACCCTGGCCGCCACCGTCCTGATCCCCTACCTCGACCCGGCCGCGACGCCGGAGGGCCTGCGCGCGGGGATGCCCTACGCCGAGCTGGCCCGGCCTGGGGGCGACGGCCTGGAGTTCGAGGACGTCCCATTCGACCACCCGCTCTGGGTCGTCTACTCGTCCGGCACGACCGGGCTGCCGAAGCCGATCGTCCACGGCCACGGCGGCATCGTCCTCGAACACCTCAAGGCCCTGTCCTTCCACCAGGACCTCGGCCCCGAGGACGTCTTCTTCTGGTACACCACCACCGGCTGGATGATGTGGAACTACCTCATCGGCGGCCTGCTGGTGGGCTCCACCATCGTCATGTACGACGGCGCCCCACTCGACCTGTGGACGCTCGCCGCCGAGCACGGTGTCACCTACATGGGTGTGGGCGCGCCCTACATCACGGCCTCTGCCAAGGAGGGGCGCCGCCCCGGCGAGGAGCATGATCTGTCGGGCCTGCGCGGCATCGGCTCCACCGGCTCGCCGCTGCCGCCCGAGGGGTTCGCCTGGGTCTACGACACGGTCGGCAAGGACCTTCTGCTCGGGTCGTTCTCCGGCGGCACCGACCTGTGCACCGGCTTCGTCGGCCCGTCGCCCCTTCTTCCGCTGCGCGCCGGCGTGATCCAGTGCCGCGGGCTGGGCGCCAAGGTCGAGGCGTTCGGCGACACCGGCGAACCGGTCGTGGACGAGGTCGGCGAGCTGGTCATCACCGAGCCCATGCCGTCCATGCCGGTGTTCTTCTGGAACGACGAGGGCGGCGAGCGCTACCGCGAGTCCTACTTCGACATGTACCCCGGCGTGTGGCGCCACGGCGACTGGGTCAAGATCCTCCCGGACGGCGGCTGCGTCATCTACGGCCGGTCCGACTCCACGCTCAACCGCGGCGGCATCCGCATGGGGACGTCCGACTTCTACCGCGTCGTCGAGGCGTTCGAGGAGATCACCGACAGCCTCGTCATCGACACCGGCCGGCTCGGCCAGGAGGGCCGCCTCCTGCTCTACGTCCAGCTCGCCGAGGGCGCCGGTCTGGACGACGACCTGCTCGGCAGGCTGAAGCGGGAGATCCGCTCGGCGCTGTCGCCGCGGCACGTCCCGGACGAGATCCACGCCGTCCCCGGCATCCCGCGCACCCTGTCGGGCAAGAAGCTGGAGGTCCCCGTCCGCAAGATCCTCCAGGGGACCCCGGTCGACAAGGCCGCCAACCGCGACTCCATGGCGAACCCGGAAATCCTCACCCATTTCACGCCGTGACCTGATTCACCTGCCGCGGGCCGCGTAGGCGAGGATGTCGCGGCGCCGGTAGAGGCGGCGGACGCGGCCGCCGCCGAGCGGTTCGACCTTCGCCGGCTCGGGCCAGCCGGCGGGCGGCCGCTTCGGGTAGACGGTGACGCTCGTCTGGGCGAGGCCGAGGATGCGGGCGGCGTCGGCGAGGGTGACGAGGTCGTCCGGGTCCTCCTCGGGCGGGCGTTCCGCGTGGGCGTCGTACCAGGCCGTCCAGGCGGCCTCGTCCCAGTACAGGGCCTTGCCGGCGCGGTGCGCGACGTCGGGGTGGCCGTTCGACGCGCGGTCCGCCCAGAGCTGCTTGAGGCGGTGGCGGCTCACGTTGTGGCGGGCGGCCAGCTCGTCGCGGGTGACCAGGCCGGACGGGACGCCCCCGGACCGGTGCGCGGCGTACCAGCGGTCCCAGGCTTCGGCGTCCCAGGCGAGCTGGGATCCGACCGTCCCGGCAGCCTCCGGGTGTCCGTTGGCCGCCCGCTCGCGGAACCACTTCTCCAGGGTGCTGCGCCCGAGCCCGTGCGCGTCCATGAGCTCCGCCCGGGTGTAGACGCGGCGGCCGTCGAGCATCGTCATGGTTCCAAGTTTGACCTGGAGGACGCGTTTAGCCCGCCGTATCGCCGGGGCATGTGACAGGTTTATGGTTGTTCCCACGGCCAAACGTGGTCCAACGGAAGCGGCAGGCCGAATCGCGCCCGATATATCCGCATGGCCGGGTGAACTTCCCATGGGCCTCGCGCGTCACACAGTCGGAGGGTGATCCGGGTCCACGGGGGGCCCGTCGATCCAGAGAGGGACGGTTCCACGCATGGAGGTTGGGGCGCTGCGGTCCGGAGACCCGGACCGGCTAGGTCCGTACGCCCTGATCGGCCGGGTCGGCGAGGGCGGCCAGGGGACCGTCTACCTGGGCACGGACGAGGACGGCCGGCAGATCGCGATCAAGCTGCTGCACGCGGAGCTGACGTCCGACGACAAGGCGCGCGCCCGCTTCCTCCGGGAACTGGAGGTCGCCAAGCGGGTCGCGCCCTTCTGCACCGCCCAGGTCCTCGACGCCGACGCCGACGGCGACCGCCCCTACATCGTCAGCGAGTACGTCCGCGGCCCGTCGCTGAACCAGCAGGTGCTGCAGGACGGCCCGCTCGGCGGCGCCGGGCTCGACCGGCTCGCCGTCGGCACCGCGACGGCGCTGTCCGCGATCCACCAGGCGAACATCGTCCACCGCGACTTCAAGCCGCACAACGTGCTGCTCGGCCCGGACGGCCCGCGGGTCATCGACTTCGGCGTGGCGCGGGCCATCAGCGGCGGCACCACGCTCACCAGCCGGGTGATCGGCACCCCGTCCTACATGTCGCCCGAGCAGATCGCCGGCGACGAGGTCGGCACGGCGTCGGACGTCTTCTGCTGGGCGGCCACCCTGGTGTTCGCGGCGGCGGGGGAGCCCCCCTTCGGCCAGGACACCATCCCCGCCGTCATCAACCGGATCCTGCACGAGGAGCCCGACCTCGGCGACCTGCACGGGCCGCTGCGCGAGCTGGTCCTCGACTGCCTGGAGAAGGACCCCGCCGACCGGCCGGGCGCGCGGCAGGTGCTGATGCGGCTGCTCGGCCACGAGGAGAGCTCGGGCGCCGCCGCCGCGGCGGCCCCCGCGCGGGCGTCCGGCGGCACCGACGAGACCGCGATGCTCGCCGCCGGCTCCGTTCGCGCCGCCGAGATCGGCGACGACGACGTCTTCGAGCCCGACCCGGTGTTCGGCGACGAGCCGGTCTTCGACGACGATCCGGCCTACGACGACGAGCCCGTCTTCCGCGACCCGGAGGCCCCCGCCGCGGCGGCCGCCTTCCACGGCGCCGGAGCGGACGGCGACCCCGCCGAGACCGACGCGAACGGCCCGGCGCCCGCGCTGCTCCCGACGCCCGCCGAATGGTCCGCCGGCGACACGCTGCCGCCCGCCCTCGCCGCCGGCAAGGGCGGCGACGGCGGCCGCGGGCTGCGGGACCGGCTCGCCGGTTCGGGCCGCTCGGCCGTGCTCGCCGGGGCCGCCGCGCTGTTCGTCGCGATCGTGGTGGTCTCGTCCGTCCTCGTGCTCAGCTCCGGCGACAACGGCAAGGCGGGGCAGAAGGTCAGCGATCCGAGCGCGCCGCCCTCGCCCACCGACGTCATGCCCAGCACGTCGGCGCCGACGAACAGCGAGGAGCCCGTCCGGCAGCAGCCGGTCCAGCCCTCCTACACCCCGTCGCCCGGCACCGAGAGCCCGTCGGAGAGCCCGTCGCCGTCCGGCGGCCCCGTCCCGAGCAGCCCGGCGCCTTCGACGCCGCCGCCCGGTTCCACGCCGCCGCCCGCCTCCGAAGACCCGCCCACCGAGCCCGAGGACCCGCCGACCGACCCCGAGGAGCCCCCGGGCGACGGCGGGGGAGGCGGCGGCACCGGCGGTCAGGGCAGCCAGGACGGCGGCTGACGGCCCCGCCCGCACGCGGTTATCCACAGTTGCGCCATTCCCTCGGCGGACCGCGGACCACCTGGCAGGGTGGGGTAGGCCACGGTGACCTCGCGGCCGGGCAGGTCGGCTTTGCGGGGATTCCTGGTTACGCTGGCGCGTGAGCGTCGCCACAACGGAGTGGCGAAGGGTCTCTAGGGGAGTTGTTTCAATGGGCGGCATGCTCGATTCGGTGAAGGACGACCTGCTCAGGCGGGCCGCGGAGACGTGCGCGCAGCGCCCGGGGCCGCGCGGCGGGGACGCGGAAGAGACCTTCGCCTATCTCCGGCTCTACTACCGGCACGTCGCCCACGAGGACCTGGCCCCCAGAGACCCGGCCGACATCTGCGGTCCCGCGCTGGCGCACCGGACGCTCGGCGAGGAACGCCCCCAGGGGCGCGCGAAGGTCCGCGTCTTCACCCCGACGCTGGAGGAGTACGGCTGGGACCCGGGGCACACCGTCGTCCAGGTCGTCACCGACGACATGCCGTTCCTCGTCGACTCGGTGACGATGGAGCTCACCCGGCACCAGCTCGCCACCCACCTGATCGTCCATCCGCTCCTCGGCGTGGACCGCGACGTCGCCGGCCACCTGAAGGCGTTCCGCGGCAAGCTCGACAGCGACACCGACGTCGACGAGTCGTGGATCCACATCGAGATCGACCGCACCAGCGACCGGGCCCTCCTGGACGGGCTGGAGCGCGACCTCCTGCGCGTCCTGCAGGACGTCCGGGTCGCCGCCGAGGACGAGCCGAAGATGCGCGCCAGGGCGGGGGAGATCGCCGCCGCCATCGAGAAGGAGCCGCCGCCGCTGCCCGCCAAGGAGCTCGCCGAGGGCGTCGAGCTGCTCGACTGGCTCGCGAACGGGCACTTCACCTTCCTCGGATACCGCGACTACACCCTCACCGACGACGGGACCGCGCTGCGGCCCGAGCCCGGCACCGGCCTCGGCATCCTGCGCGGCGACACGCGCGAGTCCGGCAGCTTCGCCGCGCTGCCGCCCGAGGTGCGGGAGAAGGCGACCGAGAAGCACCTGCTGGTGCTCACCAAGGCGAACTCCCGGTCGACCGTTCACCGGCCGCTGTACCTCGACTACATCGGGGTGAAGAAGTTCGGCCCGTCCGGTGAGGTCACCGGTGAGCGGCGGTTCCTCGGCCTGTTCACCCACGTCGCCTACAGCGCGTCGATCGCGCACGTCCCCGTCCTGAAGCGCAAGCTGGACGAGGTGCTCGAACTCGCCGGGTTCACGTCCGACAGCTACGACGGCCAGGACCTCATCGAGATCCTGGAGAGCTACCCGCGCGACGAGCTGTTCCAGATCTCCGTCGACGACCTGCTGCACATCGCGCTCGGCGTGCTCCGCCTCCGCGAGCGCCGCCAGCTCCGGCTCTTCCTGCGCAAGGACCTGTACGGACGCTACATGTCCTGCATGGTGTACCTGCCGCGCGACCGGTACACCACCAAGGTGCGGCTGCGCATCCAGGAGCTGCTGAAGGAGGCGTTCGACGGCGTCAGCGTCGACTACAGCGCGAACGTCACCGAGTCGATGCTGGCGCGGCTGCACGTCGTCGTCCGCGGTGAACGCGGCCGCCCGCTGCCCGACGTGGACGTCGCCGACCTGGAGGCGCGGCTCGCCGCCGCCACCCGCTCCTGGGCGGACGACCTCGCCGACGCCCTCCTCGAACAGTGCGGCGAGGAACGCTCCCGGACGCTCGGCCGCCGCTACGGGGACGCCTTCCCCGAGGCGTACAAGGCCGACTTCCCGGCCCGCACCGCGGTCGCCGACCTGCGCCGCCTCGAAGAACTCGACGAGGACACCGACACCTCGATCAACCTGTACGAGCCCTACAGCGCCGAGCCCGGCGAGCGCCGGATGAAGATCTACCGGCTGGGCGAGCCGATCTCGCTGTCGCGGATGCTGCCGCTGCTGCACAACATGGGCGTCGAGCTGATCGACGAGCGGCCGTACGAGATCGTCGCCGCCGACGGGCGCCGGTGCTGGATCTACGACCTCGGCCTGCGCTACGCGCAGCCCGCCGACGTCCCCGAGGACGCCGTGAAGGGCCTCTTCCAGGAGGCGTTCACCCGGCTGTGGAACGGCGAGGTCGAGAACGACGGCTTCAACGCCCTCGTCCTGCATGTCGGGCTGCACTGGTGGCAGGCCATGATCCTGCGCGCCTACGCCCTGTACCTGCGGCAGACCGGCACGACGTTCTCCAAGCGCTACGTCGAGCAGGTGCTGCTGCGCAACGCGGCCATCACCCGGCTGATCATGCGGCTGTGGGAGAGCCGTCTCGACCCGTCGATCGCGGGCGGCGAGGAGGAGCGCAGCGCCGGCATCACCGAGGAGATCAAGGGCCGGCTCGAAGACGTCGCCAGCCTCGACGAGGACCGCATCCTCCGCGCCTACCTGGCGCTCGTCCAGGCCACCCTGCGCACCAACTACTACCAGGGCAAGCCGTACCTGGCGATGAAGTTCGACCCGCAGGCCATCCCGGACCTGCCGGAGCCCAGGCCCACCTACGAAATCTTCGTGTACTCGCCGAAGGTCGAGGGCGTGCACCTGCGGTTCGGGTCGGTGGCGCGCGGCGGGCTGCGCTGGTCCGACCGGCGCGAGGACTTCCGCACCGAGATCCTCGGCCTGGTCAAGGCGCAGGCCGTGAAGAACACCGTGATCGTCCCGGCGGGCGCGAAGGGCGGGTTCGTCGGCAAGCAGCTCCCGGACCCGTCCGTCGACCGGGAGGCGTGGCAGAAGGCCGGCATCGCCTGCTACAAGGACTTCATCTCCGGGCTGCTCGACCTCACCGACAACCTCGTGGACGGCAAGGTCGTCCCGCCGCCGAACGTCGTCCGCCACGACGGCGACGACACCTACATGGTCGTCGCCGCCGACAAGGGCACCGCGACGTTCTCCGACCTCGCCAACGAGGTCGCCGCCGAGTACGGCTTCTGGCTCGGGGACGCGTTCGCCTCCGGCGGCTCCGTCGGCTACGACCACAAGGGCATGGGCATCACCGCCCGCGGCGCCTGGGAGTCGGTCAAGTACCACTTCCGCGCCCTCGGCACCGACGTCCAGCGCGAGGACTTCACCGCCGTCGGCATCGGCGACATGTCCGGGGACGTGTTCGGCAACGGGATGCTGCTCTCCGAGCACACCAGGCTCGTCGCGGCGTTCGACCACCGGCACGTCTTCGTCGACCCCGACCCGGACGCGGCCACGTCGTTCGCCGAGCGCCGCCGCCTGTTCGAGCTGCCGCGCAGCAGCTGGGCCGACTACGACACCGCGCTGATCTCCAAGGGCGGCGGCGTGTTCCCCCGCACCGCCAAGTCCATCGCGGTGACCCCGGAGATGCGGGAGTCGCTCGGCCTCGACGACGGCGTCAAGTCGCTGACCCCGTACGAACTGATCAAGGCCGTCCTCATGGCGCCGGTCGACCTGCTGTGGAACGGCGGCATCGGCACCTACGTCAAGTCGTCGATGGAGAGCAACGCCGAGGTCGGCGACAAGGGCAACGACCCCGTCCGGGTCAACGGCTCCGACCTGCGCTGCCGCGTCGTCGGCGAGGGCGGCAACCTCGGCGTGACGCAGCTCGGCCGCATCGAGTACGCCCGCGGCGGCGGCTGCATCAACGCCGACTTCATCGACAACTCCGCCGGCGTCGACACCTCCGACCACGAGGTCAACATCAAGATCCTGCTCGACCAGGTCGTGCGGGACGGCGAGCTCACCGGCAAGCAGCGCGACAACCTGCTGTACGAGATGACCGACGAGGTGGGGCGGCTCGTCCTGCGCGACAACTACGCGCAGAACGTGGTCCTCGCCGCGTCCCGCGCGCAGGCCCCGGCGATGCTGCACATCCACGCCCGCTACCTGCGCAAACTCGAACGGGACGGCCGGCTTCAGCGGCGCCTGGAGTTTCTCCCGGACGACAAGGCGCTCGCCGAGCGGCGCCAGTCCGGCCTCGGGCTCACCGGCCCCGAGTTCGCGGTGCTGCTCGCCTACGCCAAGCTCACCCTCGACCAGGACCTCGCCGCGTCCGACCTGGCCGACGACCCGTACCTGGAGTCGTGGCTGGTCGACTACTTCCCGACCCCGCTGCGCGCCCGGTTCCGGGACTACATGGACCGGCACCCGCTGCGCCGCGAGATCATCAACACGACCGTGGTGAACGACCTGGTCAACGCCAGCGGCTCCACGTTCGTGTTCCGGATGAACGAGGAGACGGGCGCGTCGTCGTCCGACATCGCCCGCGCCTACCTCGTCGCCCGCGACGTGTTCGACATGCCGCGGTTCTGGCAGTCGGTCGAGGGCCTGTCGCACCAGGTCTCGGAGGCCACGCAGATCGCGATGCTGCTGGAGGCCCGCAAGCTCACCGAGCGCGGCGCCCGCTGGCTGCTGCACAACCGGCGCCCCCCGTTCGACATCCGCGAGTCGATCGACTTCTTCGGCGGCGGCGCGGCCGCGCTCCGCGCGCACGTGTCGAAGCTGCTGGTCGGCCTGGACCTCGCCGCGTGGGAACAGCGCCGCGACGGCTTCGCGGAACGGGGCGTCCCGGACGAACTGGCCGAGCAGTGCGCCGCGTTCGTGCCCGCCTTCTCCACCTTCGACCTGGTCGGCATCGCCCACGACACCGACCGCCCCGTCGAGGAGGTCGCCGAGGTCTACTTCGACCTGGCGGACCGGCTGCAGCTGTCCCGCCTGAGGGAACGGATCATCGCACTGCCACGCGACGACAAGTGGCGCTCGATGGCCCGCTCCGCCCTCCGCGACGACCTGTACACGGCGCACGCCGCGCTCACCCAGGACGTCCTCGTCACCAGCGCCGCCGGACTGAACCCCGACGAGCGCATGCTCCACTGGGCGGAGAAGAACAAGCCCGCGCTCCAGCGGGCCCAGCAGACGCTCAGCGAGATCTGGGAGAGCGACAGCTTCGACCTGGCAACCCTCTCGGTGGCGCTAGGCGCCATCCGCACCCTGGTGACCGCCAGCGCCCTCCCGTCCACGGAGTCCTGACCGTTGGACCTGCGGCGTGCCACCCGGCACGCCGCAGGTCAGCGGGCCGCCACCAGCGAGACCGACTCACCCAGAACGCGCCCCTTCCCGGCCTCAGGCGCGTACCCGATGACCAGCCACTGCCAAGTGGTAAGCACCGTCTCACCCACCTCGTCACCATTCTTTTCCAGATGGGCACGAACCTCCTCCGGAAGGGTCGACGCCTTACCCCCCGCCAGCGTCTTCTCCTCCTTTACCGCGTACCAGACCAACGCCCCACCATCCTCGGTCCGCAACGCATAAGACTCACCCGGACCGGGCGTGACCGCCCCGCGCTCGACCGTCCAGTCACCCATGTCCTGGTTCCGGGCATTGGACGTGTAGCTGTCGGGAACCAGCGCACCATCATCGCCGCCGAGATAGCGGACATGCGCCTCACCGAGCTCAGAAGCGGACGCCGCCAGCGCGTACCCCTCCTTATCTCGCGCAAGTTGCGGCGGCCGCCCCTTGAACGTCAACCAATGCGCGGCCCGCCACTCGCCCTCGGCGTCCTCCTTGACGAAAACCCCGAGAACCTGCCGCTCGCCACTCTCGGCCTCCTCCAAGGCAGCCACCCCGAACCACCTGGGATATCCACCCAGACGAGGCACATAGAAAACGGGATTTGCCAAAGAAATCCGCGCCTGCGGCGACTTCCCCGACACACGAGCACGAGCGGTGACCGGCGCCTCAAGCGCCCCCGTAACCGCGTCCCCCCAGAGCTCCAACCTCCCAGACGCGACCGCCCGATTATGCCGCTCCACCCATTCCCGCAAGACCGTGAGCGACTCATCCGCAC
>NZ_SMKM01000217.1 GCF_004348665.1 Actinomadura sp. GC306 | reverse complement strand
GTGTGGGGCTGCTTGCTGGGCGTATGTCGTTCGAGGTCGGTGTCCTGACGGTGGTGGGCGGTCGGTGGTGCGGTGGCTGAACCGGGCGGCTGAGTTTCACCGTACGAGGGTCGAGGGCCTCGGGGACTGGGCCTCGGCCATGGTCCCGGGTCCGGCGGGACGGGACCGTGAGCGGGCGGCCCCGCCCATCGCGGGGACGGGGAGGTGACATGCGGCTTCGGGAATTGGGGCCAACGGCGCCGGGGGGCGGCGCCAGAGTGCTCATCGGCATGGGGTGCGGGCTGGTGTCGGGGCTCGCGGTCGGGGGGCTGATGGCCGGGCAGGGTCTGCTGGCGTCCCACGGCACGTTCGGGTGGGCGGTGTTCGCCCTGTATGCGGCGGTCATCGGGCAGTTGCTCGGCGCGTTCGTGGGGCGGCGGCCGTCCGGTCCGGCGGTGTCGGCGGCGGGCGGGCTGCTGCTCGGGGTGCTCGGCTGGACGGTGTGGTGGCTGAGCCTCGATCCGCTGGTCCGGGGCGGCACGCCGACCTGGACGGTGGACGCGGCCACGGCGCTGTACCCGGAACTGGTCGGCTCGCTGCTCCAAGGGACGCTGGCGGGAATGCTGTTTCACCTCGCCATGCGGGGTTTCCGTGGACGCCCGGACAAACCGAAGGCGCCGGCGCCGCGCGTCGTGATCGTCGGCGGCGGGTTCGGCGGGGTCAGTGCCGCGCGCCGGTTCGAGCGGCTGAACCTGCGCGGCCACCGCGTCGACGTGACGCTGATCAGCGACTCGAACTACCTGCTGTTCACGCCGATGCTCGCGGAGGTCGCGTCCGGTGGGCTGGAGGCGCAGCACATCAGTTCGCCGGTGCGGGCGGCGGCGTCCCACACGAGGTTCCGGTACGGGCGGGTCGCGGGTGTGGACGTGGCGCGGCGGCGGGTCGTCCTGGAGGCGAGCGGCGAGCAGGTCGGCTACGAGCATCTGGTGCTGGCGGTCGGGTCCGTCCCGTTCTTTCCGGATCTGCCGGGGGTGGCAGAGAACGCACTGACGCTGAAGTCGCTCGGGGACGCGGTGCGGCTGCGGGAGCGGGTGCTGGCGCTGCTGGAGCGCGCCGACCAGGAGGCCGATCCGGCGGAGCGGCGGCGGCTGCTGACGTTCGTCGTCGCGGGCGGCGGGTTCGCCGGGACGGAGTCGGTCGCCGAGCTGTACGACCTCACCCATGACGTACTGCACTTCTATCCCGCGATCGGCCCGGACGAGCCGCGGTTCGTCCTCGTCCATTCGGATCAGCGGATTCTGCCCGAGTTGTCGGAGCGCCTGGCCGCGTACGCGCTGGAGAAGCTGCGGTCGCGCGGCATCGAGTTCCGGCTGGGCGTCCGTGCGACGGGGGCGACGGGCCGGACCGTGCATCTCGACAGCGGCGAGGTGATCGAGACGGCGACGTTCGTGTGGACGGCGGGCAACCAGCCGAACCCGATGCTGCGGACGCTGCCCGGGGAGACCGGCCGCCGCGACGCGGTCCTCGTCGACCGGACGCTCCGCGCGTTCGAGATGGACCGGGTCTGGGCGATCGGTGACTGCGCGCAGATCCCCACCGAGGGCGGCGCGCTGTATCCGCCGACCGCGCAACACGCGATGCGCGAGGGCAAGGCGGTCGCCGACAACATCGCCGCCGTGCTGCGTGGGCAGCGGCCCCGACCGTTCCGGTTCACGACCATCGGGACGTTCGTCGCGCTGGGCCATCGCACCGCCGCGGGGGAGATCCGCGGGCGTCCCTTCTCGGGGCTGAGCGCCTGGCTGCTGTGGCGCGGCATCTACCTCGCGAAGCTGCCGGGTGTGGAACGGCGGGTTCGCGTCCTGCTCGACTGGGTCCTGGACGTGGCGTTCCCGCGCGACATCGTCGTCACCGGCCCGCCCGCCGACGCACCGGCGGCGCTGCCCGGAAGGGGTGCGCGATGACGGCGGAGGCGGTCCGCGGACCGGTGTTCTCCGGGCGCGGCGCACCGGCGGGCGCGTTCGCCGGCGCGGCCGGGGGCATGGTGTGGGGCGCGGCGATGGTGTCGCTGGGGATGCTCCCGGACGTCGCGGTGCTCGCCGGTTCGGCGGCGCCGTGGGCGGGTTTCGTGCTGAACATGCTGATCTCGGTCGGGGTGGGCGCCGCGTTCGGGCTGCTCGCGGTGCATCAGCGGATCCGGTCGAGCGAACTGCTGTTCTGGGGCCTGGCCTACGGGATGTTCTGGTGGTTCCTGGGGACGCTGACGCTGCTGCCGCTGCTGTCCGGGACGCCGATGACGTGGAGCCTGGCCGCCGCGCAGGCGGCCTTGCCGAGCCTGTTCGGGTACCTCTACTACGGCGCGGTCACCGCGGTGGTCTTCGCGTTGCTGCAGCGTGACGGCGGTTTCGTCGCGGCGGACCACCTGCGTCCGAGGACGCTGCTGCGCGGTCTGCTCGCCGCCGGGATCGTCGGCGGCGTCCTCGCCGTCACCGCCGGCGGGCGCATCGGCTGGCTTCCCGTCGTCGCGCTCGTGATGGGGGTCGGGTATCCGCTGGTGTTCACCGGGCGCGTGGAGGGCACCGGCCCGGCGATCGTCCGAGGCACGGCCTACGGTTTCCTGTGGTGGATCGTGGCGGCCCTGACGTTCGCGCCGCTGCTGGACGGTGGCCGCCTCGACTGGTCGAAGGCGGCGGTGGCGGAGGCGACGGCCACGCTGCCGCCGTACCTGCTGGCGGGCGCCGGGATCGCGGCCGTCTTCGGCTTGCTGGGCTCCCTCGCCCGCGCCCTGTTCGTGGACGATGTGCGGCTCCGGACCCGCGCGGTCGGCACCCGCGGCCTGCGCGTCGTCGGGTACGGCTCGCTGTCCGGGCTGGTCGGCGGCGTCCTGTTCGGTTTCGTGTGGGCCGCGGTGGACGTGCTGCCCACGGTGGCGAAGCTCGTCGGCGCGGACGGCGACGCGGCCGGCTGGGTCGTCCACCTCCTCATCGCGCAGGGCATCGGCGTGTCGTACGCGCTGCTGTTCCGCGGCCGCGGCTACGACCTGGTATCCGGCGTCGGCTGGGGCCTTTCGTACGGGTTCTTCTGGTGGGTGTTCGGCGGGCTGACGCTGATGCCCGCGACGCTGGGCGTCCCGCTCTGGTGGACGGCCCCCACGATCGCCGCGGACTTCGCGAGCCTCATCGGCCACCTCGCGTACGGGGGTGCGCTGGGAGCCGTCCTCGCCTGGCTGGAGCATCGGGAGAACCCGTGGTGGCTGGCCCGCAACGACCTGGAGGCGGCCCGCGCCGCGGCCCGCCGCGACCAGATCCTTGGCTCGGCCCCGGCCCTGTGGATACTGACCGCCCTGATGGCCCTGACGGTCCCGGTGATGGTGGCCGGTGCCTGATCAGGTGACTCGTGTGTTCCCAGGTCGCGTTGTCCAAGGACTTCTCCCACGCGGCCTGGATGGTGCGCCCGCCATCGCCGAGCGTGCCCGTGAAACGCTGATCGATCATCGAAGCAAGCGGAAGGGGCGCCGTTGCCTGCCATTGACGACTTCGCGACCTGGGAGCCGCTGCTGAGGCTCTTGCGGGAGGGCGACGCCGAGAGCCTCGCCGCTCCGGGCGGCCACGTGGCGGGACGGATCGGCCGGCACGGGTGGAGCATGCGGCTGCCGCGACGGTTCCCGCCGCCCGGCCGAGCCCTGCAGACCGAGGACATGCGGGACGAGAAGGTGGCCGTCCAGCAGGTGCGGAGCGCCCTGGAGCAGACCGGTATAGAGGACCTCTCGTTCGTCGCGGAGATCTCGCCGACCGGGCGGACCGTGCTCTATCTGCTGGACACCGGCCCCGCCGTGGAGTCCGGCCTGGGACCGTATCCGGGCTCGCTTGTTCTCGTCGAGGGCTCCGTCCCCGAGCCTTGGCGCCGGCTCCCCGACCCGGCGCCGGAAGCGGTACCCGCTCCGTCGGCGGACCTGGACCTGCTGAAGCGGACACTTGAGGATCACTTCGACGGCGTTCCCGGCGCCACCGATGCGGAGATCGCCGCAGCGGAGCAGCGCCTGGGTGTCGCGCTGCCCGAAGAGATCAAGGTGCTCTACCGGGTGGTGGGGCCGCGTGGCCTGGAGTGGAACGCGGACTTCGCCGCAGCGGAGCGCTTCTACGAGGCGGTGCGCTGCGAGGTCTTTCCGCTGGAGGAGGTGTACATCGCCCACGCGGCGTCCCGCCCGTGCCCGTGGAGGTTCGCGGCGATGGAGGCGGTCAGCACCCCGTCGGACGCAGCTGTCCAGGGGGTGGTCGGTTCACCCGGGTGGATCGTCTTCGGCGACAGCGGAGGCGGCGACCGGATCGCGGTGGACCTGACACCGGGCCCGCGCGGCCATGCGGGCCAGATCATCATGCTCAGCCACGAACGGAGCATCGGCGCCGACCTGCTGGCCGACTCGCTCACCGAGTTCATGACCGACCGGGACGCCCATGCGGACGACACCCGTCACGACGACGAGCTTCCGGCCGTCGCCAGGGTGAACGTCAGGAGCCTGACGAACATTGAGGCGGCCGTGCATCCCCGATTGGAGGTTCTGAGCATCGGCGTCTGGGAGGACGATCCGCTCAGCCTCGCCCCCGTCATCGGCCTGCCCCGCCTGCGGACCCTGACCGCCTGTGCCGGCACGCTCGCGGACCCGCTGCAGATCGCCGAGCTGAAGGGGCTGGAGTTCCTGGAGCTCGGGTCGGATGAGTGGCGGCGCCTGCTGGACGCCCGAGCCGTCCCGCGCAGCCTGTCGGCCGCCGCCATCGAGGTGCCCGCCCGGGAGCCGCACCCGCTCCCGATCGTGGACCTCGCGAACGACATCCTCGCCCTCTGGGACCGTCCCCCGATCACCCGGACCGTCCTCGAAGGCGACCTTGCCCCGGCGACGTAGCCGACCCGAACGTCGCATCGGCGCCGCTTCAGCGTGGCCGCCGAGGTTCAGGCGGGCTACGTCCTGGATTCGCTCGATCGCGACCCGGTTCGACGGCGTCGTCCCTGGACAAGGTTGACATGCAAGTGACGGCTTGCCAATCGTTCCGGGTGTGGGAGACGTGTTCAAGGCCCTCGCCGACCCCACGCGGCGGATCATCCTCGACGAACTGACGGACCGGAACGGCCAGACGCTCTTCGAGATCTGCGCCCGCCTGACGACCAAGCACGGGCTCGGCTCGTCGCGGCAGGCGATCTCGCAGCACCTCGACGTTCTCGAGGCCGCCGGCCTGGTCGAGACCAGGCGCGAGGGCCGCTACAAGTTCCATTACGTGAATCCGCGGCCGCTCGAACCGATCGTCGAGCGGTGGCTCAGGACGTCCGGCCCCCGTGACGGCGGTGCGGACGCGGAGAGGGGACCGGCATGAAGATCGACCTGGCGAGCGTGTTCGTCGACGACCAGGAGAAGGCGCTGCGCTTCTACACCGAGGTGCTGGGCTTCGTGAAGAAGCAGGACATTCCGATGGGCGAGGCCCGTTGGCTGACCGTGGTGTCCCCGCAGGCGCCGGAAGGCCCGGAGCTGGTGCTCGAACCGAGCAGCCACCCGGCGGTGAAGCCGTTCAAGGAGGCCCTCGTGGCGGACGGTATTCCCTTCACGTCGTTCACCGTGGACGATCTCAAGGCCGAGTTCGACCGCCTTCGCGGGCTGGGCGTGCGCTTCGTCCAGGAACCCACCGACATGGGCGCGGTGTCCACGGCCGTCCTGGACGACACCTGCGGCAACCTGATCCAACTCCACCAGACCGCCTGAAGCGCGCAAGGTGATCACGAACCACCCCCTCGGCGAACTCCGCCGGGGGGGCCGCGGGGTCGGAGTCCCACAGCCTGGCGGGCTCGACCAGGTTGACACCGACGTATTCCATGGGCTCCGTCCGCTACGAGTTTCGGGTTCGGGTGGTGAGCCCCTTGCTAGGGCAGGCCACTCTGACGGTAGTTAGCCTTATCGTGCTCCGGATGAGTGATCGAGAGCTGCTTCCGGCCGAATTGGCGAACCTCGTCAAGGGCGGAGCCGGTGCACGGACATTGGCGGTTTCGTTGCCCGCCGGCCGGATCGTCGACACTGACGACGGCCCTCCCGGTCTGTGGATGACCGATGAAGCCGTTGCGCCCGGGTTGTGGGCGGCGGTTCACGCAGAGCACCCACGATCGGGACTATGGCCGGTGCTACTGGACGCCTTGGACGACCCGTCCGGCGATGGAGGAGAGTTCAGACCCTGGGACTCCGGCGAACTCACCCTGGAGGGGGTCACTTCGCCGGATCGTCACGACCCGGCTGTCGTGCTGGCCGACTGGTGGCATGACTACGCCCAGTCCGACGACACGACCGCCCCGTTCCTTGATTGGCCGGGGCTCGCCCCCGCCCGGCCGTTCGCGGACGACGCCGGCGCGATCGCCTGCGAGTACGCGACCCGCCTCCTGCGCCGTTCCCCGGCCATGCGCCTGGGGTTGATCGCCGCGGATCGGAGTGCGGACGCCCTGGCCGCCGCCGGATGGACCGGCCCACTGAACTACACCAACGACACCGGCGAGATCGCTTCCGTGCTGCGCAGTTGGGAGGGCCGCTTCGGCGTCCGTGTCGTCGGCGCGGGCTTCGCCGACCTCTATCTCAGCGTCGCCGCGCCACCGGCCACCCTGGAAGAGGCGATACACCTCGCCGCTGAGCACTTCGCCTTCTGCCCCGACAACATCTGGCAGAACAGCCACCCGCACACACTGCTCGGATATGCCGAGAATCTCGTCGGATGCACCTCGTGGTCGTTCTGGTGGGACTGAGTACGAACAGGTAAGGGCACCCTTCGGCGATTGGCGCGGCCGCTACGGGCAGACATTGCCCGGCAAGATCAACCGCTGGGGAAGCGTCTCCGTGTGACCGCGCCGCCAGCCGGCATACCGATAGGTGACGACGAAGTCGTCGACGGACGTGGGGGACTTGCTCGGTGGTCGAGATGGAGGCGGGCACATCACCAGATGCCAGCCGATTCTCACCGTCTGGCCAGGCGCCACGGTGACGGGCTTGAGCGGCCGCTCCGTCCCGTCCGGGCCGACCAGCACCCGGCGCAGATCCTGGAGGGCGTTCGGAGTCTCCCACGGGTCGTCGGACACCCATGGCAGGTCGACCCCGGTCAACCGCACGTCGAAGCGGCCCCTGTTGGTCAGGTGGACGACCAGCCCGACTTCGCCTTCGGGAGCATAGTTCAGGCTGTATCCGCCGCCCGGCAGCCGCGTGGACCCGGCCGTCGGCCGGACCTCTCCGCCGGAGACGGTCAGCGGCGACGCCACGACGATGTAGGTCGCATAGCCGCCGAGGAGCAGCGCGACGACCGCCGCTCCGGCCCATAACGGACGGCGGCGCCCGCGCGTTGAGCCATCGGCTGCGGCCATGGCGCGCACGATACCAACGGCCCGGCGGCGGGCGGTCCACTCGCCGTCGTGAAGCGGCCTCACCCAGAGTTCGGGCCGGGCGGGAGCCGTCCTGCGCGCCCCGGCCCGGCGGAGGCGTCCCATCCGCTCACGCGACCAATACTTAGCCTTTGCGCTAACTGTCATCGGCGTGCATACTTAGCCGCATGGCACAGTATTCGGCGCAGCTCGACGGGGTGTTCGTCGCCCTGGCCGACCCGACGCGGCGCGAGGTCGTCCGGCGGCTCGGCCTCGGGCCCGCGAGCGTCGGCGACCTCGCCCGCGAGTTCCCCATGACGCTGCCCTCGTTCATGAAGCACGTGCGGACCCTGGAGGCGAACGACCTCATCCGCACGGTCAAGTCCGGCCGGGTGCGCACCTGTGTGCTCAACCGGGAGCGGCTCGCCCTGGTGGACGACTGGCTCGCGGAGCAGCGCCGGATCTGGGAGGGCCGCACCGACCGCCTGGAACAGCTCGTCACCGATCCGGAGGAGAACCGGACATGACTTTCGACCCCGACCTCGACATTGCGCTGGAGCGCGTGATCCGTGCTCCACGGGCGAGTGTGTGGAGTGCTTGGACGGATCCATCGCGGCTTGCGAAGTGGTGGGTCCCGGCGCCGGCGCTGTGCCGGGTGGAGCGCTTGGACGTACGGCCCGGTGGGGCATTCGTGACGAGCCTCAGTGACGACGGGGTCGAGTACGTCCCGCATATGGACGCCTGCTTCATCGCTGTGGACGAGCTGGAGCGGGTCGTGTTCACCAACGCGATCGATGGTGCCTGGCGTCCCGCGAGGCCCGACCCGGTCGCGATGACGGCGACGATCACGCTGACCGACCACCCGGATGGGACGGACTACCGGATCGTCGTCCGGCACGGGACCCCCGACGCCCGCGCGCAGCACGAGAAGCTCGGATTCGCCGATGGTTGGGGGACGGTCGCCGCCCAGCTCGCAGCACACGTGGAGGGCACGAAATGAAGATCGCCATTACCGAGTTCGTCACCCTCGACGGCGTCAGCCAAGGGCCCGGCTCGCCGGACGAGGACACCAGCGACGGGTTCGCCCGCGGCGGCTGGCTCGTCCCGCACATGGACCCGGCCTTTGTCAAGCGCGCCTCCGACTGGCTCGACCTCGCCGACGGCCTCCTGCTCGGACGGCGGACCTATGAGGCGTTCGCCCGCGACTGGCCGCAGATCACCGACCCGGCCGACCCGTTCACCGAGCGGATGAACACCCTGCCGAAGTACGTCGTGACGAACACCCTCACCGAAGGGACCTGGAATCCCACGACCGTCCTCAGGGGCGACGCGGTCCAGGCGGTCACCGACCTGAAGGCGCGGCCGGGCCGGGAACTCCAGATCCACGGCAGCGCCCGCCTCGGTGACTCCCTGCTGGAGGCGGGTCTCGTGGACACGCTCCGCCTGGTGATCGCCCCCGCCGTCCTGCGAAGCGGCCGACGCCTGCTGACCCGAACGGGCACCCCGTCCGGCCTACGCCTGCTCCACCACGAGGCCACCCCGAGCGGCCTGCTGCTCCTCGAATACGAGGTGACCGGCCAAGCCCCCCGAGCCGAGTACCAGGGCGTCGCCGCCCTCACCTAGCAGTGGCCGCGAACGGCGGGCGGCCGCGGGTTGCCGGGTGACCATGAGGCCCGGATCGTGCGGGGAGGCGTGTTCAGGGGGTGGCCGGTTTGCGGGCGGTGAGCAGGCGGGTCGGGACCCACGGGCTGCCCCACCACGCGCGCCAGCCGAGGCCGCGCACGCGGATGTCCTGGGCGTTCAGCCGGGCCAGCACCGCGGCGTACTCGCGGGGGTCCGCGCCAGGTCGGCGATCAGCAGGCGGCCGCCCGGCTTCAGCACCCGGTACGCCTGGGCGCGGCCGTCCGCGCTCCTGATGGTGTGCACCGTCAGGCTCGACACCACCAGGTCGAAGCTCGTCTCCGCGTACGGGAGTCTGCGCAGGTCACCCCCTTGCACGTGGACGCGGTCGGCGACGCCTTCGGCGCGGGCGTTGCGCAGGGTCGCCGCCGGTTTGCTGCCGGACTGGTCCCGTCCGCGCCACAGGTCCACGCCGACCGCCCGGCCCCGCGGGAGGCGCCGGGCGGCGGCCAGCAGGACGGCGCCGCGTCCGCAGCCGAGGTCGAGCAAGATGGGGATGCGGTCACGTTCCCGGTCACTCCTCCGCCGGGCACTCAGCGCTTCAGGGCCGCCACGAAGGTGCGAACTCGTCCCGGCCCATGACCAGCTTCGGACCCTCTGGGTCCTTGGAGTCTCGGAAGGCGATCGTGTTGGGGAAGCGGCCGACCTCTACGCACTCACTTCCGCCCTGGGGCCCGCTGTGCCTGCTCTTGCGCCAGATGAGGTGCGGGGCCACCGTTTTCAATCCCTTCTCCGTCAGACGGTCAGCGCTTCAGTGTTGCGACGAGGGCTGTGAACTCCTCACGTGGCAGGACGAGCTTAGGACCGGGGTCCTTGCTGTCGCGGATGCCGATAACTCCGTCGAGTTCGGCGACTTCGACGCAATTGTCTCCCTGCGAACTGCTGGAGCTGCTTTTGCGCCATCTGCGGGGAAGGGGGGTTACGGCTTCCATACTTCGTCTGCAATCTCCCTGATCAGCGCCGCCGACAGGTCGGCTGGTAGCGCATGTGTGGCGATGTCCATGAACCGCTCGTCTAGCCGTTCGACATCCGAACGCCCATCCAAGATTCGGCCGCGAGGCTCGGATGCAGCGTAAGCGATGCGCGAGTCTCCCGGGAGGGTCGCGACCACGAAGGCTCCCATGTTGCCCGGATGTGGTGCACCGTCCGGGATCACCTGCACTGACAGGCGCGGTGACATTGCGTCCGCAAGGTGATGCAACTGTTCCCGCATCACCTCAGCGCTGCCGACCCGCGACCGGAGAACCCGTTCCGGTAGCAGGTAGATCAACCTGGGTGGGGTCGGTTCCTCTCGGACGAGCACGCTTTGGCGGTTCATTCTGGCCTGTACCGCTTCCTGGTCGCCGTAAAGCAGTATCCCGGCGTAGCTGGGCGTCTGCAGTAGGCCGTAAATGATGAGCGGTTCGTAGGCGCGCAAGCTCAGGGCCTGCGCCTCGTGATTTGGCCAGTCTTCAAACCAGGCCGGAAAGGCGGCTGAGCGGCCGTCGAAGAGGCCGTCGTGGAGGTGGGCGAGGGCTTCGCGGGTGTCCAGGACGCGGTCGCACTCCTCGGCGAAGACGCGGTCGCAACTGGATTCGCCTCGTTCGATCTCGCCGATGGTGGACGCGGCGAACGGGATCTGGTCCGCGAGTTGGGCGAGGGACAGGCCCGCCAGCTGGCGGTAGCGCCGGACCTCGGATCCGAACAGGTCCAGCGGGCCGCGCGAGGGGGTCAGGCGCTTGGGGGGCTGCGGCATGTCGTCTCCTCCGATCGGTGATGACCGAGCGATGAACGGCAGTGAACGCAGAGTCGTCATCATGCCCGCGACCATGTGTTCTGTGCCTTGTCGGCATCCTGGCGTGCGAGACGCTCCGTTACATCCGAATCACGGAATGTTCTGGAGGTGATCTGTAATGGCCGCTGTGACATGTACGCCCGAGTCCCCGACGCTTGTGCTCGATGCGACTGATCAGGCTCCGCGGCTGGCGCGGGGGTTTCTCGCCGCGCGGTTCGCGGAGTGGGGGATCTGCGACGACTACGTGGGGCGGCTCGTCGTCTGCGAGCTCGTAACCAACGCGTACCGGCACGGGAAACCGCCGATCGTCGTGCGGGTCTTCCGCGACGAGCGCGACGGGCTCGTGGTCGTGGAGGTCTGGGACGGAGGAGAGGGCCGGCCGGTGATCCAGCCAGAGAACGACGCCGCCACGTCCGGACGGGGGCTGGCGTTGATGGCCGAACTTGTGGAGGCGTGGGGCGTCCGTCCCCTGAACGAGGGCGGGAAGGTCACGTGGGCCAAGCTTCGCTGACCAGCCCCCAGCGACCGATGACCGACGAGCGCGTCACGCTGCTGCTCCTGCGCCACCTCTTCCCCGCCTGGACGATCACGCAGGACGAGTACGGGGTCTGGCGGGCGGAGATTTCGGTGTCGGACGTCGAGGGCCTGCTCGAACTCCTTGTCCTGGCCGACCCTGACGCCGCGACGCGGGCCGCCGCCCTGCTGAGCGAGAAGAAGACACATCCGTCCACCCCCGGCGAACCGGCGGCGGGAAAGGGGCGAGCCCCCTCCGAGGGGAGGGGG
>NZ_SMKM01000216.1 GCF_004348665.1 Actinomadura sp. GC306 | reverse complement strand
CGCAGGCGCCGGCCGCTTCCCCGCTCGGGGCGCCCGTCCCGGTGAACCCCCCGCCGCAGAGCCCGGGGAGGGTGAACGGCGCCGACCGGGAGGACCCCCTGTTCACCGGTCCCTGACCGGCGGCCGGCCGCTCAGCCGTACCTGACCGCGAGGAACAGCGCCAGCGCCGCCGCCCCCCAGATCATCGCGACCTG
This sequence comes from Actinomadura sp. GC306, assembly GCF_004348665.1. Taxonomy (GTDB): domain Bacteria; phylum Actinomycetota; class Actinomycetes; order Streptosporangiales; family Streptosporangiaceae; genus Spirillospora. Next base: position 11,433 of record NZ_SMKM01000216.1, on the reverse strand, counting down.
CCCGCGCTCGCGCGCCACGACCTGCCGCAGACCGGTGACCCGCCGGCGGCTGAGCCGCAGATCGGACACCGCGCGCCGCGCGCGCTCCCAGTGCACCCCCATGTAGATCGCCAGTGCCGCGACACCGATGAAAAGCAGAAGGTTTCCGCTCATCAGACCCGCCTCCGTTTTCGCGGAAGCTCAGATTGAACAGCGGATCCGGCCGTGCGGTCCGTGTCCGACGACACATTCCCCGGAAACCATGCGGAACCGGCCTGACCGACCGGCGGCCGACCCGACCGGCCGGCCGGGGTGCGGTCAGCCGCCGAACCGCTCCGGGTCGATCTCGATCCAGATCTGCTCCGCGCGGCCCAGCAGGCGCCCGTCCGACCCGTACAGGGCCGTCGCGGCGTGCATCTTGCGGCCCTCGCGGCTGCGCGCGAAGCCCAGCACGACGCACTCCTCGCCCGCCCGCGGCACGTCCATCACCTGGCCGGTCATCGTGCCGAGGACGGCGGGACGCTCCGCGACGTCGAACGACCACCCGCCGGGGCAGTCCAGCGCCGCCCACACCAGCTCCCGCTCGGGCACCCGGTCCGGCACCCAGGGCGCCGCGACCGTGCCCTCGGCGACCGGGCCCGGCTCCAGCCGCAGCCCGTCGCCCGGCTCCCGCTCCGGCCCGCACACGAAGCAGCCGGGGAACGGGTGCGACTCCGCCGCCCGGTACTTCTCCGCCGCCTCCGCGGCCCGCTCGAACGGCACGGCCGGGATCGGCGGGACCACGATCGCGCCCGCCAGCGCCTCGGCGATCAGCAGCTCCCCGTTCCAGAGCCGCGCGCTGTGCCCGCGCTCGTCGTCGACGGTGACGGTGAGCTCGGTGTCCAGCGGCGGCGGCCGCCGGAGCGTCACCGTCACCGTGTCGATCGGCACCCTCCCCGCGAGGCGCCCCGCCACGTACCCGCCGTTCCCCGAACCGTCCGGCCCGTGGAACCGCCCGTCAATGATCACTTTCGCCTACCCCCGTGCTGAACGCACCCCGAACAAACGGCACGATCCTAATGAACCGCCCCGACATTCCCCCGTGCCACCCCCGGCGTGGAGCGCCGGACGCAGAACTATACGGCCCGCGACGGCTGCGGGCGGCCGGGCCGGGTGGTGAAGAACACCGACAGGGAGCCCCTGAGGCGGGCGCGGACGGTCGCCTCGTCGACGGGACCGTCCTCCTGGACGGGCGTGCGGTCGAGGGCGCGGTCGATGAGGACGTCGATGTTGCGGTCGGCGACGAGGACGGAGCACGTGTCGCACGCGTACCACGGATAGAGCATGTTGAGGACGGCCACGGCGGTGTCGTCGTCCGACAGGTGCGTGGTGTCGAGCTCGACCTCGAACATGTCGGTGTCCTCGGGGTCGAGCGTCGGGTAGTAGAGCCAGCTCGGCCCGTCCGCGCCGCAGAAGTCGCAGCCCGGGGCCCGCGGGGCGGCTTCGCCGACGGCGAGTTCCAGCTCGTGGTCCCACGGCTCCACCCGCCGGTTGTGGCGGTAGCCCACGCCGTCGAGCGACCCCTCGCGGTTGTGCGTGACGTCGTGCACCTCGCCGCCGCAGCGAGCGCACATGAAGCCCAGGTCCTCCATGTCCCTCCCTATCGCTGAGGCACCGGCTCTCACAGTATCCGTCCGGGGGCCTCTCTCGTACCCGGCCGCGCGATCCCGGCCGGTGCCGCTCTATCCCGCCGGTCAGCCCGCCGGGACGCGGTGCCGGGCCAGGTGGGCGAGGACGGACTGGTTGGCCTCCCACCCGTCCGGGAACTTGACCGGGACGCCCAGATGCACCGGTTCGGCAGACGGGTGCGCGTCGAGCAGCTCGGGGATGCCCGCCCGCGCCACGACGACGCACGCGTGCCGGTGCCGGGACGCCAGCACGCAGAGGCGCCCCGACTCCAGGTGGAACGCGGTGGCGTCGCGGCGCCCCGACAGCGGATGCAGCACCACCGTCATGTCGTACTCGCGGCCCTGGAGCCGGTTGGCGGTGTCGACCGTGATGCCGGCGCCGTGCGGGCCGAGCGCCGCGCGGATCGCGGCGACCTGGTCCCGGTGGGCCGCGCCGACCGCGATCCGGCCCGCGCCGACCGGGTTCGGCCCCTGCTCGGAGTGGGCCACGGGTCCGCGCTGCAGCAGCCGGACCGCCAGCGCCGCCGTCGCGCGGACGGCCTCCGCGTCGGTGCGCAGCGTATGCCGGGCGGGCAGCTCGTAGAGGCTCCACCCGGTCGCCGCGGCCTCTTCGAGGGCCCGGTCGTAGGTCGTGCCCATGCCGCGGGTGCCGAACTCCAGCCGCCGGTCGTCCGGCCCCGTCCCGGCGCGGAACCCGGTGAAGGGGTAGAACGCCTCCGACACCACCGGGGCCGCCGACGCGGGCAGCCGCCACGACACCGGGAGCCGGTGGACGGGCAGCCCCGGGTTGTGCGCGAGCAGGACCGACACGGCGCTGCGCATCGGGTCCCACGCCAGGCCCGCCCAGCGCTCCACCTCGACGGTGGAGAACGGGTCGAGCTGGCCCGGGTCGCCCACGAACAGCGCGCGCTCGAACCGCCCGGCGATGCGCAGCAGCATGTCCGAGCGCATCTGGTACGCCTCGTCGACGATCGCCCACGGCCACGACCCGTCCGAGAGCGTCGCCCACTTCGCGGCGGTCGCGATCACCACGGGGTGCTCGGCGAGGTCGTCGGCCTTCTGCGCGACCCGCACCCCCGGATGCGCCAGCACCCGCTCGGACGGCACGTACCCCGACGCCGACAGGCGGCCCAGCGGCACGTCCGGATGCCGGCCGGCGAGGCGTTCGACGAGGTCGTCGACCTGCTCGTTGGTCTGCGCCACGATCATGAGCCGCTCGCCCGCCGCGACCAGGTGCCCGGCGGCGCGGACGACCAGCGTGGACTTCCCGGCGCCCGGCGGGGAGTCGACCACCACGCCGCGGTGCCCGCCGGCGAGATCGGCCAGCACGGCGTCGACGACCCGTGCCGCCGCCTTCCCGGGGTCTTCGGAGGGCGGCTCCGGATCGGCCGCCGCCCGCAGCAGCCGGGGGCCCGCGTGTTCGGTCACGACCATTCCTCTTCGGCGTCCTCGTGGGTGGGCACGTAGTCCTCGGGGGGCCCGCCGTGCGTCCACGGCGTCTCCTCCCGGTCGGGGAACCTCGCCACGCCGAACGAGCCGTCCGTCAGCGAGGTGAAGCACACCCGGTCGTCGGCCGCGGGGACGACGCCGGGCTCGGGCGTGAGCTTGCGGCCCATGCCGCCGGTCAGCTCCAGCAGCACCGCACCGCCTTCGATCCCGACGATCCGGCCCTTCAGCGCCGGCCGCGCCGCGCTGCACACGGTCGTCCCCGGGTCCAGGCGGACCGGGTCGGCCGTCGCTATCCGCACGAGGGGGCGCAGCTTGGGCCGCTTGCCCGTCTCGTCCAGCCGCGCCGGGTCGGACTCGGTGACGACGCCGCCGAACGCCTGCCCCGCCAGCCGGTGCTCGGCCATGACGAGCGGGTCGTCGAACGCCCGCTGGGCGTCGTAGGCGTCCTGCGCCCGTTCGAGGTCGTGCAGCCGCCGCGCCGCCCGGACCGGCGAGTCGCGGCGCGCCTGCGGGTACGCCTCCCCGAACGTCTGGTGGTAGTAGGTGAACGCGTCCCGGTCGCGCTCCCACCGCCTCGGCACGCTCGCCCCCTCCGGCAGCCTCCGCAGCACCTCCACCGCCCGCCACATCAGGTCCCACGTGGGGGTCAGCTGGCCGGCGACCGCCTCCCGCAGCCGCTCCTCGGCGACCTGGCCACCGCCCGAGCGGTCGTAGGCGGCGATCGCCGGGGCGAGGACCTCGTTGTCGAACGTCGGGTCGGTCGCCGGGCCCGCGGGCGGGCACACCACCGGGTCCTCGGCGCGCGCCGCCGCGGCCGGGCCGTCGAGCCCGTCCGGCGGGTCGATCCAGCCCATCAGCGCGGCGAGGTTGCCGTCCTCCAGCGAGCTCTGCCCGGTCGCCCAGTGCAGCCGCAGCAGCTCGGTCATCGCGCCGAGCAGCGACGAACCGGGATGGTCGTACCGGTCGGCGAACCACGTCAGCCACCGGCCGAGCACCGGCACCGCCGGGTCCACCGCGTACGGGCCCTCCGTGCTGCGGAACCGCGTCGAGCGCCCCATCAGCCGCAGGAACGCCACCCCGCCCCGGTTCGGCACCAGCAGCTGCGGCGCGTCGCCGTACCGGATCCGCTCCTCGCCCTCCTTGCCGGGCGGCAGCTCCTCCACCTCGCCCCGGCTCGTCTCGACGTGCTTCAGCACCAGCCTGGCGAGGTCGGCGGCGAACGCGAACCGCAGGTCCCGGTTGCGCGGCTGCGGCACCACCAGCAGCTCCGGCGCGTCCGGCGCGCTCCCGGCGAGCACCGCCAGCGGCGCCGCCGCCTCCCCGGCCAGCCGCAGCGGCACCAGCACCAGCGGCGCGTCCGCGACGTGGCAGTGCCGCACCGTCGCGAGCGGCCGCGCGGCACCCGCGGCCGCCGCCTCCAGCCGCGCCAGCGAGGACAGCGCGCTCACGCCGCACCCCCCGCGCGGCGCGGCGGCGGAAGGCGGCGCCTTCCCCCCTCGCTCGTTCCCCGTCCGTCAGTCCAGGCGCCGTCGCTCATCGAGGGATCACGCGACCCCTTCCAGGGCTTCGGCGCGGAGGCGGGCGGCGGCGCGCAGCTGCTCGGCCGTCTCCGCGAGGTCGTCGGACGGGTCGAGCGAGCCGTCCGCCAGCGCCAGCGCCGTCCCGATCGTGTCGACGCCGCCGAGGTCGTCGCGGACGGACCGGCCGAGCGCCCCCGTCGACCCGCACGCGCGCGCCTCGTCCCGGCAGAAGAACGCCATCTCGCAGCCCGACATGCACTCGGGCGCGTACCGGGCCTCGACCGCGCGGACCGACTCGGCGAGCCGCTCCCCGGGCTCGAACGTCAGGTCGCCGGGCAGCTCCGCCAGGATGTCGTCGATGCGGGTGAGGCGCGCGAGCTGCCGCTCCAGGACCGCGAGCTGCGGCCGCACGTCCAGCGGGGTCGCCGTCGGGCGGTTGGAGAAGTTCTCCGGGCAGACGAGGAACACGTCGTGCGACACCCGCCCGGGGTCGTGGCCCAGCTCGGCCACCATCCGGCGCAGCGCCAGCACGTACACCGCCGACTGCCGCGCCGCCGCCGCGACCTGCTCGGGCTCGGCCTGCCCGTCCACCACGGCGAACGACTTGATCTCGATGACGTGCAGCCGCCCCGCGAGCTGGAACGCGATCACGTCCGGCTCCAGGTAGGCGAACCGCCCGCCGATCTCCAGCCGCAGCAGCGGGTGGTCGAACAGCGTGCCCTCGCCGGTCTCCAGCGCGCGGGCGACCAGCCGCCGCGTCCGCGAGTGCCGCAGCTCCCGGCCCTCGTTGCCCGCGACGACCTCCAGATCGTCGTAGGCGACCTCGGGGACGTCCAGGCCGAGCCGCTCGCGCAGCAGCGTCAGCAGCTCCGCGCACCCGTCCGCCTTCACTTGCGCCTCGAACGCGTTCCCGCGCGTGATCGCGAACTGCGACTGCCCGAACGGGGCGGGGAAGCCGAGCTCCCGCGCCACCAGGGCCTTGTCGACGCCCGCCGCGTCCATCACGCCGCGGCGGGCGCACCCCGGGTTGGACGTCAGCGCGGCGATCGTCCGGGCGTCGTGATTGCGCGGGGCTGCGGCGCCGCGCAGCCCGTCCAGGTCGGGTGCGGTCTCGGTCATCGCTCCGTCTCTCCATTGCCGGCGGGGCGCCGCCCGGAGTCCCGCAGGGCCCGCAGGCGGCTGCCGAACAGCAGTTCGGCGTCGTCGAGCTGCGCGCGGGCGCGCCCGGCGGCGGACGCGCGCCGCCGCCGGTCCGGCTCGCGGTGCACGTCCAGCTCGGCCCGGGCGGCCTCGGCGAGCACGGCCGGATCGACGGTACCGACCGTACCGGTGACCGCACCGGGAATGTTGGACGCGAAACGCCACAGCAGCCGCTGCACGCCGGGGGAGGGCGTCCCCCGGCCCGCGTGCTCGGCCAGCCGGACGGCGGACGTCAGGAAGTCGGTGCGCGGGCTCAGCGGCCCGACGATCCGCTGCTCCAGCGGCCAGGTGCTCACGGTGAGCAGCCCGCGCGCCGGGGCGAGCAGGTCGGCGGTCAGCGCGGCGCACAGGTAGTAGGGACGCGCGTAGGGCGCGGTGCGGAACGAGCGCTCCTCGTCGCGGCGCAGGCTGGTGAGCCGGCTCCCCGGGACGCCGCCGGTGAAGAACGCCTCGTACACCGACCCGATGAGCTTGGGCGCGGCCGGCGCGCCGAGCAGCGTCAGCGCCTGGTGCACCTGCTCCCGGACCGGCAGCAGCCCGCGCGGACCGTCGCCGCGGTCGCCGGCCGCCCGGTCATCCGTGCCCGAACCCGTTCCTGAGTCCGTGCCGGAGCCTGTGCCGCTTTCGCCGAGGACGGCGTCGTCCCACGCCCGCTCCGCCCCGCGCAGTTCGGCGCGCAGCTCCCTGGCGTTCGAGCGGTCCCCGGCCGCCATGGCCCGCCGGACGGCGGCGCGCAGCTCGCTGATGCGCGTCTCCAGCTCGTCGGGGGTCGGGACGCCGGGGGACCGGAACATGCGGCAGACAGTACCGGAGCTTCCAGACAGTTCCCGGGTTTTCCAGTCTTTGTGGTCTTACGTCCGATGTCAGCGGGCTGCTCCCGGCACCGTCACCCCCGGCCGGCCGGGAAGCTCGCCCGGTACGTGGCGGCCATGTCCTCGTCCCCGTGCCCCAGCTCGATGGCGCGCCGGAACCGTTCGCCCGCGGCGTCGTTGACGTCCACCTTGATCCCGGCCGCCTCGGCGGCCGCGTGGATCAGCCGGGTGTTCTTCTCCGCGTTGCGGACGGCGAAGCTCGGCTCGAAGTCGCCCGTCAGGATCGCCTTCATCTTGGCCTGCAGGTAGGCGTTGTCGAGCGGCCCGCCGGTGAACACCTCGCCGAGCAGGGCGGGGTCGAGGCCGAGGCCCTCGGCGAGCGCGACCGACTCGGCGACGACGGAGGTCAGCGAGATCGCGTAGCTCACCGCGGCGAGCTTCAGCCGGGTGCCCGCGCCGCCCGCGCCGTCCTCGGCCAGCCAGAGCGTCTTGGCGCCGACGCTGCCGAACACCGGGTCGATGACCTCGCGGACGTCCTGCGGCCCGGCCGCGAGCACCAGGAGCTTCCCCTGCTCGGCGGGCTGCTTCGTCCCCTGGACGGGCGCGTCGACGAACCCGAGCCCGTGCTCGGCGGCGAAACCGGCGAGCGACGGCACGGACCCGACGCCGACCGTGCCCATCTGCGCCCAGACCTGGCCCGGCCGCAGCGACGGGGCGGCGTCCCGCATGACCGCCAGGGCGGTGTCGCCGCCGTCCAGGATCGTGATGACCACCTCGGCGTCCGCGACGGCCGCGGCGGGGGAGTCGGCGACGGTCGCGCCGTCGGCCGCCAGGGGTTCCGCGCGTGACCGGGTCCGGTTCCACGCCGCGACCCGGTGGCCGTCCCTGAGCAGGGTGCGGGCCATCGCCGCGCCCATGATCCCGGTGCCGAGCATCGCGACCGCTGTCATGCTTCCACTCCTCCGGTTGTCGAACCGCGTTGTTCGCGCCAGCCCCCATGCGGTGACGGCGATGTCCTTCTTACCCCGGGACGGGCGGGTTCTTTGGGATCAGCCGAAAGCGGGGCTGTCGCCCGGCGTGTCGGCGTACGCGCCGGTGTAGGGCGCGGCGAACGCGTCCAGGGTGCGGTCCAGCTGCGCCGACCACCACGCCACCATGGCGGCCGAGCCGCGCCCGCCCGCACCGTCCTCGCCCAGGTACCGGTGCCGCAGCGCCGCGACGTCGCACAGCCGCCCCCACCATTCGCGGTGCACGGCCGACTGGATCTGCCCGGCGTCCAGCGGGAACGCCGAGCGGTGCCCCCGCACGAACGCCTGGACGCGGTCGAGGTCGAGCCCCCGCTCGTCCCCGCACGCGAACAGCCGCGCCGCCGCCCGCACGACCTCCCCGGCGACCGGGCCGGTCGTCAGCCCGTCCCAGCCGAGGACGGCGGTGACGTTGCCCGACCCGCCGTACCGCAGGTGCGCGGAGTCGAACGAGCCGTGCAGGTGCCCGACCGTGGTCACCTCGATCTCGGGCGGCTGGTGGCCGGCGAACTCGGCGAGCAGCTCCCGCCGCTCCCGCAGCCGCCGGGCGGTCAGCGCGTCGAAGTCGGTCCCGCCGTCGCCGGGGACGTCGCGCAGCATGGCGTCGACGGCGGCCACCGCGTCCGCGGCGCGCGGCGTCGGCACCAGCAGGCTCTGCTGGACCGGCGGTGTGAGCCCGTCGAGCGCCGCGTGCAGCCGCCCGAGCAGCTCCCCGAGCGCCTCGCACTGGCCGAACGTCAACTCCAGCCCGCCGCGCCCGCGGCCGCCCACCCACGGGTACAGGACGTAGCCCCGCCCCGCGGCGGTGACCAGCGTCCGCCCGCCGCGCGCCGGCACAGGCGCGAGCACCGGAAGACCGGCCTCGTCGAGCGCGGTGGTCACGGCGTGCTGGAACCGCATGCGGCGCCGGTCGGGCTCGGCGTACTCCCTGAGGAAGTACGCGCCGCCCGCCGCGTCGACGCGCCAGCACCGGCCGGACCCGGGCTCCACCGCCTTCGCGTCCGCCGGTGCGCCGATCTCCCAGCGACTCAGCAGCCGCGGTGGCGGAGCTTCGGCGCCGGCCCCGGGGTCGGCACTGTGTGACGTCGGCACCTCGGCACCTCGGCTGCGTCGGACGGGCGGTGGTCGAATGGGTGTTCTACGGCGACGCTACACGCCGTCCCCGCCCCGCGAAAGGGAACCGCCCGGCTCAGGCGCGTTCGAGGACGACGACGGGGATGTCCCGGGTCGTCTTCTCCTGGTACTCGTCGTACGCCGGCCAGACGGCCGCCATCTTCCGCCACAGCGCGGGCTTCTCGTCCGGCGTCGCCGTGCGGGCCCGCGCGGTGAACTTGTCGCCCTTCACCTGGACCTTCACCTCGGGGTTCGCCTGGAGGTTCGCGTACCAGAGCGGATGGTCGTCCGCCCCGCCCTTCGACGCCACGACCAGGTACGCGTCGCCCTCGGGCTGGTAGATGAGCGGCGTCGTGCGCTCCTTCCCGGTGCGGCGCCCGGTCGTGGTGAGCAGCAGGGTGACCGTGCCCTGCCACTCGTGCCCCACCTCGCCGTCCGTCTCCTGGTAGCGCTCGACGTGCTCCTTGCCGAACAACATGGTCTCTCCCTCGTCCAGCGTCCGCATCGGCCGCGCGTAGAGCACGGCCGTCCTCTCAACCTCCGAACCCTCGTTGCCCTTCCCGGGGGAACCCCGCTGATACATGGCGCTCATTACCCTGGGCGGGTGAGCGACGCGGCTGAGGTGGCGCGGCGGTGCGCCGAGACGATGTACGCCAAGGACAAGGTGGCCCAGGACCTCGCGATGGAGATCACCGAGATCTCACCGGGGCGGGCGCGGCTGCGGATGACCGTCGGCGACACGATGGTGAACGGGCACGGCATCGCCCACGGCGGCTACGTGTTCCTTCTCGCCGACTCCGCGTTCGCCTACGCCTGCAACAGCCATGACGCCGTGACGGTCGCGGCGTCCGCCGACGTCGTCTTCGTCGCACCCGCCCGCACCGGTGACGTCCTGGAGGCGGCGGCGGAGGAACGCGTCCGCTACGGCCGCAGCGGCGTCTACGACGTGACGGTGCGCCGCGTCGCGGACGGAGAGGTGATCGCGGAGTTCCGCGGCGGAAGCCGCAGCCGCGACCAGCGCGTCCTGGACGACGCCCCCTGACTCAGAGTTCGTTGAGGAGCTTGGTGAGCTGGGCGCCGGTGTCGTCGGGGCGCGCGGCGGTGATGCACAGGTTGTTCATCGCGCGCATGTAGGTGTCGACGTCCGTGGGCTTGTCCAGGTACAGCGCGCTGGTGAGCTGCTCCAGGTAGACGACGTCGGACAGCCCCGGCTCGGCGAACCGCAGGATGGTGAACGGGCCGCCCGCGGCGGCGTGCCCGCCCGCGCCGAACGGCACGATCTGCAGCGTGACGTTCGGCAGCTCGGACACCTCGATCAGGTGCTCCAGCTGCCGCCGCATCACCTTGCGGCCACCGAGGGGACGGCGCACGACGGCCTCGTCCACAACGGCCCACAGTGTCGGCGCCCCGGGCGAGGTGAACCGCGCCTGCCGGATCGTGCGGAGCTGCACCCGCCGCTCGACCTCGTCCTCGGCGGCGTCGGAGAAGCCGAGCCGGACGACGGCGCGCGCGTAGTCCTCGGTCTGGAGCAGCCCGGGGACGAACTGCAGCTCGTAGGTGCGCAGCAGCGAGGCGGCCTCCTCCAGGCCCAGGTACACCTCGAACCAGCTGGGCAGCAGGTCGCCGTACCGGTGCCACCACCCCGGGGTGTTGGCCTCCCTGGCCAGCTCCAGGAGCGGCGCGCGCTCGGCGGGGTCGGAGACGCCGTAAAGGGTGAGCAGATCGGCGACGTCGCGTTCCTTGAATCCGACGCGGCCGAGCTCCATTCGGCTTATCTTGGAGTGCGATCCGCGGATCTCGTAGCCGGCCTCCTCGGTGGAGATCCCGTGCTCCTCCCGCAGCCGGCGCAGTTGCGCGCCGAGCAGAATGCGCAGGACGGTGGGGCCGCCACGCCGTGGGTATTCGATCAGCCGTCCGGCCGGATCACCTTCGGACGGTGGTGTGGGGGCAGCTGAATCCTGGGCCAAGGGGTCACCAGCCAGTCGACGGGTCTGCTCGGGGGCGGAACGGCACCGCCCCATGTTAGAGGATCCCAACGGGTTTTTGGGAAGTATGAAAATCGTGACCGCTTCGACTCGTCCGACGCCGCGCCGAATGCGTGATCGCCCTGGGCCGCAGGGCCGGTGAGCTGTGCTGTCGGTGGCCGATTCGCTGCGGAACGTGTCATCGTGCTGCGGACCGAGATCACGGGATGGTCATTTTCGGGCACCCGGGGGGACCTTGGCCGACGAATTGCCCGGCGTTCCGGCACACGGCGACCAGCCGATTCAATCGGCTCTTTTCTGTGGCCTAGCGTGACGGGCCGATGACGGAGATCATCCATTCCTTGTTCTCCGGAGAGCCCGCCGCGCCGCCAGGTGACGAAGCTCTCCTCGTGAACGGGTGTGGTCCGGGACGCCGGCGGCGTTGAAGGGATCAGAGGGGCGATCACCATCGCCGCTCCGCAGAGGCGACCACCACACACGCGTATCTGGGAGAAATGAGAATGAACGCGACCCGTGAACGGCCCGAGATCCGGTTCCTGACCTCCGGGGATGTCACGGCGCACGAGCGCGCGGCGGCGGAACGCGCCGTCCGGACCGCGCTGACGTCCGCCGACGGCGTCACGTCCGTGCAGGTCACCCTGAGCGTCGTGGCCGACGCGTCCCTGCCCCGCCCGGCCCTGGCC
>NZ_SMKM01000215.1 GCF_004348665.1 Actinomadura sp. GC306 | reverse complement strand
GGGGTCGGGAGTCAGGTCCAGCTAACCCCAACGACCTGAATGATTCAAGTTTTTGAAAAGCACGAGTTTGTGGGGGTGCCGGGGGCGCATGGCATGCTTGGCGTCCGGTCCGGGAGGTCCGAGGGGGCCGGGGCGACGCAGGTGAGGCGATGATCATGCGTGGAAGGACGGCCGTGGCGGCGGCCATGGCAGGGACGCTGGCGCTCACGGCGGCGGGGTGCGGCAGTTCCGGCGACTCCGAGGCGGCGGGTGCGACGCCGCCGCCCGCGGCGTCGCAAGCGCCTTCGACGCGTCCCGCACCGCCTCCCAAGGAGCCGATCATCCTCGCGTTCGGCGGCGACGTGCACTTCGAGGGCATCCTGCGGCCGCGCCTCAACAACCCCAGGACCGCGCTCGGGCCGATCGCGAAGAAGCTCAGCGTCGCCGATCTCGCCATGGTCAACCTGGAGACGGCCATCACGACGGGCGGCACGCCAGCGCCCGGCAAGCAGTACACGTTCCGTGCCCCGGCGACGGCGCTCACCGCGCTGAAGGCCGCCGGAGTGGACGTCACGTCCATGGCCAACAACCACGGCATGGACTACATGGAGAGCGGGCTCCGCGACTCCTTGGCCGCGATCAAGCGCGCCAAGCTCCCGACCGTCGGGATCGGCCGGAACGCCGCCGAGGCGTACCGGCCCTACCGCGTGACCGTCAAGGGCAACAAGCTCGCCATCGTCGGGGCGACCCAGGTACTGGACGACCACCTGATCCAGGCGTGGACGGCCACGGACACCAAGCCGGGGCTTGCGTCGGCCAAGGACGTCCCCCGGATGGTCCAGGCCGTGGAGGACGCCAGCAAGGGGTCGGACGTGGTCATCGTCCACCTGCACTGGGGGGCGGAGTTGGAGCCCTGCCCGCTGCCTCGGCAAAAGGAACTCGCCGAGAAGCTCATCGCGGCCGGTGCCGACATCCTTGTCGGTGGCCACCAGCACATCCTGGCCGGCGGCGGCTACATGAACGACGCGTACGTCCACTACGGCATGGGCAACTTCGTGTTCTACTCCGCCAACGGCAAGACGGCGGAGTCCGGTGTGCTGTACCTCAAGGTGGAGGACGGCAAGGTCACCAAGGACAAGTGGGACCCCGCCCAGATCTCCGGCGGCATCCCCATCCCGCTCAAGGGCGCCCAGGCGAAGTCGGCCGTTCAGCGGTGGAACAACTTGCGGGCCTGCACCGGGCTCGACGCGCGCCCCACCGGCTAATTGGACTCTCCCATTAGGGGAGACGTCAGGGTGATGGGCGTGAGCAAGGATCTCCTGCCGATCGGACGCTTCGCCCGGCTGTGCCGGCTGAGCGTCAAGCAGCTCCGGCACTACGACGACCTGGGGCTGCTCGCCCCCGCGTGGACGGACCCCGCGTCCGGCTACCGGTACTACCGGGCCGCCCAGGCGCGGGACGCGCTGATGATCGGCCTGCTGCGGGCGATGGACGTCCCGCTGCCGGTCGTGGCGCGCGTCCTGTCCGGGGACGAGCGCCACGAGCTGAAGGCCGCGCGGGACCGCATCGAGGCCGACCTCGCCAGGCGGCAGCGCGGGCTGCGGCTCCTGGACCGCGTCCTCGCCGAGGGGCTGCCGGAGCACGAGGTGTCGGTCGTCCGGGAGCCGGCGCGGCGCGTGTTCGCCGCCCGTGAGCCCGCGACGCCCGCGAAGATCCCCGACGCGACGGGGGCGTGCGTGGGCCGGCTGCTGCCCCGGATGTCGCCGGGCGGCACGCTGATCGGGCTGTTCCCGCTGGACATGGCGGAGGAGTTCGACGTCCGCGTGACCGTCGAGGCGGCGGACGGCGACGACCTCCTGCCCGGCGGCATGTTCGCCTCGGCCGTCCATGTCGGCCCGTACGAGGAGATTCCGCTCACCGTCCACGGCGTGCTCGCGTGGTTCGGCGACCACGGGCACACGCCCGCGGGACCCGTCCGCGAGGTGTACCTCAGCGACCCCGCGACCACGCCGCCCGAGCGCCTGGAGACCCGGGTGCAGATACGAGTGGAGGACTCCCAGTGAGTGAAGTGAACGCGCCCCTGAAGGAGACGGGGGCGAGCTGGTACGAGGCGGCGGAGGAACCAGAGCTGGTGGAGCACGGCCCCGTGTCGGGTCTGGCCGTTACCGGGCGCGGTGAGCCGGAAGGCGCCGCCTACGGCCAGAGCGTCGGTGCGCTCTACTCCGTGATGGGTGCGCTCGGTGCGCCGATGGTTCCGCTTGAGGGACGCTGGTGGGTGGAGGACGAGCGCTCACCGTTCGACGTGCCGCGCGACGGGTGGTGGTGGCACCTGTTCCTTCGCCTCCCGGACGACCGGCTCCCGAACGACGTCGCCTCGGTGGACGCGGCGGTCGAGCAGGTCCGGCCGAACATGCCCGCGGTGTGCCGCGTCCAGCACGTGACGTTCACCGATGGGTTGTGCGTCCAGATGCTCCACCGCGGGCCCTACTCGGAGGAGCCCGCTTCCCTCGCCCGCATGGTCGAGCTCATCCAGGCGGAGGGTCTCGTCCGGAACGGCCTGCACCACGAGATCTACCTGTCGGACCCCGGCGAGACCGACCCGGCGAAGATGCGCACGATCCTCCGGCAGCCCGTCCGGTAGGCGGGACCGCCCGCTGTCGGCGACCACCCGGACGGGCGTAGTTTGCCGGGAAACGAGCTCTACGGACCGGGGTGGGCGGCGTCATGGGTGACCTTCGGGTGAGATCGGGCGAGATCGAGCTGGCGGTGCGGGTGCGCGGTACGGAGCACCGGCCGACGGTCGTCCTCGTCCACGGCTACCCGGACACGAGCGCGATGTGGGACGAGGTGGCCGAGCGGCTCGCCGGGCGGTTCCGCGTCGTCGCCTACGACGTGCGGGGCGCGGGCGCGTCGACCGCCCCCGCCGACCCGCTCGACTACCGCCTGGACGCGCTCATGGGCGACCTGGAGGCCGTCCTGGACGGGGTCGGCGCCGACGAGCCCGTCCACCTCGTGGGGCACGACTGGGGCTCGGTGCAGGGCTGGGAGGCCGTCATCGGGGACCGGCTGCGGGCGCGCATCGCGTCCTTCACCTCGATCTCCGGCCCGGACCGGCGGCACATGGCGCGCTGGGCGCGGGAGGCCGTCCGGTCCGGGCCGCGCGGGGTGGCGGAGGTCGTCGGGCAGGCGCGGCGCAGCGTCTACATGCCGGTGCTGAGGGCGCCGAAGGTGGGCGAGGCCGCGGCGCGCGCCCTGGCGACGGGGTTCCCGCGGCTGATGGGGGCGCGCGAGGGCGCCGAGCCGCGGTCCGGCCACCCGGCGGCGACCCTGCCGGCCGACGCGCGCAACGGACTCGGCCTGTACCGGGCGAACCTGGGCCGCCGCGCAGGCCGGACCGCACGGGCAGGCGGGGCGGGATGGGCCGATGAGGGCCGGACGGACGTGCCCGTGCAGCTCATCGTCCCGACCAAGGACAGGTACGGGTCGCCGTCGCTGCTGCTGTCGGCGCGCGGACCGGTGGCGCGGCTGTACGTGCGGCGTGCGCCCGCCGGGCACTGGATGGCGCGCAGCCACCCGGACCTCATCGCCCGCTGGGTGACCGAATTCGTCGAGCACATCGAGGGCGGACCAGAGACACGGGCACTCGCGAAAGCGCGCGCGGCGGGAGTGCCCGGCCGGGACTTCGGCGGCGATCTCGTCGTCGTCACCGGGGCGGGCAGCGGTATCGGACGCGCCACCGCCCACGCCTTCGCCGCAGAAGGCGGACGCGTGGTCGTCGCGGACATCGACGAGGGCGCGGCCAAGCGAACCGTGGACGAGATCACCGCGGCCGGTGGCGAAGCCCACGCCTACAGCGTCGATGTCGCCGACGCGGACGCGATGGCGCGGTTCGCCGACGAAGTCCGTGATTCCCACGGCGTGCCGGACGTCGTCATCAACAACGCGGGCATCGCCATGGCCGGCTCCCTGCTCGACACCCCGGAGGAGGACTGGGCGCGCATCCGCGCCATCAACGTGGACGGCATGTACCGGGGATGCCGCCTGTTCGGGCGGCAGATGATGGAGCGCGGCGAAGGCGGCCACATCGTCAACATCTCGTCCATGGTGGCGTACCTGCCGAACCCCGAACTGCCCGCGTACGGGGCGACCAAGGCGGCGGTGCTGCAGATGACCGAGTGCTTCCGCCTCGACATGGACCGGTACGGGGTCGGCGTCTCCGCCATCTGCCCCGGAGCGATCGACACGCCCATCACCGGCCGGACCCGTTTCGTGGGCATGGCGCCAGGCGTGGACAACGAACTGCGTGAGCGGATGGGCCGCGCGGTAGAGCGACGAGGGTTTCCGCCAGAGAAGGTCGCACGGGCCGTCCTGCGGGCGGTCAGGCAGGACACAGCGGTCGTCTACGTCGCCGCAGAGGCCCGCCTGGGACGTGCCCTCTCCCGCGTGTCACCGACCGCGAACCGCGCGATCGGCCGCATCGGCCGCCGCGCCGGAGACCGGTTCCTGGCGCAGGAGGGCCTCCGCGACGGCTGACCTCAGGGCGTCTGACCTCAGGCGGGATGCACGTTCCGCCTGAGGGTCTGCGTAGGGGTCTCCCCGAACCGCTGCCGGTAGTGGGCGGCGAACCGGCTCATGTGGACGTAACCGGCCGCACCGGCGACTTCGGTGACCGTGCGCGGGCCCGGCCGGGCCTTGGTGAGCGCGGTCCGCGCATGGTCGAGACGGACCCCGCGCAGAAGTTGCGTCGGGGTGAGCCCCCACTGGTCCTGGCAGATGGTCTGGAGCTGCCGGACACCGATCCCCACCGCCGTGGCGATGTCGATGACGCCGATCGGGCGGTGGTGGTGGGCCTCGATCCAGTCCCGGATCGTCCCGGCGAGATGGTGCGGGACGCGGGGCGGCGCCTCCGCGAGCCGTCCGGTCGCGGTGTGCGGCAGGCCCAGCAGGACGGCGGTGAGCAGCGACTCCTCCAGGTTCCGCGCCGCCAGCGGGTGCAGCCCCTCCTCCGCCGCCGTGACGTGGTCGAGCACGCCGCACACGTGCCGCCAGGTGCGCTCCACGATCGACGACGGCAGGATGGCGGGCCCGTCCACGCTGTGGAACCGCAGCGGCGGCGTGTGCCCCCGCCCGAGGTGGCGCCCGAGGTGCCCGGCGAGGTGGTCGGCGAGCCGGCCGGTGCTCGTGGCGATGACGAGGCAGCCCAGCCACGGGTCCGGCGTCATCCGCATCGCCTCGTCATGGGACACGACCAGGCTCCCGCCGGCCGTGTCGCGGCTTCGCGTGGACCGGTACTCGACACCCATCGGCGCGATCGGCGCGCACATGGCGAAGTGCCCCTCGGTCGGGGGCGTGTCCACGATGACCCCGCCGCCCCCGTAGCGCACCCACACGAGGGTGACCGCGCCCACGCCGACGGCGTTGACGAGCCCGTCCAGCGGGGCGTCCGGCTCACGGGCATGGAGGTCGTGCCCCACGGCGAACGGCTCGACCGTGTCGTGCAGGACGTCGATGTCCGTGCTGGCGACCCGTTGGTAGGCGGACAGGGGCGGCGGAGTCTGAGGCGCAGTCATGGTCGTGTCGATGGGACCGTTTCCTAAGGGACGGTGGACAGGACACCCCGCGCCCGCAGCCGCGGCATGACCTCGTCCGCGAAGTAGCCCAGTTCGTCAGCGTAATTGAGGAACGACAGAGCGATACCGTCGAATCCAGCACTCGCGAACTCCGCGAGGGCGTCGGCTACGGTTTCGGGGTCGCCGACCAGCGGGCAGCTTCCGTGACCGGCGGCGAACCTCCCCCGGTAGACCTGCAGCATTTCGGGCGTGAACGACTGCGCGTGCAGGCCCTGCAGCCGCATCACCTCGTCCACGGCCGGCCAGTCGGCGTTCTCGTCGGCGTAGTAGCGCAGGAAGTCCTCCGCCTCGGCCTTCGTCGGGCGGCACACCACGTGGCCCAGCGTGAACACCCCGACCTCCCGTCCATGGGACGCCGCCTCCGCGCGGATGGCCCGCACGATCTCCGCCCCGTCCTCGGGACCGCCGACGACGGTGAACGCGCGGTCGGCGTTGCGCGCGGCGAAGGAACGCCCCTGCGTGGACGAGCCCGCATTGATGACCGGGAGGCCGTGCCCGTTGTACGGCTTCGGCCTCCCCACGACATTCTTCAACTGGAAGAACTTCCCCTCGTGGTCGAACGGCTCGTCGCTCGACCAGATGCGTTTGACGACCTCCCACCATTCCTGCGCGAGCGCGTAACGGGTGTCGTGGTCGTCGGGCAGCGTCAGCCCGAACATCTCGTATTCGGGGGCGTGCCAGCCCGCGACGATGTTCAGCCCGATCCGGCCCTTGCTGAGATGGTCGGCGGTCGCGAGCTGCTTCGCCGCGACGACCGGGTGGTGGAACGCGGTGTGGACGGTGCTGAACACGCGGATACGGTTCGTCGCGGCCAGCAGCCCCGACGCCCACACCAGCGGATCGAGGGCGCTTCTGTGGAAGTGGGTGTCGGGACCCCAGTCGGTCCAGCGCGCGACGGGCAACAGGAAGTCGATGCCCTTCTCATCCGCCAGCCGGGCGAGCCGGAGATTGTCGTCCCAGGTCGCGTGCCACCTTTCCGGGACGTTCGTGATCGCGAGCCCCGATTCGGTGTTGGGTGAGAACAAGCCCAGCTGGAAACCCATGCAGACCCCTCTTCGTCCGTGCCGCGTCCGGCGATCCCGCCCAGTATCGGAAGGCGCCCGGACGGCGGGCAATGTCCCTGCCCCCGCCGTCACCGCCTCGCTAGAGTTGCGTGCATGGCCACGAGGGACGACACCTCTCCGGACGAGGGCAGGGAAGTGCGGGTCCTCACCCTCAACACGCTGTTCAAAGGGCGCACCAGAGCCCGGCTGGGCGTGCTGGCCGAAATTCTGGAGGCGGCCGACTACGACGTCGTCTGCCTTCAGGAGGTCATATCGCCGCGGAATCTGGCCTGGCTGCGCCGTGCCGTGAGGTCGTATCCGCACGTCGCGCACGGGTCGGTCTTCCCCGTGGTGCGCGGCGGCCTGGTGACGCTCTCCCGCCTGCCGGTCGTTCGGCAGACCTACCGCACGTTCACCCCCACCCGGCCGGCGCGCCCGGAATGGCTAATGCGCAAGGGCGCCCTTTTCACGCGCCACCAACTGCCCGTCTCCGGCACATTCGTGACCGTCGTGAACACGCACCTTTCCGCGAACATGGACATGGACTGGGCGCCGTCCAACGTGTACACGAAGACCGAGGAATCCGAACTGCGCGAACTGGCCGCGCACATCGGCAGGATCGACGCGGCGGAACCCATGGCCGTCATGGGCGACTTCAACGTCCCGCGCGACCATCGCCTCTTCCGGGATTTCGCGTCCAGAGCCGGTCTGCGAGACGTGCTCGCCGGTGAAACGGAAACCACGTACAACCCCGACTACGCCGCGATCGGCCCCATCGACCAGCTGCTCGTCAGGCCGGGCATGGACGCCGCCGCCCGCGTGGTCTTCAAGGACCGCATCCGCCTCCCCGACGGCACCGAGACCTACCTTTCCGACCATTACGGCATCGAGGCGACGATCACCACCGGGCCGCGGTGAGCGCCGGTGAGCACCATCGTCCTGCCGTAGCCCGGCGCTAGGCTGCGGGTATGTGCGAGACGGCAGGGACACCAGCGGAGGCCGTGGCGGCGATGCCGCGACCGGCGGCGGGCACGGCGGTCGACCCGATCGCGCTGGAACCGGTGGACGAGATCGAGATCCTCACCCTGGTCGACAACACTTACGACGCCCTCCTCACCGGCGACGAGCGCACCCGCCGCGCCGGCTTCGGCGCAGGCGCGGTGGCCGCGCGGCAGTTCGACGGCGACCGGACCTTCGCCGGGATGATCGCCGAGCACGGGTTCTCCGCGCTGGTCACCGTGCGCCGCGCCGGCCGCTCCCACACGCTGCTGTTCGACACGGGCCTGTCCCCGGACGCGATGGTCACCAACGCCGACCGGCTGGGGGTCGACCTCGGCGGCATCGAGGCCGTGGTGCTCAGCCACGGGCACTTCGACCACGCGGGCGGGCTGGCCGGGCTGGCGGGCGCCCGCGGCGTCCGGTCGCTGCCGATGGTGCTGCACCCCCTGGCGTGGACGA
This sequence comes from Actinomadura sp. GC306, assembly GCF_004348665.1. Lineage (GTDB taxonomy): Bacteria > Actinomycetota > Actinomycetes > Streptosporangiales > Streptosporangiaceae > Spirillospora. The sequence goes on along the minus strand of NZ_SMKM01000215.1, from coordinate 3,628 downwards.
AGCGCCGGCTCGCCGTCCCCGGCAGGGAACCGGACGAGCTCCCCACCCTCAGCAAGCGCGCCCTGGAGGGGGAGGGCTTCGAGGTCATCGAGCGCCGCACGCCCTCGCTGCTGCTGGACGGCAGCGTGCTGATCACCGGTGAGGTCGACCGCACCACCGAGTTCGAGCGCGGCATGCCGCCCCCGCACCAGGCGTGGACGGGCGGCGAGTGGGTGCACGACCCGCTGGTGGCCGACGATCAGGCGCTGGTCGTGAACGTCCGCGACCGGGGGCTCGTGGTGCTGACGGGCTGCGGCCACGCGGGCGCGGTCAACATCGTCCGGCACGCGCGGCGGCTGACGGGCGTCGACCGCCTGCACGCCCTCCTCGGCGGGTTCCACCTGGGCGGCCCGGCCTTCGAGCCGATCATCCCGCCCACCGTCCAGGCGCTGACCGAATTCGCGCCGAGCCTCGTCGTCCCGGGGCACTGCACGGGCTGGCGGGCCCAGCACGCGCTGGCCGCCGCCCTGCCCGACGCCTGGGTGCAGGGCAGCAGCGGCACCACCTACCGCCTGACCGCCGCGTCCGCCGGCTGAGCCCCGGGCGGGCCGGCCCGGCGCCGCGATCAGGAGCGGTTCGGTTCGAGGTGCAGGCCGGTGATCCCGCAGTCGAACACGCGCGCCGCGACGGTCCGGAACCGCTGGTGGTGGTCCATGCCGGGGAACACGGGCTGTCCCGCGCCGAGCGAGGCCGGGTTGACGAACAGGTGGAGCTCGTCGATCAGCTCCCGCGCGATCAGGGTCGTCACGAGCGTGCTGCCGCCGTACACGATGACGTCGCCGCCGGGCCGCGCCTTCAGCTCGGCCACGATCTCGGTGAGGTCGCCTCCGACGACGGTGGCGTTCTTCCAGGGCGACTCGGTGAGCGAGTTCGAGACGACGACCTTGGGGGTGTCGATCATCCAGTCGATGGACGCCTCGTCCTCGCCCTCCGGCCGGGACTCCCAGGCGGGGATGAAGCCCGTGGCGAGCCTGCGGCCCAGCATGATCGTGTCGACCGAGTCGGAGAGCGCGTCGACGTGGTCTTCGAGGTCGCCGCTCCAGGGCAAGGTCATCCAGCCCATCTCGCCGTCCGGGCCGCCCATGTAGCCGTCAAGGGAGATCTGGACCTGCAGCTTGATCCTGCGCATGGGTTCGTCCTTTCGAGTAAGGCGGGGACGCGAGCCGATCCGCCTCCCCGTTCCCTGCACACTGGCGGACCCCGTTTACGGCATCCTTACGGCCGCCTTCCCGCACCCCCTGACGTGCCCCGCCGGGCGGACGACTCACCGGAACGGGCCCCCTTGGGTAACTTGGCGGTGTCATGTCGTGAGGGGAGGAACCATGTCGTCCTCGACGATTTCGGGGGCCATCGGCACGGGACGGCAGGTTTCGCAGGCATCGCGGCGGCAGAACCTCGGGGTGCTGCTGCGTGAGGTGCACCGCGACGGGGCGGTGTCGCGGACGGAGCTCGCCGACCGGATGGGCGTCAACCGGAGCACCATCCTGACGCTGATCAGCAAGCTCGCGGCGACCGGCCTGGTGCGCGAGGAGACGTCGGCGACGACGGGCCGCGCCGGGCGGCCGTCGCTGGTGGTCCGCCCCGAGACCCGGCGCGCGTACGTGCTGGCCTTCGACGTCGCGGTGGACCGGCTCGTCGCCGCCAGGGTCGGGCTCGGCGGCACGGTCCTGGAGCGCCGGGAGGCGGCCCGGCGCCGCGGCAACGACGACCTGGACGAGGTCGTCGGCGTCCTCGCCGGTTTCGGCGCCGCGCTCGCGGCCGGTGCGCCGCCGGACGCGAAGTGCGTCGGTGTCGGCACGTCCTACTGCGGCCTGATCAGGGCCGCGGACGGGAAGGTCCGGCTCGTGCCCACCATGGGCTGGACGGATCTCGACTTCGGCCCGGCGCTCGCCCGGCGCCTGGGCCTCGGGCTGCCCGTGGCCGTCGGCAACGAGGCCCACCTGGGCGCCCTCGCCGAGCACGAGCGCGGCGCGGGCACCGGCAGCAGGAACCTCGTCTACCTCCACGGCGACGTGGGCGTGGGCGGCGGCATCATCGTCGGCGGCAGGCTGCTGGACGGCGACGAGGGCTACGCCGCCGAACTCGGGCACATGATCGTCAACCCCTACGACGGACGGCCCTGCAACTGCGGTTCGCGCGGGTGCCTGGAGGCCGAGGTCGGCGAGGAGGCGCTGCTGGAGGCGGCCGGGCGCACCGGCGGGCCGCTCGGCCGCGAGGGCGTGCGCGCCGTCGTGCGCGCGGCGGAGGACGGCGACCCGGCCGCCCGCGTGGCGCTGGACCGGGTCGGCGACTGGCTCGGCATCGGCGTCGCCAACCTGATCAACCTCTTCAACCCCGGTGTCGTGATCTTCGGCGGGATGCTGAGCGAGATCTACCGCGGCGCCGCGGCGCAGGTGGCCGCCCGCGTGCAGGACAGCGTCCTGCCCGTCTCCCGGGAGCGCGTCGCACTCCGCACCGCGGCACTCGGCTACGACTCGACCCTCGCGGGCGCCGCCGAGCTGGGCTTCGCCGCGCTCCTGACCGACCCCCTGGGCGCGCTGGGCGACTGAACGCGGCGCCCGGCCGCCGCGCTAGTTCAGGACGAGGAAGACGATGCCGCCGATGAGGTGCGCGAGGACCGTCACCACTAGGACGGCGACGAACACGGCCTTGGCCGTCGGGTGGTCGAACATCGACCCGGGGCGGCTGCGACGGGACGACACGTCCTGTGCCTGCTGCTCCAGCTGCTCCAGAGACGGCAGGAAGGAGGGGCGCTTCAGAGCCATCGAGACTTCTCCCCGGTCGCGTGAACGTCACCTAGCCCAACGCGCGCCGAGCCGCGGTTAGTCCCCTCCGGCACGAGTCGACGGAACCGGTGGGGTGGGGTCAGGCCGTGCGGAGGGAGTCGATCTTGAGCTCTTCTTCCGGCTTGCCGTCTTCGGTGTCGCCTTCCGTGCCTGCCCTGGCGACCTCGTCCACGACGTCCATGCCGCTGGTGACGCGGCCGATGACCGGGTAGTTCGGGGGGAGGGAGGGCGCGTCCTCGTAGAGGATGAAGAACTGGCTTCCGTTGGTGTTCGGCCCCGCGTTGGCCATCGCCACGACGCCCCGTGTGTAGCGGACGCCGGTCGTGTTCTCGTCGGCGAACTGGTATCCGGGGCCGCCGGTCCCGGTGCCCGAGGGGTCGCCGCACTGCAGGACCTTCAGCGTCGGGTTCGTCGTGAGCCGGTGGCACTCGGTGTCGTCGTAGTAGTTCTTGCTCGCGAGGAACGCGAGGGAGTTCACCGCGCACGGGGCCTTCGCGGGGTCCAGTTCCACCTGTACCGTGCCGCGGCTGGTCTCGATCGTGGCGGTGGACGGGAGCCCTGCGGCGCTGGACGGGGGCGTCCCGACGTCCTTGATGTCGCCGTTGGCGGGCGCGTAGGTGCAGCTCGCCGCGCCGGCGACCGAGGGAGACACCTGCGTCACCGGACGCTCGCCTTCGGCGGGCCCGCGCAGCTCCCGGTAGAGGAACATGGCGCCGCCCCCGACGACGGCCGCCATCAGGAAGGACGCGACCACGGCGACGACCATCAGCGGGCGGTTTCCCTGCCGCGGAGCCGCCCGGTAC
>NZ_SMKM01000214.1 GCF_004348665.1 Actinomadura sp. GC306 | reverse complement strand
GGCACCCCGCCCCAGCCCACCACGCGTGAGGACGAGCCCCCGGGCGACCACCCGCACTGCCCACCAAAGGCAAGGCCAGCACCCAACGCCGAAGACGTAGCAGCCAAAACACCGACGCCCCCGCAGCAAGCAACGCGAGTACACGGTTCCCTGCGGACGCAACCACACCAGCCACCACCGCAACCACGCGACAAGCTGAACCGTCGCGATCGCGTCCGAAAGCAGGCGCCAAGCCCGCAAAGAACCTGAACGCGCGAGCCGCAAGGCGAGCCAGGCGAGCCAGGCGAGTACAACGATTCCCTGCGGACGCAACCACACCAACCACCACCCGCAACCACGCGACAACCTGAACCGTCGCGATCGCGTCCGAAAGCAGGCGCCAAGCCCGCAAAGAACCTGAACGCGCGAGCCGCAAGGCGAGCCAGGCGAGTACAACGATTCCCTGCGGACGCAACCACACCAACCACCACCCGCAACCACGCGACAACCTGAACCGTCGCGATCGCGTCCGAAGGCAGGTTCCGAGCCTGCGAGGAACCTGATCGCGCAGCGAGCCCCCAGGGCGAGCCGGAGCGATGCAGCGATCGCACGCATTGCCCGCCGAAGGGAAGGCGCCCCAGCGCCTGACCGCCAAGGGCAATGCAATAAACAAGACTCGGGCGTCGCTGAACAACCCCCCGACTGTTCAGCGACGCCCGAGCCGCAGGCCGCGGGATCCCACCCCCCCGGTACGGGATCCAGCGGCGTGATCCGGCGTTTCGCCGGATCTCCTGGTGTGCACATGTGGGAGGTTCGCGGTGTGCGGTCCGCCCGCCCTCCGCGGCGGTGTGGCGTGTGGTGCCACTGAGAACACTAGGGGTGTGATGCCACAGAGCGACACCCGTGAAACGCTGAGTTCGGTAAACGGTACGTAGCCAAAGATATACGTAGCGTGTTCGCGCGATGAGCGGTCGCCTTCGCGGGACGAGCGGCACTCGGGAACGGTCCACAACGCACGCCGAACGGTCGTCGATGATTCACGGCCGGCGACCTTCCCTTCGTAGAACACCGACGAGCGCCGAGCCAGCGCGCACACGCTCGGACGACGACGTGACGGCCGGGTGAGAGCCGAGAGCACCGCGCTCGCCGTCCTCACCGCCGAGACGCTCAAGGCCGGCCGGGACCGAGCGCGCATGGAGGTGGGCGACGGCTCCTGCCCCGCTGCGTCCGTCGCGGGCGGAGTCGAGCGGGACGGCCAGGCGGGGCACCGCCGTGGTCCGGGCGTGCGAGGCGCTGCGCGAGCGGCTGAACGGTTCCGCCCCGTCCGAGGGCGGGGAGGCGTCGGCCGACGCCGCCGACGAGGTCGAGGCGCAGTAGGAGGACTACCCCCGGCACCTTCGGACGGCCGCGATGGTTTGCGGGGGTGGGCGCGGAGTGGAGGGAGATAAGGGGGGCACTGCTCGCCGCGTCCGGAGGGTTAGTTGTTGTTGGGGGTGTTCTCGGTAGGCGGGGTGGCTTCTTCTGGGCGGTGGAACTTGCGGACCAGGCGGTCGCGGACCTCGCGGGTGTGGCGGCGGCTGACCTGGAGCAGTTCGTCCCCGATCTGGACGGCTGCGCGGCCGCCGTCGAAGCGGAGTTCGGTGACGTGTGCGGACGCGACGAGGGTGCTGCGGTGGATGCGGATGAACCCGGCGGCCTCCCAGCGCTTGGTCAGCGCCGACAGCGGCATCCGGACGAGGTAGCCGCCCTCGGGGGTGTGCAGCCGCACGTAGTCGCCTTTCGCCTCGACGTGGGTGACCGACCGGCGGGACACGAGCCGGGTGCGGCCGCCGAGCTCGACGGGGATCATCTCGTCCTCGGGGTCGCGGGCGTCCTCGGGCGGGCCGGCCCGCTCGGCGGCCACGGCGACCCGGCGGACCGACTCGGCGAGCCGCTCCGGGCGCACCGGCTTCAGCAGGTAGTCGAGGGCGCCGAGCTCGTAGGCGATGACGGCGCAGTCGTCGTGGGCGGTCACGAAGACGACGTGCGGGGGCTCGGCGAAGGCGGTCAGCAGGCGGGTGAAGTCGAGCCCGTCGAGGCCGGGCATGCGGACGTCGAGGAAAACGGCGTCGAGGCGTTCGCCCTCGACGAGCATCCGGCTCAGGTCGCGCAGCGCGGACGAGGCGTCGTCCGCGCAGCTGACCTGCCGGATCCGCGAATCCCTGCGGAGCAGATAGGCCAGCTCCTCCAGGGCGGGGCGTTCGTCGTCGACGGCCAGGACGTGGAGCATGAGGCGACTTTGCCGCGATTACCGTCTGTCCGCAATCGGTTCCGCAAAGTGAGTGTCCTGTCCATGGGGCAACGGTCAGTCCGAAAATAGCCCCGGGCGGTATTTCGGCACGCGCAGGTTCACCTTCGTTCCGGCGCCGAGTGCGGTTTCGACGGTCAGGCCGTACTCCTCTCCGTAGAACTGGCGCATCCGTTCGTCGACGTTGGCGAGCCCGATCCCGGCGCCCTCCCGGCGGGGGCACGGCGCCACGCTGCCCCATCCGGTCGGGCCGGGCCGCCCCACGGGTGCGGAGAGGATCTCCGCCAGGCGTTCGGGGTCCATGCCGACGCCGTCGTCCTCGACGCTGATCGCCGCCTCCGCCCCGAAGTCGCGCGCCGTGATCGAGATGTGGCACGGCCGCCCGGCCCCCGTCCCGGCCATGCCGTGCCGGACGGCGTTCTCGACGAGCGGCTGCAGCGCCAGGAACGGCACCGCGACCGGCAGGACCTCGGGGGCGACCTCGACCTCGCAGTGGAGCCGGTCCCCGAACCTGGCCCGCTCCAGCAGCAGGTACCGGTCGATGGAGCGCAGCTCGTCGGCGAGGGTGGTGAAGTCGCGCTGGTTGCGGAACGAGTAGCGGGCGAAATCGGCGAAGTCCAGCAGGAGTTCGCGGGCGCGGTCGGGATCGGTCCGGACGAACGAGGCGATCGTGGTCAGCGAGTTGTAGACGAAATGGGGCGAGATCTGCGCCCGCAGGGCCCGCATCTCGGCCTCGGCCAGGCTGACGCGCACGGCGTCGAGCCCGGCGAGCTCGAGCTGGCCGGTGACGAGGCGGGCGACGTCTCCGGCGGCGCGGATCCGGGCCGCGGACGGGTGCCGCCAGTACGCCGCGAGCGTCCCCGCGACGCGTCCCTCGATCGACAGCGGGGCCACCATCGCCGCCTGGACGCCGCAGGACGCGTCGGCGCAGCCGATCGACTCGGGCGCCGGCACCCGGGGCCGTCCGGAGGCGAGCACAGGCAAGGCGTGCCGGACGGCGTCCGCCGCGTGGGCGTCCTGTCCCTCCCCCTCCCAGGCCAGCAGCCGCGGCGCCTCGCCGCCTTCGCCGCCGTCCTCCGGGAGGACCCCGACGAGCGCGACGGCCTCCGCGGCCAGCAGCGGCCGGAGCCTCCGGGCGGCCTTGCGCGCGGCCTCCTCGGACAGCCCGGCGCGCAGCGGCGAAGACGCGCCCACGCCCCCGTGCAGGGCCGCGAACGCCGCCTTCTCGGCCGCCTTCTCGGCCGGGTCCGCGGGCGGGCGCCGGAGGGCGGACGGCCGGCGGCGCAGTGCCCAGGCGCCCGCGGTGGCGCCGGCCGCGGCGCACACCACCGCATCCGCGACGGAGGGTAGGAACATGACGACTTACGGTAATGCCTGTCGCGTCCGCCGACCCGCATGTTGTCCATTTACGAAGCCCCGCGGCCGGACACGGCCACCCTGCCCGTGCTACGGCCCGGCCGCCCTCACAGCGGCGGGGCCTCGCCCTCGTCCTCCTGGTAGGAGTACCGCTGCTCCCGCCAGGGGTCGGCGACGTTGTGGTAGCCGCGCTCCTCCCAGAAGCCGCGGCGGTCCTGCACGAGGTATTCCACGCCCCGGACCCACTTGACGCTCTTCCACGCGTACAGGTGCGGGACCACGATGCGGAGCGGGAAGCCGTGGTCGGGGGTGAGCCGCTCCCCGTCCCGGTGGGTGGCGAACATCGTCGTCTCGGCGAGGAAGTCGCTCATCCGGATGTTGGCGCTGTAGCCGTACTCCGCCCAGACCATCACGTGCGTGGCGTCCGGCGCGGGCGGCGCCAGCTCCGCGATGGCGGAGCCGGGGACGCCCTCCCACTCGTTGTCCGGGATGGTGAACTTCGTGACGCAGTGGAAGTCGGCGACGGCGCGGCTCCTCGGCAGCGCCTCGAACTCGTCCCAGGTCCAGCCGTACTGCTCGCCCGAGGCGGTCGCGCCGAAGACGCGGAAGTCCCAGTCCTCGGGACGGAACTTCGGCACGGGGCCGTAGTGCAGGACGGGCCAGCCCCGGGGGACGTACTGGCCGGGGGGCAGCTCGCGCGGCGGCGGTGCGGACTGATCGGGGTGGGACATGACGCCGCCATCCTGCCATCCGGGGTGAGCTGAGCCATATTCGGGGTCGCGTGCGCGGGGCACCGGGAAAGTCGGCTAATCTGAGCACGTGCGCAACGTCGTCTATTTCTTTTGGTTCGACCAGCCCGGGCGGCTGGTCTGCCGGACGTTGCGCTGACAGACCACGAGACGAGAAGCCCCGGGCCGGTCGGCCCGGGGCTTCTCGCCGTTCGAGGGGTTGGCCGCGGGTCACCGGGATCCCGGGCGTAACGGAGAGGCAGTACACCAATGGTCGTCGTCATGGCCCCGGAGGCCAACGAAGCGGACGTCAACGCCGTCGTCTCACTTGTCGAGACGGCGGGGGGTGACGCCTTCGTCAGCCGCGGCGTGGAGCGGACCATCGTCGGGCTGGTCGGCGACGTCCAGCAGTTCGGCTCGCTCAACCTGCGCGGCATGCGGGGCGTCAGCGACGTCATCCGCATCTCGGCGCCCTACAAGCTGGTGAGCCGCGAGAACCACGCCGAGCGCTCGATCGTCCGGGTCGGCGGGGTGCCGGTCGGCCCCGGCACCATGACGCTGATCGCCGGCCCGTGCGCGGTGGAGACCCCCGAGCAGACCCTCGGCGCCGCGCAGATGGCGCAGGCCGCGGGCGCGACGCTGCTGCGCGGCGGCGCGTTCAAGCCGCGGACCTCCCCGTACGCGTTCCAGGGCCTCGGCGAGGCGGGCCTGCGCATCCTCGCGGACGTGCGGGAGGAGACCGGCATGCCGGTCGTGACCGAGGTGGTGGACGCCGGCGACGTCGAGCTCGTCGCCTCCTACGCGGACATGCTGCAGATCGGCACCCGCAACGCGCAGAACTTCTCCCTGCTGCAGGCCGCGGGCGACTCCGGCAAGCCCGTGATGCTCAAGCGCGGCATGAACGGGACGATCGAGGAGTGGCTGATGGCCGCCGAGTACATCGCCCAGCGCGGCAACCTCGACATCGTGCTGTGCGAGCGCGGCATCCGCACGTTCGAGAAGGCCACCCGCAACACCCTCGACATCTCCGCGGTGCCGGTGGCGCAGCGCCTGTCGCACCTGCCGGTCATCGTGGACCCGTCGCACTCGGGCGGCAGCCGCGACCTCGTCCTGCCGCTGACCCGCGCCGCGATCGCGATCGGCGCCGACGGCGTGATCATCGACGTGCACCCGCACCCGGAGACCGCGCTGTGCGACGGCCCGCAGGCCCTCGTGGACGGCGACCTGCGCGAGCTGGCCAAGCTCGTCCGCGACCTGCCGCCCATCGTCGGGCGGTCGCTGACCCGGGCCGCCGACACCGACACCGTCCCCGCCTGACGGGTATCGTCGGGGCCATGGCGTACTGGGCCCCCGACTGCGGGCCGCCGCGCTCCTGACGGGGCGCGGCGACCGCACCGCCGAAGAGTCGTGACACGGCCCGGCACCTCACGTGCCGGGGCCGTGCGTTCCTGCGTCCCGAATCCGGATCTTCGTTCTCCCGATTCGAGCTCAGGAGCACCCTCTCGTGGCACAGCGAACCTCCGTCCGGCGTGCGTCCGGACACGACACGCGCGCCCGCGCCGGGAGCGCGGGCATCCTCGCGGCGGCGTCCCTCTGGGGGACGACCGGGACCGTCCAAGCGTTCGCGGACGGCTCGTCCCCCTTCTCCATCGCCGCGATCCGCATCGTCATCGGCGGGCTGACGCTGCTCGCCGTCGCCGCGGCGACGCGCCGCGCGGACCTGCGCCGCCTGGTGGCCCGCCGCCGCAACCTGCCGCTCCTCGGCCTGGGCGCCGGCGCGATCGCCGTGTACCAGACCGCGTTCTTCGCCGCCGCGGACCGCACGGGCGTGGCGGTCGGCACGATCGTCACGATCGGCAGCGCGCCCGTGTTCACCGGCCTGATCGGGCTGGCGGCGCGGCGGACCGTCCTCACCGGGCGCTGGGCGCTGGCGACCGCCGGTGCCGTCACGGGCTGCGCCCTGCTCATCGGCGGCGGACGCGACGGCGCGGGCGCGGCGCCGGCCGGTATCGCGCTGGCGCTGCTCGCCGGGCTGGCGTACGCGGGTTACGCGACGGCGGCGTCCGTGCTCATCACCCGCGGCGAGGACGACCGGGCGGTCGCCGGGGCGCTGTTCGGCGCGGCGGCCGTGCCACTGGCGCCGGTGCTGCTCGCCGCGCCCACCGGGTGGCTGCTCACCGGCTCCGGCGCCCTGATCGCGCTCTACCTCGGCGTGGTCACCACCGGGGTCGGCTACCTGCTGTTCGCCCGGGGCCTGCGCGGCACGCCCGCCACGACGGCGACGACGCTGACGCTCGCGGAACCGGCCGTGGCCGCCGTGCTCGGGACCGTCCTGCTGGACGAGGAGCTCGGCGGGCCCGCGGCGGCCGGGCTGGCGCTGCTCGCCGCGAGCCTCGTCGTCCTCGTCGCCCCGGCGCGCGGACCACTGCGGAGACGGCGAACACGAACAGCGCGGTAACAAAGTGGTCTGGACCATTGGCCGCGGCGGGCGCGGCGAGGATGATGTCCGCATGACAACGGGCGATGGCGACGCCGGCGGGCGGCTCTTCCCGAGAGACCTCGACGGCGTCGACCCGGTCGCCGCGGTCCTGCAGGCGGACGCGTCCCGCGCCCTCGCGGCCTACCCGGAGCTGGTGGCCGTCGGCGCCCTGTTCACCGCGGCCGAGCGGGTCTCCGGCGGCTGGCGGGTCGTGTGCCCGTGCGACCCGCTGCCGCAGGGCGCCCGCGAGCTCCTCGCCGGGCACCTGGCAGACCTCGCCGTGGCCGCCGGCCGCGGCGCCCCGGCGCGCGATCTGCTGACCGCCGCACAGGCATTGCAGAACGGCACCGCCGACGAGGTGACGGCCGGCGGACGACGGCTCCGCATCGTCCGCGTCCAGCAGCTCGTCCGCACCGGCCCCGACGGGCCCGAGCCGCCCCGCCCCACCGACCTGGACACCGATCCCGGCGCCCGCTTCGAGCTCCTGCCCGAGGACGGCCCCGCCTCCGACCTGGCCACCGCCGAACTGCTGTGCCAGGTCCTCGACGCGGCCGCGGCGGAGGGCAGCGAGCCGTCCGGCGCGTTCCTCACCCCTGTCGCGCTGGCGCCCGCCTTCACGGTCGCCGAACGCAGCGAACGGCGCTGGCGCCCCGTCGGCCGCCTCCACGACACCCCGCGCCAGGCCCGCGACTCCCTCGTCACCTACTTCCGCCACGTGGTCCCCGCCGTGGAGGACCCCGCCGGCGCCGATCTGGCCCAGTTCGCCGAGGCCGCGGACCTCATGGAGGAGGACGCCCGCCGCAACGGCATAGCCGTGGCCGGCCGCCGCTTCCGCATAGTCCGCGTAGAACGAATCACCCTGATGAGCCCCATAGGCCCAGAACCACCCCGCCCCACGGACTTCGACGCTGTATAGCCCAGGGCCCGCCCCCCTGGGCTAGGGAGTCGGGTCGCCGTAGACCGGGCGGTGTTCTTGGGCGGAGGCCGCCAGTTGGTCGGCCAGTTCGCCGGCGTCCAGGCGCTTCTCTATCTGGCGCAGGTCGTCGATCTTCGCCTTCGTCTCGGCCCGGCGGGGGGCCAGGACGGTGCAGCAGTCCTCGTCGGGGAGTTCGGAGATCGTCAGGGTGCGGATGCGGCGGGCCTGGTCCATGATCTCGACCTTGTCCATGCCGACGAGGGGGCGCAGGATCGGCAGGTCGACGGCGTCGTCCAGGGCGGTGATGTTGGTCAGGGTCTGGCTGGAGACCTGGCCGAGCGCGTCGCCGGTGATCAGGGCGCTGCCGCGGAGCCGGCGGGCGAGAAGCTGGCCGGTGCGCAGCATCAGCCGGCGCTGGGCGACCACCGCGAGGCGGTCGGCGCCCGACGTCTTGATCTGCTGCTGGGCCTTGCCGAACGGGATGACGAACAGGCGCGAGCCGCCCTGGAACTTGTCCAGCTCGCGGACCAGCGCGTACGCCTTGTAGATCGACTCGGGGCCGGTGAACGGCATGCCGGAGAAGTGCAGGTAGTCGACGCGCAGGCCGCGGCGCATCATCCGGTACGCGGCGACGGGCGAGTCGATGCCGCCCGACATCAGCACGAGGGCGCGGCCGCTCATGCCGACGGGCAGGCCGCCCTGGCCGGGCAGGCCGCCGGAGTACACGAACACCTCGTCGCGGTCGACCTCGATCGACAGCGTGTGCTCGGGGTCCTTGAGCCGGACGGGCTGCCCGTAGCGGGCGGTGACGAGGGTGCCGATGTGCCGGTCGAGCTCGGTGGAGGTCATCGGGAACCGCTTGTCGCGGCGGCGGGACCGGACGGCGAACGTGCCGGTCCGCCCGTCCATCAGCTCCAGCGCGGCGCGCTCGACGCTGGCGACGTCCTTGCCGACGCGCCAGGCGCGGTGCGCCCACACGATGCCCATGACGTCGGTGATGCGCTGGGCGATGCGGTCCATCGTCGCCTGGTCGGCGTCGTGCTTACGGACGATGAAGACGCCGTGGCGGCGGATGACGTCCACGCGGGCGATGGGCCGGACGGCGGTGCGGACGTTGTCGGCGAGCCGCCGCTCGAACTGCTCGCGGTTCTTGCCCTTGAGGACGACCTCGCCCAGTTTCAGCAGCACGCACGGCTCTCCGTCGAGCGGCTGCTCCCGGACGTCCGCCGGTGCGGCGTCGAGCGTGGTCATGATGGGGGTTCCTCCCGGCGGGAACGGGTCTGAAGGGGACTACTCAGTGTCGCTCAGAGAAGCCAACGCCGCGACCCGGATTCGCTGTTCCCGCCGGGAGGACCCGTCAGCCGAAGAAGACCTCGGCCTCGGCGTAGCGCTCCAGCGGGACGGTCTTCAGCTCCTTGGTCGCCTCGTCGAGCCCGACCCGGACGATGTCGGTGCCCTGCAGCGCGACCATCTTGCCGTAGTCGCCGTCGTGGACGGCGTCGATCGCCTGCAGGCCGAAGCGGGTCGCGAGGACGCGGTCGAACGCCGTGGGGGTGCCGCCGCGCTGTATGTGGCCGAGCACCGCGGCGCGGGCCTCCTTGCCGGTCCGCTTCTCGATCTCGTCGGCGAGGGCCTGGCCGATGCCGCCGAGCCGGACGTGGCCGAACGCGTCCTTCTCCCCCGTCTGGAGCTGCATCTGCCCCTCGGCGGGGTGGGCGCCCTCGGCGACGACGATGATCGGCGCGTAGCGGGTCTTGAAGCGGGACTCGACGTACCCGACGACCTTGTCGATGTCGAACGGCCGCTCGGGGATCAGGATGACGTTGGCGCCGGCGGCCATGCCGACGTGCAGCGCGATCCACCCCGCGTGCCGGCCCATGACCTCGCAGATCAGCGCGCGGTGGTGGCTCTCGGCGGTGGTGTGCAGCCGGTCGACGGCCTCCATGCCGATGTTCACCGCGGTGTCGAAGCCGAAGGTGTAGTCGGTCGCGTTGAGGTCGTTGTCGATCGTCTTCGGGACGCCGACGACGTTGACGCCGTTGGCGTACAGCTCCCGTGCGACGCCGAGGGTGTCCTCGCCGCCGATGGCGATCAGCGCGTCCACGCCGAGGCCGGCGAGGTTGTCCTTGATCCGCTCGACACCGCCGTCGACCTTGATCGGGTTCGTCCGGGACGAGCCGAGGATCGTCCCGCCGCGCGGCAGGATGCCCCGCACCGCCTGGACGTCGAGGGCCACGGTGTCGCCTTCGAGGGGCCCGCGCCAGCCGGCCCGGAAGCCCACGAACTCATAGCCGAAGACCTGGACGCCCTTGCGCACGACGGCGCGGATCACCGCGTTCAGGCCGGGGCAGTCACCGCCTCCGGTCAGTACTCCGACGCGCATGCCGTCTCCTTCTCCCGCCACCGGGCTCCTCCCTCGATTCACATGGCCAGCCTAGACACCCGTTCCCCGCCGGCCGGCGTATTCACCGGCCGGTGCGGCGTGGCGCCAGTGGTCTAGACCATAGCCGCTCGCGGGCGTGCACCGCACGTCGCCGCCGCGGCCCGGCGCGCTAGCCCTCCTGGTCGAGGCCCTTCTCGATGGCGTAGCGGACGAGTTCCACGCGGTTGTGGAGCTGGAGCTTGCCAAGGGTGTTCTGCACGTGGTTCTGCACCGTCCGGTGGGACAGGACGAGCCGCTGCGCGATCTGCTTGTACGTCAGCCCCTTGGCGACGAGCCGCAGGACCTCCGTCTCGCGCTCGGTCAGCCGCGGCGCGTCGTCGTCCGCGCGGGCGGGGGCGGCGGCGAGCCTGCGGTACTCGCCGAGCACCAGCCCGGCGAGGCCGGGGGTGAACACGGCGTCGCCCTCGCCGGTGCGCCGGACGGCGTCCAGGAACTCCTCACGCGCCGCGGACTTGAGCAGGTAGCCGGTGGCGCCCGCCTTCACCGCCTCCAGGACGTCCTGCTGCTCGCCGCTCGCCGACAGCACCAGGACGCGCACGGGCGGGTCGGCGGCGGTGAGCAGGCGGGTCACCTCGACCCCGCCGATGTCGGGGAGCTGGAGGTCCACCACGGCGACCTGCGGCCGCGCGGCGGCGGCGACGCGGACGGCGGCGCGCCCCTCGCCGGCGGTCGCGACCACGTCATGGCCCGCCTCGGCGAGGTCGCGGGCGACCGCCTCCCGCCACATCGGGTGGTCGTCCACGACCATGATCCTCAAGGGCACGTCACTCACGGGCCCACCCTAAGCCGACATCCGGCCGCGCCGCCCGCTCAGCGCGGGACGGTCAGCTCGATCTCCGTGCCCTCGCCCTCGGCCGTCCAGATCGCGACCTCGCCGCCGAGGTCGGCGACCCGGCCGCGGATGGACTGCGCGATGCCGAGGCGGCCCGCCGCCGCGGCCTCCGCCAGCCGCCCGGCGGGCATCCCGGGCCCGTCGTCGCGGACGCTGACGGTGATCTCCCCGGGGCCGTCCTCCAGCAGCACCCACGCGCGGGCGCCGGGGCCGCCGTGCCGCCGGACGTTGTCCAGCGCCGCCGCGACCGCCGCCTCGACCTCCCCGGCGGCGTGCGCGGGCAGCCGCACCTCCGTCGCGGGCGTCGACACCGTCACCGACGGGGACGCGTGGCCGGTCAGCAGCGGGCGGAGGTCGACCCCCGCCCCGGCGCCGGACCCGGCGGCGGGCACGGCCGGGCGGGTGCCGATGAGCGAGCGCAGCGCCGCCTCCTGCTCTCCTGCGAGCCGGCCCAGCTCCGCCGCCTCGCCGCCCAGCTCGCCGCCGCGGCGCTGCACCATGGCCAGCACCTGCAGCACCGAGTCGTGGATGCGGCGGGCCAGCCGCTCCCGCTCGCGGGTGGCCGACTCCAGCTCCACGGCCCGCGCCAGCCGCGCCTCCGCCTCCAGCGCCAGCCGGACGACGTGCCCGACGACGAGGCCCGCGAGGAACAGCAGCACGATCCCGTTGAACGTCGCCGCCCCCATCCCGCCGGCCGTCCCCGCGACGGCGTGCACCAGCAGGTTCGCGGCGGCCAGCGCCAGCGCCGCGGCGACGCCGAGCCGGCGCCCGCCCGCCACCGCCCAGGACAGCAC
>NZ_SMKM01000213.1 GCF_004348665.1 Actinomadura sp. GC306 | reverse complement strand
GTGGAGTGCCCACCGGAGGCGGTGGCGGAGCTTGCGCGGCCGGCGGAGCGCCTGGGATCTGCTGGGCCCAGGGGAACGGCGGCGGAGGCGGCGGAAGGTGGGCGTCCGGCTGCGCGGCTCCTTCCGGGGGGCCTACCGCGCGGGTACGGTCCTGACCTTCGCCCTCCGCAGGCTCGACCTCCCGGTCACCGGCTCCGGGGGGACCGGGAATCGAGGCGCGCGAGAAGTCGCTCATGGTGAGGTCGGCGATGGTGCCGGGCTGCTGAGGTTGCCCGGTCGGCCGTTCCGCCCCGGGCGCCTCCCGCCGGAAGACCTGGGTCCGGTCCTCACCAGTGCCGTTGTCGTCCCGGTCGTCCCGGTCGCCCTCACCTGCGGCTTCCGGCTGACCGGCCTGGTCGTCGACCTCGTTGAGCCACTGCGGCGGTGGAGGCGGCTCCGGCAGGTGCAGTGCCGACGAGCCCTCTTCGGGCGACTCGTCCTTGTGCTCGTCGTCCGGCGTCCCGTTCGGAGTCACGCCTGCGCTCCCCTTGGCCCTGCGGTGGCTGCGTCGTCAGGGATCATATCGACGCATCGCCGCCGAAATGACGTCCTCGGTCGGGCGGGGACGGCGGCGCAGGCCGTCGCGGACGCCGGCCCTCAGCCCGCGCCGCAGCACGGCCCTGTCACGGGAACGGGCGTAGGTCCGCGCCCAGCGGCGGACTGTCGAGCCGGCGTAGAGGACACGCTCGGCGGGCGCCAGGCCGCGACTGCGCGTGAACAGCCAGAGCTTGTTGCGCACCTCGTAGTAGAAGCGGTCGCCGGGGTCGGCGTCGGTGCCGCCGAACGTCCCGGTCTTGTGGACGACGACGCTCGCGGGGCAGTGCAGACCGGTCCGCCCGCGGAGCAGTCGCGTGGTGAACTCGAAGTCGTCGTTCCAGAGGAAGTAGTCGGCCACGGGCAGCCCGCGTTCCAGCACGGCGGCCGCGTCGATGAGCACGGACACGAACGACGCCGACCGGATGGGGACGCATCCGGCCTCGGCCGCCGCCGCAAGCTCGGCCCGGGAGGCCCCGGGCTTCACGCGGGGGGTGTTCATCGGGTGATCGCGGCCATCGGTCCACACGACTCGGCTGGCGACCAGGACGGGGTCCCCGGGCGCCCGCTCCCGCGCGTCCAGCAGCGCGGCGAGTGCGCCGGGTTCGGGCACGGTGTCGTCGTCCATCAGCCAGATCAAGGTCGGCCGCTCGTCCGGGCCGCCGTGCACCGGGCCGCCGTGCACCGGGCCGCCGTCGACCGGGCCGCCGTCGACCGGGGCGGTCCGCAGCGCGTGGGCGATCCCCGCCGCGAAGCCGCCGGCGCCGCCGGTGTTCGTGGCCAGTTCGAGCAGGTCGACGTCCGGGTACCGGTCGCGGACCAGGGCGGCGGTGCCGTCGGTGGAGGCGTTGTCCACGACGATCAGCTCGTCCGGCGGCCTGGTCTGGGCGGCGAGCGCGTCCAGCGCCTCCGTGAGGAGTTCGCGGCGGTTGTAGGTGACGACGACGGCGACGACCCGCACGCCCGCGCTGCCGGAGCTCATCGCGTGGGGGCCCGGGGGGACAGGACGGGGCGCGGCGGCCTTCCCGCCGTCTCGCCCGCCGTCTCGCCCTGCGCTTCCGGGGCGGGTTCCGGCGGCACTTCGATGCCCTTCAGCCGCTCGACGAGATGCCAGTACCCCACTCGCAGCCTCCAGACGGTTTCGTTGCGCTCGCTGAGGCGGCGGGCCATCAACTTCGGCAGCGCCGTCTCGCGCTGCTCCCGCTGCTCGTTGCGCAGCTTGCCCACCTCCCGCCGGAGCGCCGAGACACGGTCGAGGAGACCGACGATGGTGTGGGCGGCCGCGTCCAGCAGTTCGGCGTCCGCGGGCGGGGTGGCGGGCTCCTCCGCCCCGAGCGGCTCCGCGGTCAGCAGCTCGGACAGGTCGCCGACCACGTGGTACCCGGCGGAGCGAATCGCCGCGGTCAGCTCACGGGCCTTGTCCGCCGCCCAGCCGTGTCGGCCGGGCGGCAGCGGCACCCGGCCGGGCTCGCCCAGGCCGGGGAGCACCTGGAGTGCGAGCAGGTCGGTGACCAGCCGGTGGTACAGCCACATGGGGGCGTCCTCGTCGACGGCGCCGTTGACCTTCCGGAGCAGTTCGGTCTCCGTCCAGCTCAGCGACGCGTTGGCGCGAGCCCCCGCCGGGTCGGCCACGGCCGGATCCACGCCCACCAGCCCGGCGAAACGCTCCCAGAGCCGCTCACGCGGCGCCCCCGGACCGGGCATGGTCAGCACGTGGACGCGCTCGGGCGGGACGTGCGGGGCCCAGCGTCCGAGCACCTCGGGGATGTCGTGCACGCGCCAGAACCACTCCGCTGCACCGGCGTCGCGAGGCCCGTCGATGACTTCGCGCAGCCAGTGCTCGAAGTCGTAATGGAACCGGTGCTTCACGTACTCCTGCCACTCCGAGGGCAGAAGCCCGTGCAGCGCGCGGGCCGAGTAGACGATGTGGACCTCGCAGGGGGCCAGGGAGCGCACCGCCCGCTCGGCGCCCTCGGCGTCCACGGCGCACAGGACTTCGTGTGAGAACACGGCCACGCGGTGGCGGGACGCCTTGACCTCGCCGGCCAGGAGGTCCCAGGACCCGTCCCAGCCGGGCCCGGGCTCGTCCGGCTCCGGTTCCAGCCCGCGGAGGTCGCGGGTCGCCCGTACCTGCGCGCCGAAGGAGCCTCCGGGCAGGAACACGCCCGCTTCGGAGAGCGCCTCCGCGTTCTTCCAGAGCAGGCCCTGCAGAAATGTCGTGCCGCTCTTGGGCGCGCCGATGTGGAGGTACACGGTAGGCGGGGGGCCGCCGGACACCACTGCCACCAGGTGACTCCTCTGCCGGTCACGGTGTGGACGCGCGAGGCGCCGTTCTGGATCACCGGAAGAGTACAACCGACCAACCAGGGCCATTCTCCACATTGCGACCGACTGGCTCGGTATGTTGGCCCGCGCAGCATTGTCGGCCCGGTGTCGATCCTCAGTCGATCCTTTCGCGGCGACCGCGTGTCCCGCGAATCGCGGAAGGGGCGCGCCTACGACGCGGCGGGGGCGTCGCAGGAAGATGGACCGTGAACGTTGATCTTGTAGTGGTGGGCGCCGGCTTCTTCGGACTCACCGTCGCCGAGCGCTGCGCCGCGGATCTGGGCCTGCGGGTCCTGGTCCTGGACCGGCGCGACCACATCGGCGGCAACGCCTACAGCGAGGACGAGCCCGAGACCGGCATCGAGATCCATCGCTACGGCGCGCACCTCTTCCACACGTCCAACGAGCGCGTGTGGGAGTACGCCAACCGGTTCACGCGGTTCACCGGATACCAGCACCGCGTCTACTCGACCTTCAAGAACCGCATCTACTCGCTGCCCATCAACCTCGGCACGATCTGCGAGTTCTTCGGCAGGGCCTTCACCCCGGACCAGGCCCGCGCGCTGATCGCCGAGCAGGCCGCGGAGATCGGCGCCGGACACGAGCCGGGCAATCTGGAGGAGAAGGCGGTCTCGCTCATCGGCCGGCCCTTGTACGAGGCGTTCATCCGCGGCTACACGGCGAAGCAGTGGCAGACCGATCCGCTCGACCTCCCCGCGGAGATCATCACCCGGCTGCCGGTGCGGTACACCTTCGACAACCGGTACTTCAGCGACACCCATGAGGGGCTCCCGGTCGACGGCTACACCGCGTGGCTGGAGCGGATGGCCGACCATCCGAAGATCGAGGTCAGTCTGGACACCGACTTCTTCGACCTGCGCGACGAGTTCGCCGGACGGGTGCCCGTCGTGTACACCGGGCCGCTCGACCGCTACTTCGGCTACGCGGAGGGCGAGCTGGGCTGGCGGACGCTCGACTTCGAGATGGCCGTCGAGCCGACGGGTGACTTCCAGGGGACCGCGGTGATGAACTATGCCGACGAGGACGTCCCGTACACCCGCATCCACGAGTTCCGGCACTTCCACCCCGAGCGGCGGCACTACCCCGACGACCGGACGGTGATCATGCGCGAGTTCTCGCGGTTCGCCGAACGCGGCGACGAACCGTACTACCCGATCAACACCGCCGAGGACCGGGCGCGCCTGCTGCGCTACCGCGAGATGGCGGGCCGGGAGGACGGCGTCCTGTTCGGCGGGCGCCTCGGCACCTACAAGTACCTCGACATGCACATGGCGATCGCCAGCGCCCTGAACATGGTCGACAACCGGCTGCGGCCCCACTTCGAACGGGGCGAGCGGCTGATCAGCGGAGGAGTTGACCGATGACCGAGCGGGCGGCCCAGCCAGAGCTCCCCCCGGAGCCCGCGTCCCCAGACCCGAGCCGAGGTACGGCGCCCGATCCGGCGCTGCCGGATCCCGTGCCGGCGGAGCCGACCGCGAACGAGCGGGCGGAGAAGCGCGCCGGTGAGTCCGTGCGCGACGGCAACCCCACGGACGATCATGCGGTCGCGGAACGCGCGCCGCGTCCGGCAGCTCCGGCCGAGGGACTGCGCGTTCTGCACCGGGTCGTAATGCCCGGCGAGCGCGACTTCGACGTCCTGAAGCTGTACGTGGACGGGAACGCGGTGTTCGGCCGCCGTACCGCCGATCTCAAGAGCGCCGCCGAGCGGGTGCTCGCCGAGCAGGACGGTGACGCGGCCCGCGCGGCGGCGGCGTTCCGACCCGCGTCGCAGGACGACAGCGCGGAGATCGTCGGCCGGCGCAGCCTCGTCGTGCCGTCCGGCACGCGAGTGTCGTTCTGCAGTTACTTCAACGCGTTCCCCGCCGGGTACTGGCGCCGCTGGAGCACGGTCGAGGACGTCCGGCTGCGCGTCCGGGTCCGGGGCGAGGCGACGATCCTCATCTACCGCTCCACGGGCAAAGGCCACCTGGAACGGATCAAGTCGCTGCACGTCGACTCCGACTCATCCGTGGAGAAGAGCGTCGACCTGCCGCTCGCACCGTTTATCGACGGCGGCTGGTACTGGTTCGACATCGTCGCCGACGGCCGCACCGCAGTGCTCGACAGCGCCGAGTGGTGCGCGGTCACGGAGCGGACCGAGCAGGGCACGGCGACCCTCGGCATCACCACCTTCAACCGGCCGAAGTTCTGCGTCGAGCAGCTCACCGCGCTCGCCGCGGCGGGCGACGTGCTGGACGTCGTCGACGAGATCCTGGTCGTCGACCAGGGCACCGACCGCGTCGAGGACCACCCCGACTTCGCGGCGGCGGCGGAGGCGCTCGGGGACCGGCTGCGCGTCATCGACCAGGCGAACCTCGGCGGCTCCGGCGGCTTCTCCCGGGTCATGCACGAGACCGTCGAGTCGGGGCGGAGCACGTACGCGCTGCTTCTGGACGACGACGTCATCCTGGAACCGGAGGGCATCCTGCGCGCGGTGACCTTCGCCGATCTGGCGCGCGGCCCGGTGCTCGTCGGCGGTCACATGCTCGACCTGTACAACCGCTCCGTCCTGCACGTGTTCGGCGAGTCCATCGCCCGGTACCGCTGGTGGATGGTCCCGGCCCCGCACACCGAGCTGTCGCACGACCTCGCCGCCCACCCGCTCCGCCACACCCCGTGGCTGCACCGCCGAGCGGACGTCGAGTACAACGCCTGGTGGATGTGCCTGATCCCGGTCGAGGTCATCCGGAAGATCGGGCTCTCGCTGCCGTTCTTCATCAAGTGGGACGACATCGAGTACGGGCTCCGCGCCAAGGCGGCAGGATTCCCGACCGTCTCGCTGCCGGGTGCCGCGGTATGGCATGTCCCCTGGCACTCCAAGGACGTCATGACCGACTGGCAGGCGTACTTCACCGAGCGGAACAGGGTCGTCACCGCGCTGCTGTACTCGCCCTACGAGCGCGGCGGCAACATGCTCAAGGAGAGCCTCTTCATCACCATCAAGCACGCGTTGGCCATGCAGTACTCCACGGCCGAGCTGATGCTGCTGGCGATCGAGGACGCCCTCAAGGGCCCGGAGGACCTGCACCCCTCGATCCTTACGAAGATGGGTGAGCTGCGGGAACTGCGGGCCGGGTTCGTGGACGCGCAGGCCAAGTCGGACCTGGACGAGTTCCCCGCGGTCCGGCAGCGCAAGCCGCCCCGCAAGGGACGCGACGTCGTCCCGCCGAAGAACCGGCGAGCGATGTTCCAGACGGCGCTGCTCGGCGCCGCCCGGCAGGTCAAGCCGGTCGGATCGTTCCCGAAGACGCACCCCGAGGCCCTCGTTCCGCACGTCGACCAGACCTGGTGGCTGCTGACCAAGTTCAACAGCGCCCTGGTCTCCTCCGCGGACGGCACGAAGGTCTCGTGGTACCAGCGCGATCCGCAGCGGTTCTGGTCGCTGATCCGCCGCGCGTCGGCGCTGCACGCCCGCCTCGGCAAGGAGTGGGCGTCGCTGAGCGCGCGCTACCGGGAGGCCATGCCCGCCCTGACCTCCCAGGAGGAATGGGTGGAGACCTTCGAGAAGGCGAAACGGCGGTGACGGAGGCCCCGGAGGCCCCGGCGGGCCCGCATGATCCGGGGCTCGTGGAGCCCGGAAGCGGCGGCGGACTCGGCGAGGTCTTCCGGCGCCGCTACCTGCTGAAGCTCATCGTGCGGCGGGAGCTGCGCGCCCGCTACCAGGGGTCGCTGCTCGGCCTCGGCTGGTCGTACGTGCGGCCGGCCGCGCATTTCGCCGTCTTCTTCTTCGTGGCCGGGATCTTCCTCGGGATGAGCGAGCACATCGAGCATTTCCCGATCTTCATGTTCTCCGCCCTGGTGCTGGTCTCGTTCTTCAACGAAACCCTCATCAACACCACCCATTCGGTGGTGGGGAACGCCCCGCTCGTCCGGAAGGTGTACCTGCCGCGCGAGCTGTTCCCGGCCGCGTCGCTGCTGGTGTCCTGCGTGCACCTGCTGCCCGGAGTGGCGATCGTGCTGACGGTCGCGGTGGCCTGGGGGTGGACTCCCTCGGCCGCGGCGATCGGTTCGGCGCTGCTGGGGTTCACGCTCGTCGCCGTCCTCGGCATGGGACTCGGGCTGATCTGCTCGGCGCTGCACGTCTTCTACCGCGACACGGACAAGGTCGTCGACATCACGACGCTGTTCGTCACCTGGTCGGTGCCGATGATCTACCCGTGGACGATGGTGCGCGACACGCTGCCCGCGTGGGCGCTGGACCTCTACCTGGCCAATCCCATGGCCGTGGGGGTCATGCTCTTCGAACGGGCCTTCTGGTGGCCAACGACCGACGGTACGTTCGAGTTCCCGGCCCATCTCACCCGCGACGCCCTCGTCCTGCTGGTACTGGCGGTGCTGCTGCTCGGGGCGGGCCAGTTCGTCTTCTCCCGGCTCCAGCGCCGTTTCGCGGAGGAACTCTGATGGACGGGACGCCACACGCGGACGGCGCATCTCGCGCGGACAAGGCGCCACGCGCGGACGGCGCGCCACACGCGGACGGCGCGCCTCGGGCCGTCGTCGTCGACGCGGTCACCAAGCGGTTCACACTGCGGCATGCCCGCTCGATCAAGAACATGACCGTGCGGGCGCTTCGCGGGGAGAGGCTGCGGGACCGTTTCACCGCACTGGACGACGTCTCGGTGACCATCGGCGTAGGCGAAGCCGTGGCGCTGGTGGGCGTGAACGGCTCCGGCAAGAGCACGCTCCTGAAGATCATTTCCGGGGTGCTGCCGCCGGACGAGGGCTCGGTGCTGGTGCGCGGACGCGTCGCCGGGCTGATCGAGGTGGGCGCGGGCCTGCACCCCGACCTCACCGGGCGGGAGAACGTCTTCCTGAACGGGGCCATCCTCGGCATGGACCGCGCCGAGACGCTCCGCAAGTTCGACTCGATCGTGGAGTTCGCGGACATCGGGCGGTTCCTCGACCAGCCCGTCCGGTTCTACTCGTCCGGGATGTTCATGCGGCTGGCGTTCTCCATCGCCGTGCACACCGACCCCGACGTCTTCCTCATCGACGAGGTCCTGGCGGTCGGGGACCCGCTGTTCCGCCGCAAGTGCATCCAGCGCCTCCACGACTACCGCGCGAGCGGCCGCACCATGGTGATCGTCGCGCATGACGCCGCGCTGCTCCGGCGGCTCTGCACCCGCGGGGTCTTCCTGCAGGACGGCCGCGTGGTGTGGGACGGCGACATCGACACCGCCGCCGACCTCCTGCTGGAGAAGCGGCGGGAACACCGCCGTGCCGGGGCCGGCCGGACGCGGGGCGTCCCGGGCGACCCGGCCGGTCCGGCAAGGGCGGCCGAGGTGGGCCGATGAGTCCCGAGCCGGTGCTTCCGGTTCACCACCGACCGGCCCTCCGGCCCGCGTCTCCGGCGTCCCGCACGTTCCGGACCGCCGCCCGGCACGACCGCGCGCGCCAGGGCACCGGCGACGCTCCCGGGCCCGTCGCGGTGCCTTAGCCTGATCAACGTCGCTCAGGTCTTGATCGACACGTCCGGTGCGGGACGTATCGCTGATCGACATGCCACCGGTCCGAAGGGGATGTGATGCTCGGCGCCAAGCCGCGACGACGACGGCCTGCCGCTCCGCTTCTCGCGGTACTCCTCGCGGCCGCGCTGGTGCTGACCGGATGCGCCGGGGACGACGGCGAGAGCGGCAAGGACGGGCAGGTGTCGCCCACCGCGAAGAAGCCGCGGCCCAACATCGTCTACATCCTTACCGACGACCTGTCGTGGGACCTGGTCGACTACATGCCGAACGTGAAGCGGCTGCAGAAGCGCGGCATGACGTTCTCGAACTACTTCGTCTCCGACACACTGTGCTGCCCTTCACGGGCCACGATTCTGACCGGCAAGTACCCGCACAACACGGGGGTTCGCAGCAACGACCCGCCCAAGGGCGGATTCAAGGTCTTCCGCGACCGGGGGAACGAGCAGCACACCTTCGCCGCGTCCCTGCAGAAGGCCGGCTACCGCACCGCGCTCATGGGCAAGTACCTCAACGGCTACGAGACCGTGAAGCGGCAGGGCTCCGCCCGGACGTACGTGCCGCCCGGCTGGACGGAATGGCAGGTCACCGGGCTGGGCTACGCGAACTACAACTACCAGCTGAACGGCAACGGCACTCTCACGTACCACGGGCGGTCGCCCCAGGACTACCTGACCACGGTGATCAGCGCCAAGGGCGTCGACTTCATCAACCGCGCCGCCGACGACGGGCAGCCCTTCCTGCTGCAGATGTCGACGTTCACGCCGCACGCCCCGGCGACGCCCGCACCGGAGGACGCCCGCAAGTTCGGCCGGCTCCGGGCACCACGGACGCCCGGATTCAACGAGCCGGACATCTCCGACAAGCCCGGCTGGCTGCGCGGCTACCCCCGGCTGCGGCCGCCGAAGATCCGCGCCGTCGACAAGGCGTTCCGCCAGCGGGTGAGGTCGGTCCAGTCCATCGACCGGATGATCGGCGCCCTTGAGGCCGCGGTGAACGCCAAAGGCAAAGGAGAGGACACCTACTTCGTGTTCAACTCCGACAACGGCTATCACCTGGGGCAGCATCGCCTCGTCGAGGGCAAGCTGACCGCCTACGACACCGACATCCGGGTTCCGCTGATCGTCGCAGGCCCCGGGGTGCCCGCCGGGAGGACCGAGGGCCGGTTCGCGCAGAACACCGACATCTGCCCGACGTTCGAGGAGCTCGCGGGGGTCAAGCCGTCCGAGGCGGCGGACGGGCGGTCCCTCGCGCCGCTGCTGCACGGACGGAAGGTGCCGAGCTGGCGGACGACAGCCTTCGTCGAGCATCTCGGCCCGAAGTACTACAGCGAGGACGACCCGGACCAGCCGAAGAAGTACGGAGGGGACCCCCCGACCTACGACGCCGTCCGTACCGCGAACGAGCTGTACGTCGAGTACGAGAACGGCGACCGCGAGTACTACGACCTCGCCAGAGATCCTTGGGAGCTGGTGAACATGTGGGCGGAGGCCCCTGAGGCGCGGAAGGCCGAGCTGGAGTCGCTGGTCCACTCGTACCGCACTTGCGCGGGGGCCGACTGCCGCGACCTCTGAGGACTGGGTCGCGCTTCACAACCCAGTGGTCAGCCGTCGAACGGGGTCGTCCCACGCCGGACACGCCGGACGGAGGTGGCCGGATGCGGTCACGGGCCGGAACGGGAGTGTCCGATCTTTACCGCAGGTGGACTCGGTGACCGAATTGACGGGCTAGACCCAGGACGCGGGGATCTGTTCCGTCGAACGTGGCGCGGGAACGCGGCGAGGTCTTTACCCTGGGCGGTGTAGGAAACCAACCAGGCAACCCCCAGGCGTTCCATTCATTCCCGCGACTCCAGGGGTCTCTCGACGTGACGGACATGGCGAGCGGGTCCGCGATGGCGCGGCTCACACAGGCCGACCGCGTCTATGTGGGCTGGCGTTACGCGCAGGTACACCCCGACCCGGGGCCGCCCCCTGAACGCCCCGAACCTCCCGAACCCGGCCCGGCGTCCCCGCCGGCGCGGCGGCCGGGCGAGCACATGGCGGCGCTGCCGCTGCGGATCGTGGTCGGCGGCGGCCTGGGCGGCGTCGCGCTCTTCCTCCTCTGCGGCGCCGCGGGCGTCCTCCCGTGGGCCTTCGCGGGCGTGGCGATCCTGGCCTGCGCGGTCATCATCGCCATCACCGGCGGCTCGCTGTGGCGGGACGAACGGGCCGTCCGCGAGAGAATCGCCCACCAGCAACAAGTAGAGGAACGCAGACGGGCCGAGGCCGACCGCGCACGCGACGCAGCCGAGAAGGCGTACGCCAAGGCGCGGTCGGAGTGGGAACGCCGCCAGTCGGCGTACGAAAGCCAACGCGAGTGGTACCCGGTCGCCGTCCCGCCGGGCGTCGACCGGGTGGACGTCGTCGGCGGCACCCTCGCGGGCTGGTCCGCCGCAGTCACCACCATGGGCGCGGCCCGCCTCGCCGTTGGCGCCCGCCTCACCGTCATCGACCTGTCCGAGGGCGCCGTCGCACACGACCTCCTGCGCCTCGCCGCCGACCGCGGCGACGACCCCCTCGTCTGGGTCCTGCCCGCCGACCTGCCCCGCCTGGACCTCACCCGCGGCCTGAGCCCGGAGGCCCTCGCCGACGTGCTCTCCCTCGTCGTCAGCGCCGGCGAGGAGGAGGGCGGCACCCGGGACCTCTCCTTCGACAACTCGATCCTGGAAAGACTGATCGAGGTCCTGGGCCCCGAGACGACCATCCCCCGGATCACCGCGGCCCTGCGCGTCCTCGCCCAGGTAGGCGACCCCCGCGACGACCTCCGCCGCGGCCTCCTCACCGACGAGCAGGTCGAGCGCATCGCCACCCTCTTCGGCCGCGACGCCACCGACCGCATCGTCGTCCGCCGCGCCTGGGCCCTGGAAGCACAACTCCGCAAACTCGAAAAACTGGCAACCGAACCAGTCCGCCTCCCCCCATCCCGCCTGCACGTCGTCTCAATGGACCGCCGAGCCGGCGTCCTCACCAACCGAATCCTCGGCACCTACGTGACAACGGCGCTGACCCACAGAATCAGAGAATCCCCGCCGGGCGGCCGCTGGGACCACACCCTCTTCCTCTGTGGCTCCGAGAAACTCCGCGGCGACGTCCTAGACCGCCTAATAGACGCCTGCGAGGCCACCGGCACGGGCCTCGTCCTGATGTACCGGTCGATTCCCCACCACGTCCGCGAACGCCTGGGCCGCCGCGGCCACGCCGCCGTGGGCTTCATGCGCCTGGGCAACCCGGAGGACGCCCGCGTAGCCGCCGAACACATCGGCGCCGACCAGCCGCTCCTGGTCGCCGAGATCACCGACTCCGCCGGCGAAACCCTTTTCGACGTCGCCGGCGAAACCTACGCCAGCACGGTCGCCTACGCCCGCCCCCGAGGCGACGGCCTGACGGACCCGGTCTGGTCCCCGC
>NZ_SMKM01000212.1 GCF_004348665.1 Actinomadura sp. GC306 | reverse complement strand
CGCGAGATGGGCATGTTCTCCCCGCAGCCCCGGCTGCCCGCCCCGGTCTGGACGGCCGAGACGCTGACCGGCATGGCGCTGGAGATCTGCGCCGCGTCCCTCGACCCGGACGCCGGCCCGGAGGCGCTCGACCTCGCCACCCAGTGGCTCGCCTGCGGCACCTACGGCGACGACTACTTCCCCGCCCTGTTCGACCGCGACCGCGACATGGCCGGCGCGAAGCTCTTCAACGCCCGCGTCCCCGCGTTCCTGCCGCTGGACTGCGGCACCACCCCGGCCCCGGAGAACGCCTTCGAGGCGTCCCTCGCCGACCTGTGGCGCCGCACCGCCGCCCCGATGGACGACCGCGGCCGCCGCGAGTTCCGCGCCGCCGTCGAGAACATGGTCGAGAGCTGGGTCTGGGAACTGAACAACCACCTCCAGGGCCGCATCCCCGACCCCGTCGACTACATCGAGATGCGCCGCCACACGTTCGGCTCCGAGCTGACGATGAGCCTCTCCCGCATCGAGCACGCCCACGCCGTCCCCGCCCACGTCTTCGAGACCCGCACCCTCCGCGAGCTCGACGCCTCCGCCATGGACGTCGCCTGCCTCCTGAACGACTGCTTCTCCTACCAGAAGGAGATCGAGTACGAGGGCGAGCTCAACAACGGCGTCCTGGCCATCGAGAACTTCTTCGGCTGCGGCCGCGACGAGGCCCTCCCCATCGTCAACGACCTCATCACGTCCCGCCGCCGCCAGTTCGAGCACCTGGCCACCCGCGAAGTCCCCGCCCTCGCCGACGACCTGGCCCTGGACGACACCGCCCGCACCGCCCTGACCGCCTACGTGGCCGAACTCCGCGACTGGCTGGCCGGCATCCTCAAATGGCACCGCGAAACCGACCGCTACAACGAACGCGAAACCCTCCCCCGCATCCCCAAACCAACCGGCCTAGGCACCTCGGCCATCTACCTCTTCACCCGCTCAGCCCACCACGGAACATGACCCGAACGACACCCCCGCACCGAGACCCTCACACCAGGACCTCGGTAATGCTGGCGAAGCAGATGCGCGACCTCCAGTCCTACGGTCAGCAGCGCACGGCGGAACTCGGAATCGAGCCCGCCGACGTACCAGAGCGGATCCGGAAGTTCCTCAAGGGCGGGAAAGACGTCTGACCCTGCCGACCTCCGTGGCCTGCGACATCAAGGTGCTGGTGACGGCCGCGGCCACCGGGAACAGCCCGGTCCGGCCGTGGCCGTCACCGCCGCCGACGTCCAGGAACGCCTCAACCGGCGTGAGTCGTCTGCGACGAAGCAGGGCAGGGAATCGTGGGTGAGTCCGGGTCGCTCGCGTTTCCGGCGACCGCGCCCGGCCGCGTCAGAGGTCGTACGCCCCCTGCTTGATTCGCGACACCACGGCGGCCCACACGTCCCGCTCCAAAGCCAAGACGCCACCCTCCGGGTTCTTGGAATCGCGCACGAGACGCCGGGAGCCGAGAACGCAGGTCTCCACGCACCCGTTGCCGCCGTCGCTGTAGCTGCTCTTACGGAAGACCGCCTGAGCGAGAGGGAGGTTGGACACTTTGTCCCTCCATGTGGTCATTGTCGCGCTAGTCGTTCGAGCATAGCCAGCGACTCCTCTGGGCTCAGCGCCATGGCCGCCATCTGTTCGAACGCCAGCGAGTAGGTATGCACCTCCTTCTCGTCCTCGATGTACAGGGCGCTGGTCATGTTCTCGACGTAGACGACGTTCGGGGTGAAGCGCTGCGGGAATCCCATGACGGCGAAGCTGCCGACGACACCAGGGTGACCACCTGCGGCAACGGGCATGAGGACGGGCGGCTCGCCGTGTCGGAGATCGCCACCAACGCGCTCCGGCACGGAAGGCCCGCGCCGGGCGACCGTCCGCCCGCCGCGCCCGAGCTGTGGGTTTGGGCCCGAACCGTCCCCCGGCCACAGCTCGTCGTCTCCGTCTTCGACTGCGCGCGGACGTCGCTCCCCCGTACGTCCGGTGCAGGGCTGCTGTGCGAGCACGGTAAGGGCCTCGAAATCGTCCGCGAGGTCACCGCCGACTGGGGCAGCGCACCGACGCGATCCCGCATCGGCGCCAAAGCCATCCCCGGCAAGGCCGTGTGGTTCGCGCTGCCGCTGCCCCGGAACTGGCCTGGGCTTGGCTACGAGGTGCATCCGGGGACGGCTGCGCAGTGCCTCCTGCTCAACATCGCGCGGCGAGGTTTCGAGGGGACGCGCACCACCGGCGCGGACGGCCTCTCCGTCGTCATGCTCCCCGGCCTCAACGTCTGGGTTCACCCCGGGCACTTCTGCTGGCGGGACGGCCCCCGCCGCTACCTCCGGCGTCCCCTCATCGACCTCCAGGAGACCACCGAACACGTCGTCCGCCACCTCGACGGCTTCACCGCTCCGTAGGACCGATCAGGTGGCTCAGTCGGTGGGGGCGAAGAGCCGCTTGCCGCCGCCCGTCGTCCAGGCGGCGTCGTGCCGGAACAGCGCGAGGAAGTTGTCGGGAACCAAGAGTCGAGGTCGAGCCCGCCGGGGGCGCCGGCCGCCCTGGCGGCCCTTCGTCAGGCGGCGGCCAGGGCGTCGCGGGTGGTCATTAGGGCGAAGCCCAGGAGGTTTTCGCCCTGCCAGGAATCGGGGGTTTTGGCGCGGGGGTCGTCGGCGCGTAGGCCGATGCCCCAGATGCGGTCGCGGGGGCTCGCCTCCACCAGGACGCGGGGGTGCGTGCTCAGGAGGTAGTCGCGCATGTCGGGGTGTTGCGCGAACTTGGCCTCGTTGCCTCTGGTGACAATGGCCACCCGGTGCTCTTTCCAGGTGCGTTCGTCGAAGTTCCTGACGCGGCGGCCGAGGTCCTTTGCGCGGCGCGGGTCCGGGCTGGTGAGGATGGCGGCGGCCCGCTGGTCGTCGCCGAAAAGGCGGGCCTTTTCGGCCATCATGTAGTGCTCGGCGGTGGCGTACGTCACGCCGTCCACCGTGAACGGGGACGGGCACCACTGGCTCAGGAAGCCCGGTCCGGGGGTCTCGTGCCCCCAGAAGAACACGAACTCCAGGTGCTCTCCCTGATTCTGGCGGCGGACCAGCTCGGCTACGTCCATGCGGAAAGGCTCCCAGGAGACGAGAGGGGGTGGCGACCGGATTTCCGTTCCGGAAAGGGGGCGCGGACGTCGCGGTCTAGACCATTTTGCGGAACGAGGGTGGTCGTCGGGAACATTTGTCGCGGTCGGACCGAACAGGAGGACAACGGTAACGATGAGCACCCCTCTGGCGAACCCTCGTCGCACCAGGATCGTCGCGTGGCCCGAGCGGCGTCCGGAGACGGACTCCGAGCGTCCCGCGGAGACCGAGGCGAAAGAGAACGGCCTCGCGGCGCGTTGAGCGGCCGTACCAGGCCGATAGATGGGAACCCGTCCGGAGCTCCGGACGGGTTCTTCGTTTTCAGCGGGGCGGGGCGGTGCTGGCGCGGAGCACGACCTCGCCGTCGACGCGTTCGATGCGGCTGCGGCGGGCGGACGGCTCGCGGAGGGCGAGGCCCATCACGCGCTCGCCCATCGCGCCGAGCGGGAGGGCGACGGTGGTGAGGGGCGGGGTCAGGTCGCGGACGATCGGGATGTCGTCGAAGCCGGCGAGGGAGACGTCGTCCGGCACGGACACGCCGTGGTCGCGGAACGCGGCGAGCGCGCCGATCGCCATCACGTCGGTGACCGCGAACACGCAGGTCGGACGGGTTCCGCGGCGGAACAGCCCGGTCGCGGCCGCGTAGCCGCCGTCGCGGGTGAAGGCGGCCTCGACGATGTGCTCCTCGGGGACGGCGACGCCCGCCTCGGCGAGGGCGCCGGTGAAGCCCGCGAGGCGGTCGGAGACGGTGGTGAGGGTGCGCGGGCCGGTCAGCACGCCGAAGTCGCGGTGCCCGAGGTCGAGCAGCGCGCGGGCGAGAGCGGCGGCGCCCTCCCGGTTCTGCGGCAGCACGGCGTCGACCTTGAGGCTGCGGTGCCGGGACAGGACGGCGACGCGGCCGCCGGTGCGCTGGTACGGGTCGAGCTCGGCGGCCATCGCGCGCTCCCAGTCGCGGTCCTCGAAACCGGAGCCGATCAGCAGGATCGCGCGGGCCCGCTGGGCGCGCAGCATCGCCACGTACTCGACCTCGCGGGCGGGGTCGCGGAACGTGCTGGCGAGCATCACGAGCATGCCGTGCTCGGCGGCGGTGCGCATGACGCCGCGGGCGACGCCGGCGAAGTAGGGGTCGCTGACGTCGTGGCAGATCACCCCGACCGACTTGCTGGACGCGCTGGCCAGCGCCTGCGCGTGCGCGTTCGGGGTGTAGCTGAGCAGGGACGCGGCCTCCAGCACCCGCTCGCGCAGGTCGGCCCGGACCTGCGAGGTGCCGTTCAGGACGCGGGACGCGGTGGCGAGCGACACTCCGGCCTCCCGCGCGACGTCCTGCAGCGTCACGTAGGCCCGGCCGGCGGCCCGGTGCTCCTCCGCCGCTTCCGTCATCCCGCCCCCCTCGGCGCGCCGCGCACGGCGGGTCCGGCTGAACACCCCTCTTGACCGCGCGGGCGGCGGTTTCTACGGTACATCAGAAAGCGCTTTCTGAACGCGCTTTCCCAGGCATCGGCGCAGTACGCGCACGGCGCGCCGCGGGCCCGCGAGCCCTCCGGCGGGCAGCCGCACCGCGCTGACCGGGCCGGACACGACAGGTTGGGAAGGAACGGGATGGCACGCAGGTCCATCGGGATCGTGATGAACGGCGTCACCGGGCGGATGGGGTACCGCCAGCACCTCCTCCGCTCGATCCTCGCGATCCGGGAGCAGGGCGGGGTCCGCGCGGACGACGGCACCGTGCTGTGGCCCGAGCCGGTGCTCGTCGGGCGGAACGAGGCCAAGCTGCGCGACCTCGCCGAACGGCACGGGCTGGCGGCCTGGACGACCGATCTCGCCGAGGCGCTCGCCCGTCCGGAGACCGAGGTCTACTTCGACGCGCAGGTGACCGGCGCGCGGGCGGCGGCGATCCGCGCGGCGGTCGCGGCGGGCAAGCACGTCTACACCGAGAAGCCGCTGGCGGAGGACCTGGCGGGCGCGCTGGCGCTGGCGCGGCTCGCGGACGAGGCGGGCGTGCGGCACGGCGTCGTCCAGGACAAGCTGTTCCTGCCGGGCCTGCTCAAGCTGAAGCGCCTGGTGGACGGCGGGTTCTTCGGCCGGATCCTGTCCGTGCGCGGCGAGTTCGGCTACTGGGTGTTCGAGGGCGGCTGGCAGGAGGCGCAGCGGCCGAGCTGGAACTACCGGGCGGAGGACGGCGGCGGGATCATCCTCGACATGTTCTGCCACTGGCGGTACGTGCTGGACGGCGTGGTCGCGCCGGTGCGGTCCGTCCAGGTGCTGGGGGCGACGCACGTCCCGGAGCGGGTGGACGAGGACGGCAAGCCGTACGCCGCCACCGCCGACGACGCCGCGTACGGGATCTTCGAGCTGGACGGCGGCATCGTCGCGCAGATCAACTCGTCGTGGGCGACCCGGGTGTTCCGCGACGAGCTGGTGGAGTTCCAGGTGGACGGGACGGAGGGGTCCGCCGTGGCGGGGCTGCGGCGCTGCCGCGTCCAGCACCGGGCGATGACGCCGAAGCCGGTGTGGAATCCCGACCTGCCGCCCACCGAGGATTTCCGGGCGCAGTGGCAGGAGATCCCCGACAACGCCGAGTTCGACAACGGGTTCAAGACGCAGTGGGAAATGTTCCTCCGGCACGTGGCCGGCGGGGACGGCTTCCCGTGGGACTTCTACGCGGGCGCGCGCGGGGTGCAGCTCGCGGAGCTGGGGTTGCGGGCGTGGCGCGAGGGCCGCCGCCTGGAGGTTCCGGAGCTGCCCCGATGAGGATCGAACTGCCGGGGGACGACGGCTCGTCGGTCGTCCACACGATGGGCGAGCCGCGCACGTACCCGCAGCCCCGGCCGAGCACGTCGCGGGCGGCGTACGCGGCGGCGCACGTCGTGGCCGGTCCGGCCGGCGACGGGCTCGACTGGGACGCCACGCTGGCGTTCCGCCGCCACCTCTGGTCGCACGGGCTGGGCGTCGCGGAGGCGATGGACACCGCGCAGCGCGGCATGGGCCTGGACTGGGCGGCGACCCGGGAGCTCATCGCGCGGAGCGGTCGGGAAGCGCTTTCAGCCGGTGCCCGGATCGTCTGCGGCGCCGGCACCGACCAGCTGCCGCCGGGACCGGCCGCGCCGAAGGAGATCGCCGCCGCCTACGAGGAGCAGCTCGCCGTGGTCGAGGCGGCCGGCGCCGCCCCGGTGCTGATGGCGAGCCGCCACCTGGCCGCCGCCGCCCGCGGCCCGGACGACTACGCCTTCGTGTACGGGCGGCTCCTGTCGCAGGTCAGCCGGCCCGCGGTGCTGCACTGGCTGGGGCCGATGTTCGATCCGGCCCTGCACGGCTACTGGGGTTCGCCAGACCTGGACGCGGCCGCCGACGCGCTGCTCACCCTGATCTCCGACCACGCGCCCCGGGTCGACGGGGTGAAGATCTCGCTGCTGGACGCGGATCGCGAGATCGCCTTCCGCCGCCGCCTCCCGCCCGGCGTCCGCCTGTACACGGGCGACGACTTCCACTACCCGGAACTGATCCTGGGGGACGCCGAAGGCCACAGCGACGCGCTGCTCGGCGTCTTCGACCCGATCGCCCCCGCCGCCGCGGCGGCGCTGCAGGCGCTCGACGCCGGTGACACCGCGTCCTACCGGGAGATCTTCGCGCCCACGGTTCCGCTCGCGCGCCACCTGTTCGAGACCCCGACCTTCTACTACAAGACCGGCGTGGTGTTCCTCGCCTGGCTCGCCGGACACCAGCGGCATTTCCGCATGGTCGGGGGGCTGGAGAGCGCGCGGCCCGTCCCGCACATGGTGCGGCTGTTCCGGCTCGCCGACGCGGCCGGCCTCTTCCCCGACCCCGCCCTCGCCGCGCACCGGATGCGCGCCTGGCTGACCGTCCAAGGAGCCGCCCCATGAGGTTCAGCCTCAACCAGTGGACGACGCGCGACTGGCGCCTGCCCGACCTCGCCATCGGCTGCGCGGCCGAGGGCGTCACGGGCGTCGGGCTGTGGCGGGAGCCCGTCGCCGACCACGGCCTGGCCCGCACGGGCAAGCTCATGCGCGACCACGGCCTGACGGTCACGTCCCTGTGCCGGGGCGGCTTCTTCCAGGAGCGGGACGCCCTGGACGACAACCGCCGCGCCATCGAGGAGGCCGCCGCGCTCGGCGCGCCCGTCCTGTGCCTGGTCGCCGGCGGCCTGCCGGACGGGTCCCGCGACCTCGACGGCGCCCGCTCCCGCGTCGCCGACCTGATCGCCGAACTCGCACCCTACGCCGGCGAGCACGGCGTGACGCTGGCGATCGAACCGCTCCACCCGATGTACTGCTCCGACCGCTGCGTGGTGTCCACCCTGCGCCAGGCCCTGGACATCGCCGCGCCGCACCCGCCGTCCCAGGTCGGGGTCGTGGTCGACACCTACCACCTGTGGTGGGACCCGGACGTATGGGACGCCATCGCCCGCGCGGGCATCACGGGCCGGATCGCGCTGTTCCAGGTCGCCGACTGGGTGACCCCGCTCCCCGCGGGCGTCCTCACCGGACGCGGCATGCTCGGCGACGGCCGCATCGACCTGCGCCGCTTCCGCACGGCCGTCGACGCCGCCGGCTACACCGGCCCCATCGAGGCGGAGATCTTCAACGAAGCCCTGTGGGCCATGCCCGGCCCGGCCGCCCTGGAACTCACCCTGTCCCGCTACGCCCAGCACGTCCTCTGACACCCGCACCGGCCGCGGCGGAGGCCCCGCTTCAGCGTCGCAGGGCGGCGGCCTTGTCTCTCAGCTCGCGTGCCCGGTCCGCGTTCTCGGCGCGCTCCAGGAGGCCGGCGTGTTCGGTCAGGCAGTCGTGGAGCAGTTCGATGAGACCACCGGCGCGGGCCGACGGGAGGAGCCTGTCGATCAGGACGGTACTGAACGCCGCGAGGTCCAGCGCCAGTGCGAATCCGAGCGGCCTGCCCGGCTCGGCATCGGCGAGCACCCGGCAGCATTCCAGGATGAGCCGGACCCACGGCGCCTCCCAATCGCGCACCTCGTCAGCCCCCGGCGGATCGGCGCGCCAGGCCGCGGCGAAGAGGAAGTGGGCTTCGAGCCCGATCCGCAGTCCGTCTTCGGCGGCGAGAGGCAGCAGGGCCCCGGCCACGTCGGCGAGTTGGACGGCGTACCCCGCGGCGAGTTCCGGCGGGCAGCGCCCGGCGGGGCTCACGACCTTCATCTCGTCGAGGGGCGCGGTGAACTCCGGGGGCAGGTCCGCCGGCACGCGGTCCCGGCCGAGCGTCCGGACGGCGGTGTCCAGCGCCGACGCGAGCGTCGGTTCCGGTTCCGCCGCCTGCGTCCGGTCCCAGCGCGCCGCGGCCTCCCGGGTCTCGTCCGCGTCCAGGCTCCGGCTCTCCCGGAGAAGGCCCTCGCCTTCCGCGCGGTCGACCGGCCGGCCGGTCGCCTGAAGGTGCAGCCCCCGGTCGGTGAGGGCGGCGGCCAGCCGCCGGAGATCCTCGGGAGCGCCGGTGGCCGCCGCCCGCTCCCGGGCGGCGAGCTCCACGACCTCGTCGGCGGCGAGCGCGCGGTCCAGCCGTCCGTGCCGGGCGAACAGTGCGGACGCGACCTCGGCCCCCTCGCCGCAGTGGTAACCGTCCCAGCCCGGGGCACCGAGCTGGCCGAGATAGCCCCGGTACCCCATCTCCGCCGAGATGACGGCCAGGTGCGGGTCACCGAACCGGGCCAGCACCCGGGCGTTGACGATCATCGCCGAGGCGCACTCCAGCGCGCACGGGCCGTTCTCGTCCCGCTCCTCCCTGAGCAGTTCGAGGCGGAGGTTCACCGCCTCGTCCAGGCTGATCACCGCCGACGCTCCGCAACCGAGACCGAAGCCGGCGAGTCCCTGCCTGAGCTTCAGTTCGGCGCGTAACCGCCGGACGTCGGCCCTTGTCCGCTCCTCCAGTTCGCCGCAGGTGCGTTCGGCTTCGGCCAGCACGGCGAGGGCACGCGCGTCGTCGCCGATGTGCGAGTACAGAGCGCCGACCTCCACGAACACGATTGCGAGGCGCTGGAGGGGCCAAAGGGCATCGGGCTCCTCCTGAGCGAACCGCCCGATCGCGTCGATCGCCTCGTCGTACCGCGCGAGTGCCTCGTCGGCCCGGCCGCGGGCCAGCCGCTCCCGCGCCTCCGCGATCATCTTGTCGGTGCGCTTCTGCTTGCGTTTCGCACGGCTCATCGGGAACCCCTCCGGAGGCCGGCTGCATCGTCCCTCACATGATCGGCGAACTGCCGGGGGTTCGCACTAGGTTCCTTGCTCGTGGGACCTGCCGAGCTGACGCCCGTCTACGTGACGGTCGGCTACGGCTACCGGCCGGTATGGGCCGCGGCGTGGCTCGCGGGCCTGCTCATGGCCGCGGCCGGGATCACCCGTACGCTCCGCCGGCAGTGACATCGCGGAGCCGGGCGGCCGCGGCCTCGGGCGCGACGTCGTTGATCCAGGCCGCCATGCCCGACTCCGACCCCGCCAAGTACTTGATCTTTCCGGGGGCGCGGCGGACCGAGAACAACTCCAGGTGCAGGCGGACGAGGTCGCGGCCCTCCCCGACCGGTGCCTGGTGCCACCCGGCGACGTACGGGAGCGGGTCGTCGTACAGGGCGTCGCAGCGGCGGAGGAGGTCGCGGTAGAGGACGGCCAGCTCGGCGCGTTCGGCGTCGTCCAGCGCGGCGAGGTCGGGGACGTGGCGGTGCGGCATCAGATGCACCTCGACGGGCCAGCGGGCGGCGGCGGGCACGTACGCCGTCCAGTGCTCCCCGGCGGTGACGACCCTCGATCCCGCGCGTTCGGCCGCCAGGACGTCGCCGAACAGGTCGCGGCCGGCGGCCATCGCGAGCATGCGCTCCGTCCGGGGCGTGACGAACGGGTACGCGTAGATCTGCCCGTGCGGATGATGCAGGGTCACGCCGATCTCGACGCCGCGGTTCTCGAACACGAAGACCTGCCGCACGCCGGGGATCGCGGACAGCTCGGCCGTCCGGTCCGCCCACGCGTCGACGACGGCGCGGACGCGGGACACCGGCAGCACCGCCATCGACGCGGCATGGTCGTCGGTGAAGCACACGACCTCGCAGCGCCCGTTGCCGCGGGCGCGCTCCACACCGTCGACCATCGGCGGCACCGGCGGCGTGCGCACGTCGAACGAGGGGAAGCGATTCTCGAACACCGCGACCTCGTACGAGGGGTCGGGTATCTCGGAGGCGGGGCCGCCGGGGCACAGCGGGCACTGGTCGGCGGGCGGCAGGAAGGTCCGCGTGTTGCGGTGCGCGGTGATGGTGACGTGGTCGCCGGTCAGCGGGTCGCGGCGGACCTCGCACACCGGCTCGACGGGCGGGAGGCCCCGCGGGTCGGGGACGGGCACCCGTCCCGGCAGCTCGTCGTAGTAGACGATCTCGCGGCCGTCCGACAGCCGCGCCCGTGTCCTGTGCATACCGGCCCGAGCCTACAGCGGCGGGGAACAAGCGGCCGTGGGGCGGGGTTCCCAGCGGTATGGGCGACTACGGCAGGCCACTCGAATTCGGATACTTCCTCGTCCCGAACACCGCCGACCCGCTGCTGGACCTGGCGCGCACCGCCGACCGGGCGGGCCTCGACCTGATCGGCGTGCAGGACCACCCCTACCAGCGCCGCTACGTCGACACCTGGACGCTCCTCAGCATGATCGCGGCCGTGACCGAGCGGGTCCGGGTGTTCCCCGACGTCGCGAACCTGCCGCTGCGCCCGCCCGCGGTGCTGGCCAAGGCCGCCGCGAGCCTGGACGTGCTGAGCGGCGGCCGGGCCGAGCTGGGCCTCGGCGCGGGCGGCTTCCGGGAGGCCGTCCACGCGTTCGGCGGCCCCCACAGGTCTCCCCGGGAGGCCGCGGACGCGCTGGAGGAGGCCGTCACCGTCATCAAGAGCATCTGGAGCGGCGAGCGGAATCTGCGCTTCGACGGTGAGCACTACCACCTCAAGGGCGCCAAGGCGGGGCCCGTCCCGGCGCACCGGATGGAACTCTGGCTCGGCGTCGGCGGACCGCGCGGCCTCGCGCTGGCGGGCCGGGCAGCGGACGGCTGGGTCCCGTCATCGAGCTGGGCCGTGCCCGCCCGGCTCCCCGGCATGCACGCCCGCATCGACGCCGCCGCCATGGAGGCCGACCGCGACCCGGCGGACGTCCGCAGGCTCTACAACGTCAACGGGACCATCACCGACGGCCCCTCAGAGGGCTTCCTACGCGGCCCCGCGTCCCAATGGGCGGACGAGCTGACGGACCTGGCGGTGGGCTCCGGCATGGACACCTTCATCCTCTGGCCGGAAGGCGACCAGGAAACCCAGATCAAACGCTTCGCCGAAGAGGTGGCCCCGGCCGTCCGCACCCAGGTGGCCCAGGAACGCGGCCACTAGGAGACGTCAGGGCCAGCGGTATTCGGCGTCCTTGGTGGGGACGTGGTGCGGGAGGTAGCACTTCGTCGTGACGTGCTCGTCCTTGCAGTCGAGGCACAGGTAGGTGCGGTGGCCGCGCAGGCCGCGCCCCCGTCCGTCGCAGGGCGGGCAGACGCACGGTGACCAGCCGACGATGACCCGCCCCGCGGAGAGCCGGTGCCCCGCGGGGCACATGAACGGGACATGCTCGCGAGCCTCCACGACTCCACCCTACTCGAACACACGATCGAACCCCACAGCACCGCCCACGCACGGGCCTCGTCACGACGTGCGGCGGGTGCTCAGGCGGACAGGAGCGCGCAGAACCGAAGGCACACACCGCGGCGGCGGCCAGGCGCGACCAAGCCCGGACCTGGCAGGTGACTTGCGGCGCAGGGCGGCGGTGGGGTGGGTGTTAGGG
>NZ_SMKM01000211.1 GCF_004348665.1 Actinomadura sp. GC306 | reverse complement strand
GTTTTCTGGACGCCCCCTCCTGGACGACGGGATGTCGCTACGATTCCCCAGGGAGTGATCAATCAATGCGTATTCTGCTCGTCTCAGACAATTACCCGCCGAACCGGGACGGCGTCGCGACTTCCGTGGCGTCCCTGGCCGCGGGGCTGCGCGAGTGGGGCCACGACGTGGCGGTAATCGCTCCCCGAACCGGGACCCCGGCGCCTACCCGCGGGTATCCGACCTACCTGGCTCCGTCGGTCGCGACGGGGCAGGGCGGCTACAGGTTCGGCTGGATTTCACCGCAGACACTCGAACGCCTGGTCGAGATCTATAAGCCGGACGTGGTCCACATCCACACGCTGGGTTCGCTCGGCATACTCGCCGCGAGGCTCTGCCGCCGGACGGGCTTGAAATCCGTCCTCACCTGGCACACGGATCTGCTCGCCTATCGGGACGCCTATCCGCTTCTCAAACTGTGCATTCCCATCATGTACGCGGGCGGCCTCCTCCCGGAGAACGCGAGCGGCGTCGCAAAGCTGCTCGGACGGGCGGGTGTCGCGGCGCTGGCCGGAAACGACGTCGCGCCACATCACCGGCAGATGTTGTCAGCCGTCGCGGCCCTTTTCGACCGGATAATCGTCCCCTCACCGAAAACCGCGGCCTCGCTGTGTGAAATGTCGCCCTCCTGCGCGCCCTGTGTCATTCCCAGTGCGCCTGTCCGCCATGGCCCGCTGGCCCCCGAGTCGGCGCGGCGGCTGCGGGAGATGCGGCAGTCCGTCCACTCCGGAGATTCGGTCCTCGCATACGTGGGGCGCCTTTCCGCGGAGAAGAACCTGGACGTGCTCCTTCAGGCGATGGCGCATCAGGTGCTCCCCGCCGTCCCCGCCGCGCGGCTGAACATCATCGGGGACGGCCAGCGGAAGAAGTACGAGCGCCTGGCCGAGGTACTCGGCATCTCACACGCCGTGGCCTTCGCGGGGCCCGTGGCGCCGGAGCTCGTCAACCACCTGGTCGGCCCGTCCAGGGCACTCGCCCACCCATCGCTGACCGAGACGCAGGGGATGGTCATCGCCGAGGCGGCACTGGAGGGCGTTCCGTCGGTCGTCCTGGACGCCGAGCTCGACGGATTCGTCGTCAAGAACGACCGCACCGGATACGCCGCCGGTTCGGAGCAGCGCTTCGGTGAAGCGCTGGTGCGGCTGCTCCAATGTTCGGCCACCAGGGACCGGCTGGGCGCCAACGCGAAACGCCAGGCCACCGAGTACACACCGGCGCAGTACGCCTCACGGGTGGCCGACGTCTACGACGAACTCGCCTTCCCCCGCTGACCCCGGCCCGCTCTTACCCCGTGCCGTGCGCCTTAGCGGCGGAGGGCCTTTGTTCGGGCTGTTCGCAGGAAGACCCTTACCTCTTCGATGCGCAGGGCATAGGCCGTCAGGGCGAAGACCAGGCCGCCGATCGCGGAGCCCGCCAGGAGGGAGAGGAAGGCGGTGGCGGTTCCGCCGGTGAAGCCGCCGAGGAACCAGGCG
This sequence comes from Actinomadura sp. GC306, assembly GCF_004348665.1. Taxonomy (GTDB): domain Bacteria; phylum Actinomycetota; class Actinomycetes; order Streptosporangiales; family Streptosporangiaceae; genus Spirillospora. Next base: position 10,414 of record NZ_SMKM01000211.1, on the reverse strand, counting down.
ACCGCGCCGCCCGCCGCGGCGCCGGGGAGGGTCGCCAGGTGGAGCAGGAGGAGGGTGCGGGAGATGCGGCGGCCGTCCAGGCCGTTGAGGCGCCTGCGGAGGATCTGGCCCGCGATCAGGAAGCCGACCACATAGTAGAGGCCGTGGCCGATCGGCAGGTAGATGACGATGTGCTCCGGCGGGGCCAGGTGCAGGACGAGAAAGCCCGAGACGCCGTGGATGGCGACGGGGGCGAGGGCGATGAGGCCGGGGGTGCGGGTGTCGCCCAGGGAGTAGAAGACCCGCAGCATCATCTGGAACAGCGTGAACGGGATGAGCGACACCGCGAACATCATGAGCACGTAGCCGATGACGTGCGCGTCGTCCACCGAGGCGCTGCCGCGGGCGTACAGGACGACCGCCATCGGCACCGCGAAGACCACCATCGCCACGGACGCGGGCACCAGCAGCACCGCCGCCAGCCGGACGCCGCGGGAGAAGTCGAGCCGGACGAGGTCCCTGCGGCCCGCGGCGACGTGGCCGCTCATCTTCGGCAGCAGCGCGGTGATGACCGAGACCGCGATGATCGCGTACGGGAGCTGGAAGATGACGAAGGCGTTCTTGTAGGCGGTGATGCCCGCCCCGGTCTCCAGCCCGGCCTCGGCCACCCGGGCGCCGGCGCGGGTGGCGACGTTCGTGCTGACCAGCAGGCTGATCTGCGCGACGACGGCGTACACCATCATCCAGCCCGCGTTCCGGACCGCCTCGCCGAAGCCGGACCCGCGCAGGCCGAGCCGGGGCCGCCAGCGGAACCCGGCGCGCCACAGCGACCACGCCAGGATGAGGGCCTGCAGCAGCTGGCCGGCGGTCGCGCCGAGTCCGAGGAGGGCGACCTGGCCGTCGGTGATGTCGTCGGGGGTGCGGCCGGGTCCGGCGATCCACAGGAAGAGCACGGCCGTCGCGATGATCGTGAGGTTGTTGACGACCGGTGCCCACATCGGGGCGCCGAAGCGCTGGCGGCTGTTCAGCATGGAGCTGATGACGCCGCTCGCCCCGATGAAGAAGATCTGCAGCAGCAGGAAGCGCGCGAGGGTGACGGCGACCTCGCGCTGGTTGCCCGTCCACTCGCCCGCGTAGACGGTGATGAGCACCTGCGCGCCGATGACCGCGACGAACGTGATGGCGGCGAGGGCGAGCAGCGTGACCGTCATGAACCGCTGCTCGGTCGCGACGCCGCCGTCCGGGTCCAGCCGGCGACGTTTCACGAGGAACGGCACGAAGACGCTCGCGAGCAGGCCGCCGATGAGCAGGTCGTACACGACGAACGGCACCATGTTGGCCGTCTGGTAGGCGTCGCCGAGCAGGCCGGTGCCGAGCGCGGCGACGATCGCGGCCGTGCGGATGAAGCCCGTCGCGCGGGACACGACCGTCCCGATCGCCATGACGACGCTGGAGCGGGCCAGGGACGGCGGGGCCGCGTGGGCGGCACCGCCGATCTCCTCGCCCTCCTCGCCGGGCCGGTCGGCGGTCCCGAGGTCGCCGAAGTCGCTCGGGTCGTGCCGGATCTCCAGCCCGTGCTCCGGACGGGACGGCGGCTCCTGCCGCTCGATCGCGTCCAGGACGTCGCCGGGCATCAGGACGCGGCCGGTGTAGCGGCCCGCCATCTCGTCGTCCCGCAGGTGTCCGGCCTCGGCGGGGCCGGGCTCCACGGCTGGGTCGCGCCTCACCATCGGCTCCAGGGGATCGGGGGTCACGGCTGCGACGGTGACGATCCCACATGTAACGGACCCGTCGGAAATCGAGTCCGAAAGCGGCCGCAGGTCAGGGAGCCGCGGAGCGCGCTCACCCCGCCGGCGCGGGGGTCTCCGCTAGGAGGTCGAGGTGCGGGTCAGGGGGCGGCGGTCGCCCTGGTGGATGCCTCCCTCGCCTTCCTCGTCGGAGGGGTCCGCCGGGGCGAGGCGGACCTCGATGCGGCCGTTGTGGACGCGGGTCTCGAAGTGCGGCTGCGGGCTGCTGGCCGGGCCGCGCTCGATGCCGCCGTCGGCGAAGCGGAAGACGCTGCCGTGCCAAGGGCAGGTGACGCAGTCGTTCTCGACCGAGCCTTCACCCAGGGGGCCGCCCAGGTGGGTGCAGGTGGCGGACATGGCGTAGATCGCCGCGCCCTTCCGGTAGAGCAGGACCTCCACGCCGGCCGCGTCGGCCGTGCGGTGCTCGCCGTCGGCCAGGTCGCCGTCGGCCAGCACGGGCGTCCACTCCGTGGGTTCCTGGTCCCAGGCGGTGCGGTTGACGTTGACGCCGTTCGCGAACGACAGGTGGCCGCCGAGGTAGCCGCCGATCGCCATCATGCCGAGGCCCGCGAACCCGAGGGCCTTGCCGCTGCCGCGGTTGCCGCGGTGGCGCGCGACGGCCGACGCCGCGTACAGGGTCAGGGCCGCGCCGTTGGCCCAGGCGTGGACGAGGCCGACCCGCCGGTCCGCGCCGAGGGTGTCGGACCAGTCGTTCAGGCCGGTGAGGGCGGTGGGCAGCGCGGTGACCAGGCCGGCCTTCACCAGCAGGTCGGCGGCGGGCTCGGACTCGCGGCCGCCGACGAGGTCCAGCAGCGCGGACATGCTCCAGGCGCCGATCGGGACGTCGGTGAGCGGTGGATGCAGCGGATGGCCCATCTTGGCCCCGCTGAGCATGTTGCGGATCATGCGCGGCCGGACCGCGCGCTGGACGACCTTGGCCACCGCCTTCGCGTATCCGTCGAGCGCCTCGGCCTCTTCCACGCGACGTATCGTCCTGTGCGGCTTCATCTGCGGGCCTCCCTGTAGCCACGACTCCACTCGTCCGCTCCCTATCCCCGGAACCGGACGAGAAACCCGGAGACCGCCTTTCACCAGGGCGTTAACAGTTGACGAGACGCCATCTCGCATTGTATAAATCGTGAACCCTGGTGCGAGGAGACCGCGATGAAATCCGATTCGACGCCCACGTCACCGACCGCCACCGCGGAACCCGCCGGTTCGGGAGCCACGATGCTCGCGGTGGACGGACTCGCGAAGTCCTATCCGAACAAGAAGGGCGCCGTCCGGGCGATCGAGCAGGTCTCCTTCAACCTGCACGAGGGGGAGTTCGTCTCGATCGTCGGGCCCTCCGGGTGCGGCAAGACGACCCTGCTGAGCTGCATCGCCGGCCTCCTCCCGCCCACCGGCGGCAGCGTGACGCTCGGCGGCCAGGCGGTGACCGGGCCGCCGCCCGGCCTGTCGGTCGTGTTCCAGGACTACAGCAGGTCGCTGTTCCCCTGGCTGAGCGTGGAGAGCAACGTCGGCCTGCCGATGAAGTCGGAGCGGGCCTCGAAGGCGGAGATCAAGCGCGACGTGGCGCGGCTGCTGACCCAGGTCGGCCTCGACCCGTCGGTGGGAGGCCGCTACCCCTGGCAGCTCTCGGGCGGCATGCAGCAGCGCGTGGCGATCGCCCGCGCGCTGATATCGCACCCGAAAGTGCTCCTCATGGACGAGCCTTTCGCGTCGGTGGACGCGCAGACCCGGACCGGCCTCGAAGACCTTCTCCTGCGGGTTTGGGAGGAGTACAACAAGACGATTCTCTTCGTCACCCACGACATCGACGAGGCGGTCTACCTTTCCGACCGGATCGTCGTGCTGTCCAAGAGCCCGTCCAGCGTCGTCGCCGAGCTCGAAGTGCCGCTGCCCCGGCCGCGCGACCAGTTCGCCACCAAGGAGAACCCCGTCTACGCCCAGCTGCGTGCGGAGGTCTTCCGCCTGGTCATGAAGGACATGCCGGCCGCCTAGCGGCGGCGTCCGCTTCCGGTCCCGCGGCGAGCCGATGCCGCCGGGATATGTCACCCGTGTTTCCAATTAACGGGTTGAGAAGGCAAGAAGAATAACGACTCGTACACCCGGCCGGGTGTTGCATGAGCATCCGGCCGGGTGTACGCAAGTGTGCCCATCCGCGGCCGCGGGCGATGCCTCCGGCCGTTGTCGCCGTGCACTTCGCATTCATCCGGCGAAAAAAGTCTTCCGCACTTTTCCGGACCGGCGACCCTTGACTTTCATGAGACGTGCGCCATACCGTCCGTCGAAACGCCATTACGTCCTCCGAGATGGACCCGACCTCGACGCAGAGCTGGAGCAGGCGTGCCCCCTTCCCTTCCGGCCGGACGGTAACGATGTCCTCCACAACCGTGCAGACCCTCGACGACGCCCCCGGCAAGCCCCGGGCCGCGGCCGGCGCACCCGCCGGGCCGCTGACGCGAGCGCTGCGGTCACCGCTGACGCTCGGCCTGCTGGGCGTCGCCTTCCTGATCGCGCTCTGGCAGCTCACCAGCGGCCTCGGCCTCGTGGCGCGCGACTCGCTGCCGGCGCCCTGGACGGTGGCGCTGCGGATCAAGGACTTGGCGGTGAGCGGCGACTTCCGGCTCCAGGTCCTCGACACGGTCTACACCTGGTTCCTGTCGATGGCGCTCACCGCCGCCGTCGCCGTCCCGCTCGGCATCGTGCTCGGCACGGTCGCCGCGCTGTACCGGCCGACGGTCACCGTGGTGCACGCGCTGCGCTCGGTTCCCGCCACGGTGTTCATCCCGGCGTCGGTGCTGCTGTTCGGGCTCGGGCTCAGCATGAAGCTCGCCCTGACGGTCTTCGCGATCTTCGGCCCGATCCTGCTGAACACGGTGTACGGCGTGCACAACACCGAGCCGCAGCTGCTCACCGTCGCGCGCAGCATGCGCTGGAGCCGGTTCCAGATCCTGCGCCGCGTGGTGCTGCCCTCGGCGCTGCCGTCCATCGTCACCGGCATCCGGGTGGCCAGCGGCATCGCCCTGATCGTGATCGTCAGTGTCGAGCTGCTCGGCGCGAGCTACGGCATCGGCACGGTGATCGTGAAGTACCAGGGCATCCCGCGGCCCGACTTCGTGTACGCCGGGATCATCCTCGCGGGCGTTCTCGGCTGGCTTCTCTACACCACGCTCGCGGCCATCGAGCGGCGCAGCCTGCCGTGGACGCGGCGCGGCGCGGACGCGGGAGGACGGTCATGACCGAGACGACGACGAGCACCCCGCGCGCCGAGCGGCCCACCGCGAGCCGCCGGCCCCCGCTGGGCGGCCTGGCCGAGGCGGCGTCCTCGGCGGGGACGGCGCTGGGCCGCGCGATCGCCTACTCCTGGATGGTCGTGCTCCTGCTGATCGCGTGGGAGGTGGCGTCCCGGCTGTACCAGTCGCCGTACTTCCCCACCTTCACCGAGTCCGCGGGCGCGTTCTTCACCAACTGGTTCAGCACCGACGCCTCGCGCGGCTTCGTCACCGAGCAGTTCACCACCGACCTCGGCTCCAGCATGGCGCGGGCCGGGCAGGGCTGGCTGATCTCGGTGGTCGTCGGGCTGTGCGCGGGCATCGCGCTCGGCGTCTCGGCGCGGGCCGCGGCGGTGTTCAACCCGATGATCAGGTTCGGGATGTCGATCCCGGCGACGGCGCTGCTCCCGCTCGCCGTGGTCGTGTTCGGCGTCACCGACGAGATGAACGTCTCGCTGATCGTCATCGGCACGGTCTTCCCCATCCTGATCAACACGATGGACGGGGTGCAGGGCATCGACCGCACCGTCATCATGACGGCGCGCAGCATGCGGATGGGGAGGATCCGCTACTTCTTCACGGTGCTGCTGCCCGGCGCCAGCCCGCAGATCATCAGCGGGCTGCGGGTGAGCCTCGGCATCGGGCTCATCCTCATGGTCGTCTCGGAGCTGTTCGCGGCGACCAACGGCATCGGCTACTACATCGTGCTCGCCTCCCGCCAGTTCCGTTACGTCGACATGTGGAGCGGTGTGCTGCTGATCGCGGTGATCGGCCTGCTCCTGAACGTCGCGTTCGCGCTCGTCGAGGCCCGCGTCCTCCGGTGGCACCGGGAGTCGCGCAAGCGAGCCGGCTCGGCGTGAACCCCCATCGCCGCGCCGGCGCGACGCCGCCGGCCCGGCACGCTTCGAATCTTGAGGAGTTGGCATGTCAACGAAGCAGACCACGCCACAGTCCCGCGGCGGGAACCGGCGTTCCCGGAAGTCGTTCCTGATCGCCGTCGGGGCGGCCACCGCGCTGTTCACCGCCGCGTGCGGGTCGCCGGGCGCGGCGTCCGGCGGAGACGGCGACGGCGAGGGCGAGGGCGGCGTCAGCCAGCTGAAGGTGACCACGCTGAGCCTGTGCAACGAGATCTCGGTGCTGTGGGCGCAGCAGAAGGGCATTTTCGAGAAGAACGGGCTGAAGGTCGACCTGGTGAAGGCCGGCGGCGGCGCGGCCGGGCTGGCCGCCGTGCAGGGCAAGTCGGCCGACCTCGCGTTCACCAACCCGTTCTCGACGATGCTCGCGATGAACAGCGGCATCGACCTGCGGTGGGTGGCGACGGCGTACGGCACGCCGAAGAAGGGCGAGACCCCCTCGAACGCGGTGCTCGTGAAGGAGGGCTCGCCGATCAAGGACGGCACGGACCTGGAGGGCAAGACCGTCGCGGTGAACGAGCTCGGCGGGATCAACCAGATCATCGTCCAGCAGTTCGTGACGGACGCGGGCGGCGACCCGTCGAAGGTCAAGTTCGTCGCGCTGCCGTTCGGTGAGCTGGCGTCGGCGGTGGCGTCCGGCAAGGTCGACGCCTCGCAGGCGCCCGAGCAGTACTCCAACACCCCGGGCGTCAAGAGCCTCGGCGACCCCTACATGGAGGTCGGCAAGGACAAGTGGCTGGTCTTCGCCGGCTACGTGGGGACCGCCGACTTCGTCGACAAGAACGAGGAGTCGATGAAGAAGTTCCTCGCGTCGCTGAAGGAGGCCAACACCGCCATCAACGACGAGGCCAACCAGGACGAGAAGTACAAGATCGAGGCCGCGCACTGCGGGCAGGACGCCAAGAAGCTGGCGACCGACCCGGAGAACCCGTACTTCGCGGACGTCCCGATGGACGCCATGAAGCAGATGGCGCAGATCCTCGTCGACCAGGGCCAGACCGAGAAGCTCCCGGACGTGGAGAAGCTCGTTCCGGAGTACTCCCGGAGCTGAGGAGCTCATCGCGATGGGACGGGGCCCCGGCACCGGAACGGGCGTGAACGGGACGGGCGGGGGGCCGCCGGACGGCGCGTCCCCCGTCATCCAGTCGGTGCAGCGCGCCGCGACGGTCCTGGACGCGTTCACGGTGAGCCGGCCGCGCCTCACCCTCAACGAGCTCACGGCGCGGCTCGGCGTCAGCAAGCCGACCGCGCACCGCTACACCAAGGCGCTGCGCGCCGCCGACCTGCTGCGGTTCGACGCGGCGACGGGCCTGTACTCGCTCGGGCCGCAGATCCTCACGCTGGCGGCGGCGGTGCGGTCCGGCCACCCGATCATCAGCGCCTCCGGCCCGTTTCTGGAGGCGCTGGTGAACGAGGTGAACGAGACGGTGGTGCTGAGCGTGTGGGACGGCGAGGGCCCCATCGTGGTGCGGGTCGACGACAACGCCAACCGGCTGGTGCGGATCAGCATCCGGGCGGGGTCGCGGCTCTCCCTCGAATCGGCGCAGGGGCGGCTGTTCTGCGCGTTTCTGGACCCCGCGGCCGTCCCGGGCCTGGCCGGGCGGCTGCGCCGGTCGCGGGAGCTGCGCGCCGAGCTCGCGGAGATCCGCGCGCGGCACCTCGCGACGAACACGCCGCAGGCGACGGGCGTGCGGACGCTCGCGGCGCCGGTGTTCCAGGACTCCGGCATCACCGCGGCCATCGCGATCGTCGGCACCACCGTCACGATCCCGCCGGACTGCGACTCGCCCATGGCGACGGCGCTGGTGCGGGTCGCGGCGGGCCTGACCCGGGAACTCGGGTCGGCCGCCCGCGCGGGCGGCCAGGCCGGCCCGCCCGGACCGAGCCGTCCTTCCACCTCTACGAACAGGAGCCTTCCACCATGAGCGCAGACCTCGCGCTGCACAACGCGGAACTCGTGACGCCGAAGGGGCGCGTACACGCCGGTGTGGCGGTGCGGGACGGCAAGATCATCGCGATCGGCCGGGACGCCGACCTGCCCGCCGCCGCCGAGACGATCGACTGCGGCGGCCGCCCGGTGCTGCCGGGCATCGTCGACCCGCACGTCCACCTGGGCGGCGGGGTGCCGTACGAGGAGCTGTGCGAGACCGAGTCGGTCTCGGCGGCGATCGGCGGCATCACCACGCTGCTGCAGTACAAGCGCAGCGCGACCTCGCTGCTCGACACGTTCGAGAAGGAGCGGGAGGTCGCGGCGGCGCACAGCTCGTTCGACACCGCGTTCCACTTCATCCTCAACTCGATGGCCCAGATCGAGGAGATCCCCCAGTACGCCGAGCGGTTCGGGGTGCGCAGCTTCAAGTTCTACATGGGCGGATACCCGGAGGGTAACCCGATCGGCCTGGTCACGGTGTCCGACGCCGACCTGTACGAGGCCATGGCCCGCATCCGCGGACTCGGGCCGTACGCGCGGTGCATGGTGCACTGCGAGGACGACGCGCTCGTGGAGCACCTCACCGAGCAGGTCAAGGCGAGCGGCCGCAACGACCTGGCGGCCTACACCGACTCGCGGCCCGGCTTCGTGGAGGAGCAGGACATCCTGCGCGCGATCTGGCTCGCGGAGCTGCAGAAGTCGCCCCTCTACATCCCGCACACCACGATCGGCGCCGGGATCGACGCCGCCCACGCGGCCCGGGAGCGCGGCGCGGACATCGTGCTGGAGACCTGCCCGCACTACCTGGCCCTCACGATCGACGACCAGCGGCTCGCCGAGCAGGGCGCGGGCGTGGGGAAGGTCGCCCCGGCGCTGCGCGGCGAGGAGGACCGGCTGCGCCTCTGGGACGGGCTCCGCGACGGCAGCATCAAGACGATCGGGTCCGACCACGTCCCGCTGGTGAAGACCGGCGCGGCGCTGTGGGAGGAGAAGCCGGGCTTCGCCGGGCTCGCGACCATGCTGCCGGTGGTGCTGACCGAGGGCGTGCTGAAGGGCCGCATCGAGCTGGAGCACGTCGCCGCCGCGATGGCGGAGAACCCGGCCCGCATCTTCGGGCTCTACCCGCGCAAGGGCGCGATCGCCGTCGGCGCCGACGCCGACTTCGTCGTGGTGGACCTCGACACCGAGCGAGTCGTCGGCCCGGACGTCACCCGCAGCAAGTACACCAGCGCGTTCGAAGGGATGGCGCTGAAGGGCTGGCCGGCGCTGACGATCCGGCGCGGCGAGGTCCAGCTCCGCGACGGCGAGGTGTCGGTGCGCCCGGGGTCGGGCCAAGTGCTGCGCCCGTGACGCGCATCCACGACGAACAGACCAGACGAGCAGTACGGAGGACGCCATGCCGCTTGACGTGACACTCGACCCCGCCGAGGTCGGCCTGCTGGTCATCGACCTGCAGAACGGTTTCTGCCACCCGGAGGGCTCGCGCGGGCGCGCGTTCGGGGCGGACAGCGTGGCCAAGCCCCGCGAGATGGTGCCGCACGCCCTGAACCTCGTCGAGCGCTGCCGCGCGCTGGACATCCCGGTGTGGTTCACGCGCCAGGTCCACTTCCCCGGCGACCGCAACCGGGCGCGCCGCCGGATCCCGTCCCACCTGGACCGGCGCGGGGTGAAGCTCGACCTGTGCCACCAGGGCACCTGGGACGCGGAGCTGCTGGACGAGGTGAAGGAGCACGTCCGCAGCCAGGACGAGGTCATCGTCAAGCACCGCGCCAGCGGCTTCTACAACACGCGGCTGGAGAGCGTGCTGCGGATGAGCGGCGTGCAGGTGCTCATCGTGGCGGGGACGACGACGAGCTTCTGCGTCGACTCCACCATCCGGGACGCGTACGCCCGCGACTTCGACGTGGTGGTACCGGCGGAGTGCGTCGCCGACACCGACGACGCCGCGCACGCCGCGGTCCTCGCGAGCACCGACCGCTTCCACGGCGTGGTGACGAGCACGGACGAGCTGATGGGCGCGCTGCGGCCGGGCACCGGGCGATGACCGCCTCGCGGCGGGCGGAACTCGACGTGAACGGCACCGTCGTCGAGGTCGACGTGCGGCCCGGCGAGCCGCTGCTGTCGGTGCTGCGCGGCGGGCTCGGGCTGCGCGGCGCGAAGGAGGCGTGCGGGCGCGGGGAGTGCGGGGCGTGCACGGTGCTGCTCGACGGCGTCCCGGTGATGTCGTGCGTGCTCATGGTCGAGGAGGCCGAGGACGGCCGGATCACGACCGTGGAGGGGCTCGCGGACGAGCACCGCGAGCTGCGGCGCGCGTTCGCCGAGACCGGCGGGTTCCAGTGCGGGTTCTGCACGCCGGGGCAGGTCGTCCGGGCGGGCGCGCTGCTCGGCGAGGCCGCGGGGCTCAGCGACGAGGAGCTCCGGGTCGCGATGTCGGGGAACATCTGCCGCTGCACCGGCTACACGCAGATCGTCGGCGCGATCCGGCGGGCGGCTGGGCACCGGGAGAGCGCATGACGCCTCCCACCG
>NZ_SMKM01000210.1 GCF_004348665.1 Actinomadura sp. GC306 | reverse complement strand
CCCCGAACCGGCCCCCGTTCCGGAGTCGGCCCCGGCCGCGCCGCCGGCCCCGGCTCCGGCGGCGGCTCCCGGGCCGGCGCCCGCGCAGAGTCCGGCTCCGCCCGTCCACCCGATGAAGGCGGCCGGGCCCGCCCCGTCTCCGCTGGCCCCGTCTCCGCACGCGCCGCCGTCCGGGCACCCGTCTTCGCCGAGCCCGGCGCCGCACACCGTCCGCGCGCCGGGCGCGTCCGCGAGGCCCGTCCCGCACGCACCGGCAGGCGCCGCGGTGACCAGGCGGTCGCCCGCGACGCCCGCGGCAAACCCCGCCGGCCCGTCCCGGCCGGGCGGCACCGGCACCGGCACCGGTACCGGCGCCGCCCCGTCCGGCGCCTCGGCGGCCGGCGGGTCCGGCACCGTCGGGTCCGGGCGGACGGCGTCGCGCGGCGGCACCCGGGGGACGGGTTCGAGCGGCTCCACCAGGCGCGGGATGCTCGGCGCCGGGCTGGTGGAGGTGCCGCCCGTCCCGGCCCGCGACCCCGCCTCGGCGATCATGCCGGCGCCCGAGGTGCCGGAGAACCGGCGCTACTGCGGCCGGTGCGACGAGAAGGTCGGCCGGAGCCGGGGCGACCGGCCCGGCCGCACCGAGGGGTTCTGCCGCAACTGCGGCCACCCGTTCTCGTTCACGCCGAAGCTCCACCCCGGCGAGATGATCGGCGGCCAGTACGAGGTGCTCGGCTGCCTGGCGCACGGCGGTCTCGGCTGGGTGTACCTGGCCCGCGACCACAACGTGAGCGAGCGCTGGGTGGTGCTCAAGGGCCTGCTCGACTCCGGGAACGCCGACTCCCTCGCCGCCGCGACCGCCGAGCGGGCGTTCCTCGCCGAGGTCGAGCACCCCAACATCGTCAAGATCTACAACTTCGTGCGGCACGGCGACGCCGGCTACATCGTGATGGAGTACGTCGGCGGCCGGTCGCTGAAGGACATCCTCCTCGGGCTGCGCCGCGAGCACGGCGACGCGGCGGCGCTGCCGCTGCCGCAGGTCATCGCGTACGGGCTGGAGGTGCTGAGCGCGCTCGGCTACCTGCACGGCGTCGGGCTGCTGTACTGCGACTTCAAGCCGGACAACGCCATCCAGTCGGAGGAGCAGCTCAAGCTGATCGACCTCGGCGGGGTGCGCCGCGCGTTCGACGTGGACAGCCCGATCTTCGGCACCCCCGGCTACCAGGCGCCCGAGATCGGCTCGCAGGGCCCGTCGGTCACCTCCGACCTGTACACGGTCGGCCGGACGCTGGCGGTGCTCAGCTTCCCGTTCCGCGGCTACACCGGGCGGCATCTGCGCAGCCTCCCGCCGCGCGACGAGGTCCCGGTGTTCCGGCGGCACGAGTCGTACCACCGGCTGCTGCGCCGCGCCACGCACCCCGACCCGGCCCGCCGCTTCCAGAGCGCCGCGGAGATGGCCGAGCAGCTCACCGGCGTCCTGCGCGAGGTCCTGTCCGCCGAGGACGGGCGGCCGCGGCCCGCGCCGTCCCCGCTGTTCGGCGCGGGCCAGCACACCGCGGGGGCCGAGATCGCCGCGCCGGCCGAGCGGGACGGCACCCGGGCCGGAACTCGGGCCGGCACCCGGGCCGGGCCCCCGCCGATCCTCGCGCCGCTGGAGCCGTCCGCCGCCGCGGCCGCGCTGCCCGTCCCGCTCGTGTACGGGTCGGACCCGGCCGCCGCGTTCCTGACCGGGCTCACCGCCCGCGACCCGGGCGACCTGGCCGCCGCGCTCGCCGCCGCGCCGGTCCCGTCGCGGGAGGTCCGCCTCGCGCTGGCCCGCGTCCGGATCGAGCTGGACGACCTGGACGGCGCCCGCCGCCTCCTCGACGAGATCGCCGCCGCGGCCCCCGACGACTGGCGCGTCGACTGGTACCGCGGCGTCCGGGCCCTCGCGGGCGGCGGCACCGCGGAGGCCGTGGCCGTCTTCAACGACCTGTACGACCTCGCGCCGGGCGAGCAGGCCCCCAAGCTGGCGCTTGCGTTCTGCCACGAGATCCGGGGCGACATGGTGCAGGCCGCCCGCTTCTACGAGACGGTCTGGCGCACCGACCCCACCCACGTGAGCGCCGCGTTCGGCCTGGCCCGCGCCCGCCTCGCCGCGCGCGACCGCCGGGCGGCCGAGCAGGTGCTGGACTCGGTGCCGCGCGTCTCCAGCGACTACCTCGCCGCGCAGCTCGCGGCCGTCGCGACCGCGGTGCGCGGCCGCCGCCCCACCGAGCTGGACGCGGGCACGCTGGTCGAGGCCGGGCGGCGCCTCGCGTCGCTGCGCCTGGACACCGAGCGCGCCGCCGCGTTCACCGCCGAGGTTTTGGAGGCCGCCCTCGGCTGGGTCCGCATGGGCCGGGGCGCCGGGCGGGCCGCGTCACGTCCCCGGATCCTCGGCACCGACCTCGACGAGGCGTCGCTCCGCGCGAAGCTGGAGGAGACCTACCGCGTCCTCGCCAAGCTCGCGGACGGCGCGGCGCACCGGCACGCGATGGTCAAACGGGCCAACGAGGTGCGCCCGAGGACGCTGTTCTGACGATGACCGCGGACCGGGACCTCCACACCGTGCTCTACCGCACCCGCGGCGAGCCGTGCGGCGACGGGCTGGGGAACCATCTGCCCGGCCCCGCGCACCTGGCGTCCGCCGCCCGGCCCGGCGAAGATGGCGCGGACGGGCCGCGCGGGACGGTGCGGCGGCTGCGGCGGGCGGCGCTCGGCGCGGGCGGGCACGACGACGTCGCGGTGGCGGTCATCGCCTGCCCGCCGCCGGACACGAGCAGGGAGCCGGGCAGATGAGCGGACACCCCGGGTTCACGATCCGCGTGGACCAGAACCCCTACCTCCCGGAGGGCGGACGGGAGGTGCACGCGATCGTCACCGTGACGGCGCGCTCGTCCGGTACCGCCGGGCCGGGCGGCGGCCGGACGCCCGCCGCGGAGGTCATCATCATCGACACCTCGGGCTCGATGTCCTACCGGGGGAAGATGGCCGCCGCGAAGCGGGCCGCGCGGGCGGCGGTGCACGTGCTGCGCGACGGGGTCCGCTTCGCCGTGGTCGCGGGCGCCAACCAGCCCCGGATGATCTACCCGCAGGGGGAGCGGCTCGCCGAGGCGAACGAGACGTCCCGGCGCAGCGCCGCGCAGGCCGTGTCCCGGCTGGAGGCGGCGGGCGGCACGGCGATCGGGTCCTGGCTGCGGCTCGCCGACCGGCTGTTCACCGGCTACGACGACGCCGTCAAGCACGCGATCCTGCTGACCGACGGCAAGAACCAGCACGAGTCGGAAGAGGAGCTCGACGCGGCGCTGGAGCAGTGCTCGGGCCGCTTCCAGTGCGACGCGCGCGGGGTCGGCACCGACTGGGAGGTCGCCGAGGTCCGCAAGATCACCACGGCGCTGCTGGGCGGGTTCCTGGACGTCCCCGACCCGGCGGACCTGGAGGCCGACTTCCTCGCGATGACGCGCGCCGCGATGAGCAAGGAGGTCGCGGACGTCTCGCTGCGCGTGTGGACGCCGCGGCGGGCGGAGCTCCGCTTCGTCAAGCAGATGGTGCCGACCGTGGACGACCTGACCGGCCGGCGGGTCGAGTCCGGGACGCAGACGGGCGACTATCCGCTGGGCTCGTGGGGGAGCGAGACCCGCGAGTACCACCTGTGCGTCGAGGTGCCGCCCGGCGACGTCGGACGGCAGATGCGTGCCGCGTGGGTGAAGGTCATGGCTGGTGACCAGGCCCTCGCGTCCGGAACCGTCCTCGCGGAGTGGACCGACGACGAGGCCAGGGCCACGCTGATGAACGAGCGGGTCACGATCCACACCGGTCAGTCGGAGCTGGCCGAGGCGATCCAGGAGGGCCTGGAGGCGCGGCGGCTGGGCGACGGCGACACCGCGACCGCCAGGCTCGGCCGGGCCGTGGTGCTGGCGCGGGAGGTCGGCAACGAGCAGATCTCCGGCCTGCTGGACCGGATCGTCGAGGTCGTCGACCCCGAGCGCGGGACGGTCCGGCTGAAGCGCGAGGTGTCGAAGGCGGACGAGATGTCGCTCGACACCCGCTCCGTCCGGTCGGTGCGGACTCGGCGCCCCGACGACGCGGCCGGGGGAGGCTGAGGCCCATGCCGGTCTGCCCGAGCGGGCACCTGTCCGCGGACGCCGCCTACTGCGACGTGTGCGGCGACGTCATACCGCGCGCCGAGCCGGCCGCCGCCTGCCCCGAGTGCGGGACCCCTCGCTCCGGCCGCTTCTGCGAGGTCGACGGCCACGACTTCGGCACCGGCGCCGCCCATTCGGCGCGGCAGCCGCCGATGGTGCCCGCGCAACGCACGAGCAGCCCGCGCATGACCCCGCCCGGCCCGTCCGCCGTGATCACCGCCGACCGCGAGTACTTCGGCACGGTGCTCGCCCAGCTCGGGCCGGACGCGCCCGACCTCAGCTTTCCGCCGTACTGCCCGGAGCGCCGCGTCCCGCTGCTCGGCGACCAGGTCCGGATCGGGCGGCGCAGCACGTCCCGCGCGATCCTCCCGGAGATCGACCTGAGCGCCCCGCCCGAGGACCCCGCCGTCTCGCACCTGCACGCCGTCCTGCTCGCGCAGCCGGACGGCGCCTGGCACCTGGTCGATCCCGGCTCGACCAACGGCACGACGGTGAACGGCGGGACGGAGCCCATCGAGGTGAACACGCCCGTGCCGCTCACCGATGGCGACCGCGTCCACGTCGGCGCCTGGACGACGATCACGCTGCTCCTGCAGGAGGCCCCGCCATGACGATGACCCCGCCCCGCGGGCCGGGGCCGGTGCGCCCCGCACCAAGACCCCCGGCGCCCCGCCGCCCGGACCCGGCGAGGCAGCGCACGGGACGCCTCACAAAGCTCGTCCGCGGCCGGTGGCTCCGCACGATCCCGGGCCGCATCGGCGTCCACGCGGTGCTGTGCCTGGCCGCGATCGTGGCGCTGCTCGCCGTGCTGACCGTCGCGATCGGGAACGCCCGCGACTCCGTCCAGACGATCGGCCATGACGCGGGCCCGCAGGTCGTCGCGACCGGCACCCTGTACTTCGCGCTCAGCGACATGGACGCGCAGGTGTCGAACATCCTGCTGATCGGCCGCGACCACGACCTCGGTATCGGCCACGACGAGTCGCTGCGGCTGTACGAGCGGCGCCGCGCGGAGGCCGACGCCGCCGCCGTGGAGGCCGCGCAGCTCGCCGGCAGCGACCCCGCGCTGCGGCGCACCGTCCAGGAGGTGCTGGACGGCCTCGGCAAGTACGAACGGCTCGTCGGCCGCGCCATGGAACTCGACGCGCAGGCCGACCACCCGCCGGGGGAACTGCCCGCGGAGGTCATCGACGCCTACCGGCAGGCGACCGACCTGATGAAGATGCAGCTCCTGCCCAAGGCGTACAACATCACGCTCGACACGGGGGCGCACGTCCGGCAGGACTACGAGACGAACCGGTCGGCCGTCCTGACGGGCCGGACCTGGGTCGCGGTGACCGGCGCCCTCGTCCTCCTGCTCCTCATCGCCACGCAGCTCTACCTCGCGCGGACGTTCCGCCGCGTCCTCAACCCGCCACTGGTCCTCGCGACCCTCGCGGCACTCGCGCTCACCGCCGTCGGGACGGGCCTGCTGACCGCCCAGGCCGGACACATGAAGAAGGCGAAGGAGGACGGCTTCGACTCGATCCTCCAGCTCTCCCGGGCCCGCGCGATCAGCCACAGCGCGTTCGCCGACGAGAGCCGCTACCTCCTCGACCCGGGCCGCGCCGACACCTACGAGCAGACCTACCTCGACAAATCCCTCTCGGTGATCCAGCCGGACATGGGCGACCGCCCGGTCAACCTGGAGAACTACTACGCCGCACTGGAGGAGAAGCTCAGCGGATACCGAGCGGGCGAGGGCGACGTGCCGTTCCTCGGCTTCTTCGGCGACGAGGCGCGCACGGTCGAACGAGGCCGCGAGGCCGACGCCCTCCACCGAACGCTTCAGGCATACCGGCTGGTTCAACGCAACGACGCGCGGATGCGGCAGCTCGCCTCATCGGGAGACCGGGCCGGAGCCGTCGACCTCCGGATGGACCGCACCTCCGGCGCCATCAGCGACTTCGGCGCCTACGACGCGGCGCTGACCGCGCTCACGGCCGTCCACCAGGACGCCTTCGACAACGCGATCAGGGACGCGGACGGCGGCCTGCGCGGCTGGAACGCGGTACCGGCCGCGGGCGCCGCCGCCATCGCCCTGCTGATCCTGGCGGGGATCCGTCCCCGGCTGGCCGAGTTCCGCTGAGGAGGAGAAGATGCGCGCCATCCGTGCCACCGCCGGTGCGTTCCTGCTGCTGGCGGGCCTGACGGCCTGCGGCCTCGGCGGCTCCGAGAAGGAGAGCGTCACCGACCGGAACTCCCTGGTCATCGGCGTCAAGGAGGACCAGCCCGCCCTCGGCGTCAAGCGCCCGGACGGGACCTACGAGGGCTTCGACGTCGATGTCGCCGTCTACATCGCGGGCAAGCTGGGCGTCCCGAAGAGCCGCATCACGTTCCGGACGACCAACTCGTCCGTCCGCGAGGAGGCACTCGCCAACGGCACCGTGGACCTCATCATCGCGACCTACTCGATCACCGCGCGCCGCAAGATGGAGGTCACCTTCGCGGGTCCCTACTACGTCGCGCACCAGGACACCTTCGTCCGCGCCGACGACGACTCGATCGACGACGTCCGGGACCTGAAGGGCAAGCGGATCTGCGAGGTGACCGGCTCCAACTCCTGGCGCCGCGTCATCGAGGAGCGCAAGGTCGCCGCGAAACCCGTCACCGTCGACACCTACGGCGCCTGCATGGACGCCCTCGCCGCCGGCCGACTGGACGCCGTCTCCACCGACGACCTGATCCTCGCCGGCTTCGCCGCGGGTCGCTCCGGCCGCATGATCAACGCCCCGTTCACCGACGAGAAGTACGGCGTCGGCCTCCGCAAGGGAGACCTACGAGGCTGCGAGACCATCAACCGAGCCATCACCACCATGTACCAGGACGGCACAGCCGAACGCCTGCTCAACAAGTGGTTCGGCGACTCCGGCCTGAAGCTGACGACAACGGTCCCCCAATACGAAGGCTGCACCTGACCACCGAGGGCAGAGTTATTTGGCCGCCGCTAGGGCTTCTCGGAGGGTGTCGTGGATGGGGATGAACTTGTCGATCCCGGTGATGCGGAACACCCGCTGGACGCGTGGGGGCAGGGCGACCAGGGCTACGGAGGTGCCGTGTTCGGCGGCGCGGCGGTTGGCGGCGACGATGGCGTTCAGGCCGGTGGAGTCGCAGAAGGTGACCTCGCGCATGTCGATGACCATGGGGTCGCCGGAGTCGACGACCTCGAAGAGCGTCTCCTCGAACCGTGTGCGGGACACGACGTCGATGTCCCCCTGCACCCGGACGAGGGTGCACCGGTCGTCGCGCATCAGGTTGATGTCGAAGTCCATGGTCACCTCACGCCCCATCCGGTGGTACCCGGCCATCTCAGGTGACTCCTCAGGATTGCGCACCGGCGCCCACATTCCAAGGACTTCCTGGGAAAAGGACCTGGTCGCCCACAGGTGTGCCCAGGGCCGTAACACGCCCGAGACGGTCGTCCGGGTCTCCTGCACCGAACCCTACCTGACGGATCGTCCGGAGGGTCCGGCAGCGCCCCGGGACCTCCGGGAAACGCGGCAATAACTTACTCAAGAGAAACTTACTCAATAGTAGAAATGGTGGATAAGTGCCCACGTACCGTGCTTGACCTGCGGATGGGCTTTTCCTGACCCGGCCGGCGAGGGGCACGGGGGGCGCTGACTCAGGCCCGGATCGGCGCAGACGTTACAGTGTCGTTGGCGAATTCAGGAGGCTGGGTGTTCTACACGTTCATGACGCGCGTGGTGCGTCCGATCCTCTGGCTGCTTTTCCGTCCGCGGGTGGTGGGCGGCGACAACGTGCCGAGCTACGGGCCGCTCATCGTGGCGAGCAACCACCTGTCGTTCATCGACAGCTTCATCATTCCGCTGGCGGTCCCGCGGCCGGTCACCTACATCGCCAAGGCGGACTACTTCGAGGGCGGCGGGCTCAAGAAGCGCTTCGTCCGCTGGTTCCTCACCAACCTCGGCCACGTCCCGGTGCGCCGCGGCGCCCGGCGCGCCGCGATGGGCGCGCTGGAGCAGGGCGCCGAGGTCCTGGAGAACGCCGGCGCGTTCGCGATCTACCCCGAGGGCACCCGCTCCCCGGACGGCCGGCTCTACCGCGGCCGCACCGGCATCGGCTGGCTCGCCCTGGAGACCGGCGCCCGGGTGCTGCCCGTCGCGCTGGAGGGCACCGACAAGATCCAGCCGCTCGGCGCGGCCCTGCCGCGCGTCTTCGGCCCCCGCCCCACCGTGCGGATCGGCCCCCCGATGGACTTCTCCCACTACCGCGACCTGCCGCCGGCCAAGGCCCGCCGCGCCATCGCCGACGAGATCATCGAGACGATCCAGAAGATGTCCGGCCAGGAGTACGCCGCCGAGTACAATGAGCGCGCCACCCAAGGCTGACCCGCGCCCCAGGCGAACCACCCCCGACACCGCCCGCCCCGATGCTTCGTTGACTTGCGGCGTGTTGCCCTTATGGAGCGCTCCATAAGGGCAACACGCCGCAAGTCAACGGAACCGGGGGTCTGGTGGGTGACCGGTTCGCCCGGAACGCGTGTCGTCTCGAGGCGTCTGGGGGGTTCGCGCCGTAGGGTCACCGGCATGGCGCACAGGCTCCTCCCGATCATGCTGCTGGCGACGGCCGCCGCGGCCACCGCGTGCGGCGGTGGCGGCGATGAGAGCGCGCGTCCCGTCCACGGCACCGGTCCCGCCGAGATCGCCGGCGTCGGCTACACCGCCGACCAGC
Organism: Actinomadura sp. GC306; assembly: GCF_004348665.1. Lineage (GTDB taxonomy): Bacteria > Actinomycetota > Actinomycetes > Streptosporangiales > Streptosporangiaceae > Spirillospora. The sequence continues at coordinate 3,051 of NZ_SMKM01000210.1, read as the reverse complement.
TGGCCCAGGCCCTGCTCACCGAGCTGCCCGGTTACCGGAAGGCAGCGGAACCCGACTCCGGCTCGTACGGCACGCTGCGGCCGATTCAGAACGCGGCCAGGTTGCAGCGCCAGGCCGTCCTCGACAAGCCGGGCTGCGGGACGGGCGGCCCGGACGGCGCCGTCCCCGCCGACGCCCCCGCGGCGCTGGTCACGTTCGCCAAGCGCGGCCAGGCCGTCACCCAGACCCTGATGGGCATGTCCGCCGGCGCCGCGGAGAAGCAGGTCAACGCCCGCGTCCCGGCCGGCTGCCTGCGGTTCCGCACCAAGGTCGGCTCCGAGTGGTCGCAGCACCGCGTCGTGGAGTCCCCGAAGGGCGACATCGGCGAGGGCTCCCGGACGGTCGGCGTCGCCACCACCAGCGGCGACACCGGTACCCGCACCTGGTACGTGGTGTTCCGCGGCCGCCACTACCTGGCCACGATCACCGTCTCCGGTCCCGCCGCCACCCGGGCCGAGGCGGAGAGCCTGGCCCGCACAGCCCTCGGGCAGGCCGAGCGCGTCCTCCCGTAGTCGGCGGCACGCGCCACACCCCGCGTCGTCCCCAGCCATTAGCCTTGGCGGACTGGCCTGCGACGAACAGGGGGCGCTCCTTGATCGGTAAGGAAGGCCGGGTCACCGGCAAGATCGGGCCCGGCCTGGTCGGCGAGGTGATGATCCCGGTGCGCGGCGGGGTCGAGGCGTTCTACGCCCACCCCGTCGACCCGCGCGAGGAGATCACCGTGGGGATGGTCGTGGTGGTGGTCGAGTACCACCCGCCGCGTACGGTGTATGTAGCGCCCGCTTTCGGCCAATAGCTACGCAAGTCGAACCGGTTCCCCGTTCGGCGCGTCTATGGGGCAACGCGGACGGATTCGTCCCCCCGCCATAACAGAAAAGGAGGCCGTATGCCCCTGCTCGCCGTGCTCGGCGGCGCCGTAGCCGCGCTCATCGTGCTGATCATCTTGTTCAAGCTCGTGTGGCGGGTCGCCGAGCCGAACGAGGCGCTGATCATCTCCGGGCTGGGCGCCAAGTCCAAGCCCGTGGACGGAATGGACAGCCTCGGCTTCAAGATCGTGACCGGTAAGGGCACCGCCGTCCTGCCCGGTTTCCAGGTGGCCCGGCGGCTGCGGCTCGACAGCCGGGCGGCCAACCTCGAAGTGAACTGCGTGACGCAGCAGGGCATCCCGGTCAAGGTCCGCGGCGTCGTCATCTACAAGGTCGGCGACGACTTCGTGTCGATCGCCAACGCGGCGCGGCGCTTCCTGGAGCAGCAGGGCTCGATGGACGGCGCGATCCACGAGCTGTTCACCGGCCACCTGCGCTCGATCATCGGCAACCTCACCGTCGAGGACCTGATCCTCAACCGGGAGCGCCTCACCAGCGAGACCCGTATCTCCGCCGCCGACGAGATGAGCAAGCTCGGGCTGGTCGTCGACTCGCTGCAGATCCAGGAGATCGACGACGAGACCGACTACATCACCAACCTCGGCCGCCCGCACGCCGCCCGGGTCGCGTCCGCCGCCCGCATCGCGGAGGCCGAGCGCAACCAGGAGGCGACCGAGCGGGAGCAGGAGACCGAGCGGCAGAACGCCGCGGTCATCCGCGACACGGAGATGAAGAAGGCCGAGTACGAGGGCCAGGTGCAGCAGGCCGCGCAGCAGGCCCGCCAGGAGGTCATCCTCAAGGAGACCCGCAACGCGGAGCTGGAGGCGGAGCGCACGGAGAAGCGGCTGGAGAGCGAGATCCGCAAGCCCGCCGACGCCCGCGCGTACGAGCAGGTGAAGCTGGCCGAGGCCGAGCGCGAGGAGCGCATCGCGCAGGCGCAGGCCGCCGCGACGGAGATCCAGCTCCGGGCGGCGCGGGAGGCGGAGGCCACCCGCATCCTCGGTGAGGCCGAGGCGGACGCGATCCGGCAGAAGGGTCTCGCGGAGGCCGAGGCGATCAAGGCGCGGGCGGAGGCGCTGGCCAAGAACACCGATGCCGTCATCGCGCAGCAGCTCGCCGAGCAGTGGCCGCAGATCGTCGAGGCCGGCGCGGGCGTGTTCGGCAACGTCGACAACATGGTCGTGCTCAACGGCGCCGAGGGCGTCGAGGACATGCTCGCCAAGGCGCTCACGCTCGGCGGCACGGGGCTCGGCGTCGCCCGGCAGCTCCTCGGCAACCTGAACGTCCAGAACGGGCACGCCCCGAACGGCACCGCGAACGGCGCGGCCGTGGTCGAGGTTCCCAAGGACGCCCCGAAGGACGACTGAACACCGGCCATCGGATCACGGGCGGGCGCGTGCGGACGCGCCCGCCCGTCGGTGTCTCCGGGTGTCTCCGGACCGGGATCCCTCCGCTGCGGAGAGCAATAGACTCCACTCCATGCTCGTCCCGCGCCTCGCCGTCTCCGTCGATCTCGTCGTCCTCACCGTGCGGGAACAGCGCCTCTGCGCGCTGCGGTGGCGGCGCGACCGCCCGCCGTACGAGGGGGCGTGGTCGCTGCCGGGCGGGTTCATCCAGCTCGACGAGGACCTGCCCGTCGCCGCGTCCCGGCTGATGGCGGAGCGGGCGGGGCTCGCGGACGTGCGGATCCACCTCGAACAGCTCGCCACCTACGGGTACCCCGACCGCGATCCGCGGCAGCGGGTGGTCAGCGTCGCCTACCTGGGGCTGGCGCCCGATCTGCCCGCGTCCAGCCGCGCGCAGGTGCTGTGGACGGCGGTGGACGAGCTCGTCCACCGCGACCGGGCGGCGTTCGACCACCGGCGCATCCTCTGCGACGGGATGGAGCGGGCACGGGCCAAGCTGGAGTACACGTCGCTGGCCGCCGCGTTCTGCCCGCCCGAGTTCACCGTGGCGGAGCTGCGCCGCGTCTACGAGATCGTGTGGGGGACGAGCCTCGACCCGCGGAACTTCCACCGCAAGGTCACCGGCGCCGACCGCTTCCTCATCCCCACCGAGCGGACGACGACGCGCGACGGCGGCCGCCCCGCACGCCTGTACCGCCGCGGCGACGCCCAACAACTCCGCCCCCCCATGCTCCTGTCGC
>NZ_SMKM01000020.1 GCF_004348665.1 Actinomadura sp. GC306 | reverse complement strand
GTTCCAGCGAGACGCGGGGCGGGGCCGGGCTCAGTCCAGGGTGGCGAGGACGTCGTCGGACACGTCGAAGTTGGCGTAGACCTCCTGGACGTCGTCGGAGTCCTCAAGGGCGTCCAGAAGGCGGAAGACCTTCTTGGCGTTCTCCTCGTCCAGGGGGACCGTGACGCTCGGCAGGAACTTGCTCTCGGCCGACTCGTAGTCGATCCCGGCGTCCACCAGCGCGCTGCGGACCGCGACCAGGTCGCCCGCCTCGCTGACGACCTCGAAGCTCTCGTCGCCGAGGTCGTTGACCTCCTCGGCGCCGGCGTCCAGCACGGCGAGCATCACGTCGTCCTCGCTGGTGCCCGCCTTGGGGACGATCACGACGCCCTTGCGGTTGAACATGTAGGACACCGAGCCCGGGTCGGCGAGCGAGCCGCCGTTGCGGGTGAGGGCGACGCGGACCTCGGAGGCCGCGCGGTTGCGGTTGTCGGTCAGGCACTCGATCAGGACGGCGACCCCGCCGGGCGCGTAGCCCTCGTAGGTGATGGTCTGCCAGTCGGCGCCGCCGGCCTCCTCACCGGCGCCGCGCTTGCGCGCGCGCTCGATGTTGTCGTTGGGGACCGAGTTCTTCTTCGCCTTGTAGATGGCGTCGTAGAGGGTCGGGTTGGCGTCCGGATCGCCACCGCCCGTGCGGGCCGCCACCTCGATGTTCTTGATCAGCTTCGCGAAGAGCTTGCCCCGCTTGGCGTCGAGGGCCGCCTTCTTGTGCTTGGTCGTCGCCCACTTGGAATGGCCGGACATCTGTCACTCCTCCACTGTGGTCCGGCGCACCAGATCGGCGAAGTAGTGGTGCACGCGGAAATCGCCTGTCAACTCCGGATGGAACGCGGTCGCCATGAGGCGCCCCTGGCGGACGGCGACGATCCTACCGGCGTTCGGGCCGCCGTCGGCGCGTCCGATGATCTCGACGCCGTCGCCGACCGATTCGACCCAGGGAGCGCGGATGAAGACGGCGTGGTACGGCGTGTCCCCCATGCCGGTCAGCGGGACGTCGGACTCGAACGAGTCGACCTGCCGGCCGAAGGCGTTGCGCCGGACGGTCATGTCGATGCCGCCGACCGTCTCCTGGCCCGGCGCGCCGTCCACGATGCGGTCGGCGAGCATGATCATGCCGGCGCAGGAGCCGTAGGCGGGCAGCCCCGCCTCGATCCGCTTGCGCAGCGGCTCCAGCAGCTCGAACGAGCGGGCCAGCCGCCACATGGTGGTGGACTCGCCGCCGGGCAGGACGAGGCCGTCGACGCGTTCCAGCTCGTCGGGGCGGCGCACGTTCAGGGTGCGGGCCCCGGCGGCCTCCAGCGCGCGGACGTGCTCGCGCACGTCGCCCTGCAGGGCGAGGACACCGATCGTCGGCACAGCGGTCACGCGAGAACCTTCCGGGGGTGCTGGGGGCCGTCCAAGCCTAGACGTTCGGTACAACGCCGCTCGCCACGGCGCGTCTTCCCCGGGCCCGGCGGCTCAGACGTGCTTGAAGCGGCGCAGCGGCAGTTCCAGCGGCAGGAACCCGTCCTTGCCCCGGTCGGCGATGCCGCGGCCGAACATGTGCTCCCCGGCGAGGGCGAGGCCGAACTCCTCCGGGTCGAACGGCAGCGGGACGTCGGGGGCGCCCGCGTCGATGGAGCGCCAGAACGGCCGCTCGGCGGGGAGCCGCTCGCCCTGGTCGACGACGACGCCGTCCTCGGCGGTGACGAACACGTCGCGCAGCAGCTCGCCGGACTCGTACCAGCGGAACCAGCAGCCGCGGATGACGTTGTGCAGCACGAGGACGCCGCAGTGCGATCCGGGCAGCGCGGCCGCGGCGGTGTCGGCGATGCGGCGGGCGTCGTCGTCGAGGCAGAACAGCCGCCGGTCGCACAGCAGCAGGGCCCGCTCGAACGCCCCGACGAACAGCTCGTCCTCGTACGGCCAGAGCGCGAAGTCGAGGACCGTGTCACCGGTCTCGGTCAGGGTGTCGGCCGGGTAGAGGCCCCGCGCGATCGCCGCGGCGGCGTCCGGGTCGGGCACCAGGCCCGGCCGGAACACCTCGGCGGGCTCCCCCGCGCTCGCGCAGGCCAGCGCGACCGACCAAGCCATGCTCTCCCCTCCCGCCGCCGGGCCTCGCCCGGGGGCCGCCCCCCTCGCCGGGACGCCGTCCCGCACCGGCCGCGCCGCCAGGGTAACCCGGCGGGTTTCACCTCACCAGCCGCGGCCCGCGAACTTCTGGTCCTCGCCGAGCCCGGCGGCGCTGATGCCGACCATGGCCTCGCCGAGCCCGCGGGACACCTTGGCGATCACACCGGGGTCGTCGTAGAACGTGGTGGCCTTGACGATGGCCTCGGCGCGCTGGGCGGGGTTCCCGGACTTGAAGATGCCGGAGCCGACGAAGACGCCCTCGGCGCCGAGCTGCATCATCATGGCCGCGTCCGCGGGGGTCGCGATGCCGCCCGCGGTGAAGAGCACGACCGGCAGCCTGCCGGCGGCCGCGACCTCCTTGACGAGCTCGTAGGGTGCCTGGAGCTCCTTGGCGGCGACGTAGAGCTCGTCCTCCGCGAGGTTCTGGAGGCGGCGGATCTGCTGGCGGATCTGGCGCATGTGCGTGGTGGCGTTGGACACGTCGCCGGTTCCGGCCTCGCCCTTGGAGCGGATCATGGCCGCGCCCTCGGTGATGCGGCGCAGCGCCTCACCGAGGTTGGTGGCGCCGCAGACGAAGGGGACGGTGAACGCCCACTTGTCGATGTGGTTGTCGTAGTCGGCCGGGGTGAGGACCTCGGACTCGTCCACGTAGTCGACGCCGAGGGCCTGCAGCACCTGCGCCTCGACGAAGTGGCCGATCCGGGCCTTGGCCATGACCGGGATGGACACCGCGCTGATGATCCCGTCGATCATGTCGGGGTCGCTCATCCGGGAGATGCCGCCCTCGGCGCGGATGTCGGCGGGCACCCGCTCCAGGGCCATGACGGCGACCGCGCCCGCGTCTTCGGCGATCTTCGCCTGCTCGGGCGTGACGACGTCCATGATCACGCCGCCCTTGAGCATCTCCGCCATGCCGCGCTTGACGCGGGCCGTCCCGGTCTCGGGCGTGGCGTTCTCGGGGGCGGGACTGGAAGTGGACACGGGTTTTCCTCACATGGAAGTACGACAAGTCCGTTCCATGGTATTGCCTGCTAGGGCGACCGCTCGACATGCCATGGTGTCAACGCGGGCGGGCGATCGTTTACAGAGTGCCGGCCGACGCGAGGTGGGGCCGCCGCCGCGCCGCCGGGCCCGCGCCGCTAGGGGATGTAGGGCTTGCCGTCGTTGACGATGACCACCCAGACCTGGCCCCGCGCGAACGTCATCGGCTCGCCCTCGGCGGTCGTGAAGGTGGTGCCCTTCTTCTCCGACGGCCTCGACCATTCGGCCTTGTACGACTTCCCGTCGCGGAGCACGAGCGCCTTGCCCTTCCCGGTGGTGTGGATCAGCGGCGTGTAGCTGCCGAGGAAGTCGCGGAACTTCGAGCGCGTGGTCTTCGCGTACTGGATGACGACCGTCCGACCGCCCAGGCGCCCGCCCTCGGCGGCGCGGTCGGGCCGGCCGCCGAAGCTGGCGAGCCACCGCTTCTGCTTCTTCGACCAGGTGAACCCCATGCTGGCCGACGGCCACCGCGCGGTGAAGCCCTTCGTGGGCTCGCCGCCCGCCGGGGCGTCCCCGAACCGGAAGCCGATGTCGCGGGGGCCGCTGGCCTTCGGCGCCTTCTTGAGCAGGTCCTTCGGGTCGGCGTAGAGGTTGTACGGGATCGGCTTGCCGCCGCCCCGGAAGTAGGCGCTCCCGGCGTTCTCCTGTGAGATGTCGTACACCGGCGCCTTGCGGACGTGCTTCTTCATCTTGCTCTGGACGCCGGAGAACGCGAACGCGGGCTTCCCGAACTGCGGCAGGATGTGCAGGTCGGAGATGCGGGCGCTGCGCACGGGCCCGACCCGCTTCGGCAGCTCGGACGAGTAGACCGCCATCAGCCGGGTCTCGCCGCCCTCGACCTGCTCGACGTAGACGATGTCGGCGGCCTGCACCCCGCTCTGCGGCATCGCGGGCCGGGTGTTCTCGATCTTGACGGCGAGGACGGGGTTGTCCAGCCCCTTCCGCTCGCCGGTGAAGGGGTGCGCGGGGGGCGGCGGCGTTTCGCTCGGCTCGGGCGCGGCCGTGCTGCGCGGCGGCGGCGCCGTGGCCGGCTCGCCGGACCCGGAGCAGGACACCAGGCCGGCGCCGAGGACGAGGGAACCGAGCACCGCGGCCGCACGGCCGCCGATGCCGGTGTCCCGGGCGGATCGCACGATGAGCCTCCCCTTGACCGCTCTGCCCGAGGGTAGCGAACGCGATCGGATGCGCCCGCCCGCCCAGCGGTACGGCCGCCGGACCCGGATGTGATCAATGCGGGGCCGTCCCAGCGGTCCCGCCGGTCAGATCCCGGGCGGATCGTCGTCGATCTCGAAGAAGTCGGGCAGCGGCGCGCGCCCGGCGAGCGGCAGGACGCGGATGAGCAGCTTGCGGCGGGCGGTCCGCGCCTGCGCGACGGCGTCGTTGTAGAAGCGGCGGGCGTAGGCGACCTTCGCCGCGGCGGCGGACAGCTCGTCCAGCACCCCCTCGCCGGCCCCGCTCTCGGCGAGCGCGCCCGCGAAGCCGGGCTGGTCGAAGACCGCGCGCAGCGCCCGCGACAGGTCGCTCTCGGCGAACTCGCGATGCTCGGCGCCCGCGGTGCGGGCCTCGTGGGCGGCGGTGGCGAGCACCAGGCTGGTCGCCGGGTCCAGCAGGCGGGAGGCGGCCAGTTCCAGCGCCGCCGCGGCCCGCCGGACCAGCGCCGCGTCCAGCCCGGCGCGGGCGGTCTCGACGCGGACGTGCAGCCGGTCGAGCCGGGTCGCGCGCCACGAGACGTACACGCCCACCAGGAAGACGACGGCGATCCAGAACAGGACGTCGATGATCCAGTCGTACACTCGGCGGTCTCCTAGGCCCCGTCCCGGAGCCCGGCCGGGCCGGACTCGACGACGCCGGCGCTCGCGAACGCGACGGTCTCGTACACGCGCAGCACGTCGCGGGCGACCGACGACCAATCGTAGGCGCGGACGGCGGCGCGGGCCTCCGCCGACAGCTGCTTGCGGCGTGCGGGGTCGTCGAGCAGCTCGCCGGCCGCCGCAGCGAGGGCCTCGTGGTCGCCGACGGGGAACAGCGCGCCGGCGCGCCCGCCGCGCAGCACCCGGTCGAACGCCTCGATGTCGCTGGCCAGGATGGGCGCGCCGGCCGCCATGGCCTCGGCGAGCACGATGCCGAAGCTCTCGCCGCCGAGGTTGGGCGCGACGAACACGTCCACCGAGTGGTAGGCGCGGACCTTGTCCTCCTCGCTGACCATGCCGAGGACGACGACCCGGTCGCGCAGGTCCGGGGAGACGCGCGACACGACGTCGTCGGCGTCGCCGGGGCCGGCCAGCAGCAGCCGCAGGCCGGGGCGCCGCCGCCCGAGGATCTCGAACGCGCGCAGCAGCACGTGCAGGCCCTTGCGGGGCTCGTCCATCCGGCCGAGGAAGCCCAGTGCTCCCCCGTCCGCGGTCTCCGGCGCGACTCCCCCGGCCGGCGCGCCCCGGCCGGGCCAGCCCGGCAGCGGGTCGGCCATCGCGTACCGCTCGGTCGCGACGCCGTTGGGGATCAGCACGGCATCGCCGCCGAGGTGCTCGACGAGGGTGGTGCGCGCCGCCTCCGACACCGCGATCCGGCCAGTGATCTTCTCCAGCGCGCTCTGCAGGATCGGCGCCGTCACCGACACCACGCGCGACTTCTCGTAGGACGCGTGGAACGTGCCGACGATCGGGCCGTCCGCCGCCCAGCAGGCCAGCAGCCCGAGCGACGGCGCGGCGGGCTCGTGGACGTGCAGGACGTCGAAGGCGCCGTCGTTGATCCAGCGGCGGACGCGACCGGCCGACAGGAACCCGAACGCCAGCCGCGCCACCGAGCCGTTGTAGGGGACCGGGACCGCGCGGCCGGCGGACACGACGTAGGGCGGCAGCTCCGCGTCGTCGTCCGCGGGCGTGATCACCGACACGTGGTGGCCGAGGGCGGTCAGCGCCTCGGCGAGGTCGCCGATGTGCTGCTGGACGCCCCCCGGGACGTCCCATGTGTAGGGGCAGACGATGCCGATTCTCATCCGGTGCCGTCCGTACCGTCGGCGATGTCGTCCACCCAGACCTTCTGCAGCATGTGCCAGTCCTCCGGGTGCGCGGCGATGCCCGCCTCGAAGACGCGTGCGAGCTCCTGGGTCATGGCCTGGATCTTCTCCTGTCTGCCGCCCTCGCCGGGAGCCGGGATCTCCTCGTGGACGCGCGCCGCCCAGTACTCCCCCTCGTACCAGAGTGTCACGGGGATGAGCGCGGCGCCGGTCTGCAGGGCCAGCGCGGCGGACACCGCGGGCATCCGGGCGGTGGCGCCGAAGAACTCGACGTCGATTCCGCTCTCGGTGAGGTCGCGGTCGACGACGAGGCACACCGGCCTGCCCGCGCGCAGGCGCTGCGCCATCCGCCCGTACGCGGAGGCGCCCTTGTGGGCGAGGACCTCCATGCCGAGCCCTTCCCGGAACGCGACGAACCGGTCGAACAGCGACTCGGGCTTGAGCCGCTCGGCGACGGTGGTGAACGGGTATCCGCGGTGGACGAGCCACGCGCCCGCGTGCTCGTAGTTGCCCATGTGGGGCAGGGCCAGGATGACGCCGCGCCCCGCTTCGAGGTTGGCGAAGATCTTCTTCTCGCCGGTCACCCGCATCCGGCCGAGGATCCGCGCCCGGCTGTACTCGGGCAGCCGGAACACCTCCAGCCAGTAGCGGAAGTAGGAGCGCAGGACCTTCTTGCTGAGGATGCGGACCTCGTCGTCGACGGCGTCCTTGCCGAGGACGCGGCAGAGGTTCTTCTCCAGCTGCCGCACGCCGGCGCCGTGGCGGTGCCAGGTGCGGTCGGCGAGGGCGGCGAACGCGAGCCGCGCGGCGGGCTCGGGCATCTTGCGGACGACCGTCCAGCCCGCGGCGTACGCGGCGTCCATCACCTCGTCCCGCAGGCCGGTGCGGTCCGCGCCGCGCGCGGAGCGGGTGCCCGCGCGGCGCCCGCCCGCGGCGGGGTCGCTCATGGGCTCGCCTCCGGCGCGGCCCCGGCCGCGTCCTTCGCCTGGGCGTGGACGGTGGCGAACCGCTGCGCGACGGTGACCGTGCTCAGCGCCGCGAGGAGCCACAGCGCGATGGCGAGGATGTAGGGCACGCCGAGCCCGTGGAACCCGGCGGCCACCAGCGCGACGATCAGCCGTTCGGCGCGCTCGGCGATGCCGACGTCGCAGGTGTAGCCGAGCCCCTCGGCGCGGGCCTTGGCGTAGGACACCACGACCCCGGCGACGAGGCAGTACAGGGCGACGCCGGCGAGCGGCTCCTGCCCGTCCCGCGACAGCCCGATCATCAGCCCGGCGAAGATCGCGGCGTCGGCGACCCGGTCCATCGTGGAGTCCAGGAACGCGCCGAACTTGGAGATCTTCCCGGTGACGCGGGCGACCGCGCCGTCCAGCATGTCGAACAGCACGAACGCGGTGATGACCAGCGTGCCCCAGAAGAACTCGCCGCGGGGGAACAGCGCGAGCGCGCCGGCGGCGACGCCCAGCGTCCCGATGACCGTGATGGCGTTGGGCGAGACCCCGGTCCGCGCGACCGCGTGTCCGACCGGGGTGAGGACGCGCCCCAGCGCGGGCCTGATTCTGTTGAGCATCGCCGTCCGTTCTCGTGGTTCTCCGGGGGGTGTGCTTCCGCGGGCCGCCGCGCAGCGCGCCCATCGTAGTGCGGAGGCGTCCCCGCGGGGGCCCCGGCGCGACCGGGACGGGCGCGGCGGCCGGGCGCCGCGCACGGATCGCGGTTGTTTGCCGTTCACCCCTTGTGGTCCCGCCCGTCCCGGGAAAAGGTGGTGATACGGGTGTGACGTCGGTCACGCACGTTGGACGAGGCCGGACGCCGCACTCGGACGCAGGGCCGGGCCGCCCGCATGGCCGGGCCCCCACCCACGCGGGCCTCCGCGCGGAGACCCGTCCGAGGAGGTAGTCATGGCGGACAAGGGAGGCCACCCGGGAGGCCACGGCAGGGCACCGGAGGCCGGCGGGTGCGACAAGGTGCGCAACGTCGCGCTGGTCGGCCATTCCGGTGCCGGCAAGACGACGCTGGTGGAGGCGCTGCTCGCCGCCACCGGCACGGTGCAGCGGGCGGGACGCGTCGAGGACGGCACGACCGTCGGCGACTACGACGAGGTCGAGGTGCGGCAGCAGCGCTCGGTGAACCTGGCCCTCGCGCCGTTCGCCCACGACGGCCTGAAGATCAACCTCATCGACACCCCCGGCTACGCCGACTTCGTCGGCGACCTGCGCGCCGGGCTGCGCGGCGCCGACGCGGCGCTGTTCGTCATCTCGGCGGTGGACGGCATCGACGGGCTGACCAGGATGCTCTGGGAGGAGTGCGCCGCGGTCCGGATGCCCCGCGCGGTCGTCATCACCAAGATCGACCAGCAGCGCGGCGACTTCGACGACGTGGTGCTGACCTGCCAGGACGTCTTCGGCGAGGGGGTCGCGCCGCTGTACTTCCCGGCCGGCGGCGGGGACGTGCCGCACGGGCTGATCGGGCTGCTGACCCAGCGCTGCTTCGACTACTCCACCGGGCGGCGGACCGAGTGCGACCCCGACCCGCGGTACCTGGAGCAGATCGCCGAGCAGCGCGCGACGCTGATCGAGGGGATCATCCAGGAAAGCGAGGACGAGACCCTCATGGAGCGGTACCTCTCCGGAGAGGACCTCGACGTCAAGGCCCTCATCGGCGACTTGGAGACCGCGGTGGCGCGCGGCAGCTTCTACCCCGTCCTCGCGACGTCGGTCCCGCACGGCGACCACCCCGGCCCGGTCATCGGCATGCCGGAGCTGCTGGAGGTCATCACCCAGGCGTTCCCCTCGCCCCTGGAGCACGCCATCCCCACCGTGACCCCCGTCGACGGGGGGCCGCCGCGGGAGGTCGCCTGCGACCCGGACGGGCCGCTGGTCGCCGAGGTCATCAAGACGATGTCCGACCCGTACGTCGGGCGGATCTCGCTGGTGCGGGTGTTCTCCGGGACGCTGCGCCCGGACATGACGGTCCACGTCTCCGGGCACGGCATGGCGGACCGCGGGCACGAGGACCACGACGTCGACGAGCGGGTCGGCGCGCTGACCTCGCCGCTGGGCAAGACGCAGCGCACCGCGTCGTCCTGCATCGCCGGCGACATCTGCGCGGTGGCGAAGCTGACCCGCGCCGAGACCGGCGACACGCTGTCCGACCCCGGCGCGCCGGTGGTGATGACGCCGTGGACGATGCCGGACCCGCTGCTCCCGGTGGCGATCCGCGCCAGGTCCAAGGCCGACGAGGACAAGCTCGGCCAGGCGCTCGGCCGGCTCGTCGCCGAGGACCCCACGCTGCGGCTGGAGAACAACTCCGAGACGCGGCAGCTGGTGCTGTGGTGCATGGGCGAGGCGCACGCCGACGTGCTGATCGAGCGCCTCCGGACCCGGTACGGCGTCGAGGTCGAGCGGATCGAGATGCGGGTCCCGCTGCGGGAGACGTTCGGCGGGAAGGCCAAGGGCCTCGGACGCCACGTCAAGCAGAGCGGCGGCCACGGCCAGTACGGCATCTGCCACATCGACGTGGAGCCGCTGCCGTCCGGCGAGGGCTTCGAGTTCGTCGACCGGATCGTCGGCGGGGTGGTGCCGCGGCAGTTCATCCCGTCGGTCGAGAAGGGCGTCCGGCAGCAGATGGCGCGCGGCGTGTCCGCCGGGTACCCGCTGGTCGACATCAAGGTCACGCTGCACGACGGGAAGGCCCACTCGGTCGACTCGTCCGACATGGCGTTCCAGGCGGCCGGCGCGCTCGCGCTCAAGGACGCGGCCGGCCAGGTGCCGATCCTGCTGCTGGAGCCGGTCGACGAGGTGGACGTGCTGATCGCCGACGAGTACGTGGGCCCGGTCATGTCCGACCTGACATCGCGGCGCGGCCGGGTGCAGGGCTCCCAGGCGGTGCCCGGCGGCCGCACCGTGATCAAGGCGGAGGTCCCGCAGCTGGAGATCATCCGCTACGCGATCGACCTGCGCTCCATGTCGCAGGGCACGGGCACGTTCAGCCGCTCCTTCCTGCGCTACGAGCCGCTCCCGACGCATCTGGCCGAGAAGCTCGCCGGCGGGGCGAAGGACGGCTGACGGCCCCTTCCCCGCACCGGGCCCCGTCCGCCGCCGGCGGGGCCCGGGCTCAGCCGCCGCCGGGCCGGCCCCGGGGCGGGACCGGCGGCTGGACCGCGCACGCCGCCGTCCCGCCCGGCAGCCGGTGCCGGTTGCGCGCGACGAGCCGGTAGGCGGCGTGCGCGGCCCAGCTGACCGGCGCCACCCGGATGACCACCCCGAGCGCCCGCCACGGGCCGCCCGCGGCGGTGAGCAGCCGCCCGACGGCCTCCGCGCCGCCGCTGACCCGCCCGGCGCGGTCCACCCACAGGACCTCGTGCTCGGCCCGCTCGACCGTGGTGCCCAGCTCACCGAGGTCGGCGTACTGGAAGGCGACGATGTCGGCGCGCACGGGCACGTACCGCTCGATGAACCGCACCGAGGACGTGCAGAAACCGCAGTCGCCGTCGTAGACGAGCACCGGCCGCTCCCGCCGCGCCACCGCCTGCGCCGCCTGCCGGGTCATGACGCGGGCCAGGCGTCGGCGAGCATCCGGCGGGTGTCGCGCAGCAGCTGCGGCAGCACCTTGGTGTGCCCCACGACCGGCATGAAGTTGGTGTCGCCGCCCCAGCGCGGGACGACGTGCTGGTGCAGGTGCGCCGCGATCCCGGCGCCGGCGACCAGCCCGAGGTTCATCCCGACGTTGAAGCCCTGCGCGCCGCTGCACTTGCGCAGCGCCGCGAGGGCCCGCTGGGTGAACGAGGCCAGCTCCCCGCACTCGGCGTCGTCCAGCTCGCCGTAGTCGGCGACGTGCCGGTACGGGACGACCATCAGGTGCCCGGAGTTGTACGGGTAGAGGTTCAGCACCGCGAACACCGACGTGCCGCGTGCCACGACGAGCCCCTCGTCGTCGGGCATGCGCGGGATCTCGCAGAACGGGCAGCCGTCGTCCTCGCCCGCCCCCGTCGGCCTGCCCTCGCCCTTGATGTAGGCCATCCGGTGCGGGGTCCACAGCCGCTGGAAGTTGTCGGGCGTGCCGGCGCCGCCCCTCTCCTCCTCGTAGCGGGGCGTGCGCCCGCTCCCGGTACCGGACGCGCCCTCGTCGCGCCCCTGCTGCACCACGGACTCCTCCGGCTCTGCGCTCAAGGCGGCGGTCTCCTTTTGCTCACGTCCTGACCAGCAGCATAGAGAGAGTTTCCCGGTGGCCCGCAGCCGGGATCCCGCCGCGCGCCGCGCCCGCCGGCGGCCCGTTGCGTGACGCCGCGCGGGTCGCTCCGCCACCATGGTCCCGAACCGACCGCAGGGAGCGATCATGACCGGGCTCGACGAAGGCCGCACCGGGAACGGCGAGCCGGGGCCGGAGGCCGGATCCGCGCCGTTCTTCCCCGGGCCGGCCGCCCGCCGCGCGGCGCACTCGGCCGCCCACCGGGGCACGGTGCCGCCGCCGGGGACGCCGCTGCCCGCACCGCCCGCCGCCGGGGCCGGCGCGGTGCCGATGACGCTGCGCGGGTCGTCGTCCGACATCACCACGGGGGTGGAGGGGCGCATCACGATCGCGGACGAGGTGATCGGCAAGATCGCCGCGCTGGCCGCGCTGGAGGTGGCCGGCGTCGCCGCGCTGATCGCCCCGCCCGGCCCGGGGCGGGACGGCACGGGCGTGCACGTCGATCCGGACGAGGACGAGGTGACGCTCGACCTCGGCATAGCGGTCGAGTACGGCTGCGTGATCCGCGACGTGGCCGACGCCGTGAAGGCCAACGTGGCCAGGGTCGCGGGCCTGATGCTGGGGTCGCGGGTCGCGGCGGTCAACGTGGCCGTCGGCGACGTCCGCAGGCCCGCAGGCCCGCGCCGCTGAGACGCGTCACCCGATGCGGGCGTAGCACGTCTGCATGTTCACCCCGACCGAGACGGTGGTGACCTTCACGCGCTCGACGATGGCCGGTGAGATGCCGCGGAAGCGGAACGTGTGGGGCCGGCCGCCCGGGACGGTGGTCTGCTGGGACACCGGCGCCCGCCCCTGCAGCACGAGCTCCGCCCGGATCGCTCCGCTGGAGGCCACCGTGATCACGACGTCGATGCCGGTCTCCGTGGCGCGGTAGGACGCGGTGCCGTCCGGGCACCACGTCAGTTCCCCCGTGCCGCCCTGGCCGGGGAGCGCGGGCCCGCCGCCCTGCCCGCCGCCCTGGCCGCCGCCGTCCTGCTGCCCGCCCGGGGCGGGCAGGCCGCTCCCGTCCTGCTGGGGCGCCGCCCCGGTCGGCGCGCCGGGCAGGACCGGGTCCCCCGGGACGCCGGCCGGCGCGCCGGGCGACGCGGCCGGGTCGGGTGAGTTCTGGGCGCCCGCGCCGCCGGCGCCCTCGCCGTCGTCGATCAGCGGGATGAGCAGGACGACCACGGCCGCGGCCACCAGCAGCATCGTGCCGGCGTAGCCGGCGATGCGGGCCGGGAGGGACCGCGAAGGCCGCGCTCGTTTCCTGGCCCTCATGTCCGCCGTCTCCCCGTTCGTGGCACGTGAGCGTTGAGGTTACCAACTCCGGACATGTCCGGTTCACGTCCCGCAGACGTTCGCCGGGGCCACGAGCCGCCGGGTCAGGGCGCCGAGGTCGCGGGCGACCGCCTCCGGCTCGTGCAGGGGCGCGACGACGTGGCTGATCGTCACCCGCAGCAGCGTCTCCACCAGCACGCCCCTGACACCGGCGGGGACGGCGGGCCAGGTCCGGTCCGCGTACGAACCGAACATGGCGATCACCTCCGCGAGCATCGGCTCGGCGCCCCGGGTGGCGAGGGCGACGAGGTCGTCGTCCCGGTACCGGCCGGCCCCCATGATGCTCCGCAGCAGCCTCCGCCGCCGCGCCTCGGCGAAGACGAACCCCAGCGCGGACTGCACCGCCGCCGGGAGGTCGTCCAAGTGCCGGTCCAGGCGTTCCTGGACGCCGCCCACGAGCATGTCGATCTCGCGCTCGACGAGGGCGCGGCCCAGCCCGATCTTGTTGCCGAACTCGTTGTAGGCGGTCTGGCGGCTGACCCCGGCCGACCGGGCGACCTGCGCGAGCCGCAGGGCCTCCCAGTCGCCGTCCTCCACGATCGCGTAGGCCGCGTCGAGGAGCCGCTCGCGCGGGGAGCCCTGTTGACACATTCGGCGATTTCGCCCATCCCCCGCCACGCCCCGCCCCTCCGGTGTTGTCATCCGCCGGACAAGAGACGCCGGGGCCCCCTGCCGCATAGTGCGTCAGGTGAAGATCATACGAAGATCCGCCGGGCACCGTGTCCCGGCCGCGATCGCCGCCGTCACCACCGCACTCGCCCTGACCGTCGCCGTAGGGCCCGCCGCGCGGGCCGAGACCGCGTGGACCGTCCGGCAGTCCCCGTTCACCCTCGGCTTCAGCAGGCTGCTGGGAGTGTCGGCGGCCGGGCCGGACTCACTGTGGATCGGCGGCTACCAGTGGCACAGCAGCCAGATCGTGTCATGCCTGGAGACCGGGCCGTGCACCGTGCGCGTCCACCAGAATCCGACCCTGCAGCGCTGGACGGGGAGCGGCTGGTCCTGGGCGGGCACGCCCGGCATGACCGGGCACGGGCAGATCAAGTTCCTGGACGCGGTATCGGCCGGCGAGGCGTGGGCGGCCGGTTCCCGCGACGCCCCGGCCGGCACGAGCGAGGGCACGCCCTACCTGGCGCACGCCACGAATCAGAACTGGAGTGAGGTGACCGCACCGGCCACCCTCAGGACCATCGAGGCGCTGGACGCCGGCGCGCAGGACACGTGGGTGGCGGGCATGCCGGTCTCGCCGGACGAGCCTTCGGTCTACCGCCACTCGGCCGGGACGTGGGTTCCCCACACGCTCGGCGCCTCGATCCAGGGCATCCGGCAGCGGACTCCCGGCGACGTCTGGGCCGTCGGCCGTACCGCCACCGCGGACGGTCAAGGGCTCGCCTACGCCGCCCGCTTCGACGGATCCACCTGGCAGACCGTGACGCCGCCGCAGGCCGAGGGGAAGAAGGGGCGCCTCGGGGCGGTCCTCCCGCTGGCCGCCGACGACGTGTGGGTCACCGGGTACGTCGAGGAGAACGGCGTCCGCAAGGACGCTTCGTACCACTGGAACGGGTCCACCTGGCGGGAGGACGTCCTCCCCCCGGGCGGCCGCTTCGGAGGCGGGCAGCACCACACCTTCGGCCCGGACGCCGACACCGGCTACTACGCGCCCGACGGCCTCATCGCGGACGGTGAGGGCGGGCTCTGGGCCGTCCCGTCGGCGAGCGGCGCCTACAGCGATCCGCGCCTCCTGCACTACACGGACGGCGCCTGGCGGCTGGAGCAGACCCTTCCCGGCGTGAAGGGCGCGGTCCAGGGGATCACGCGCGTCCCCGGTACGGACTCCGTCTGGGCCGTCGGGTTCCAGGACGGCGGGAAGCCGCTGGTCATCTCCGCGGACTGACCGGCCCCGTGCCGGAACGGGCCGGGGCCACGCCGCACGGGGGCGGCGTGGCCCCGGCTGCGCCCGGTGGGGCCGGCCGGGGAGATCAGATCTGGACGCGGGCCTCGATCGCCTTGACGATCTCCTCGACGGCCTCGGCGACCGGGACCCCGTTCTTCTGCTCGCCGCCGCGGTACCGGAACGACACCGCGTCCTTGGCGACGTCGTCGTCCCCCGCGAGGAGCATGTACGGGATCTTCTGCTTCTGCGCGTTGCGGATCTTCTTCTGCATCCGGTCGGCGGAGGTGTCGACCTCGACCCGGACGCCGCGCTCGCGGAGCATCGCCGCGACCTTGTCCAGGTGCGGGACGTGCGCGTCCGCGATGGGGATGCCGACGGCCTGGACCGGCGCCAGCCACGGCGGCATCGCGCCCGCGTAGTGCTCCAGCAGCACGCCGAAGAACCGCTCGATCGACCCGAACAGCGCCCGGTGGATCATGACGGGCCGCTGCCGGGTCCCGTCGGCGGCCTGGTACTCCAGATCGAAGCGCTTGGGCTGGTTGAAGTCGACCTGGATGGTGGACAGCTGCCAGGTGCGGCCGATCGCGTCCTTGGCCTGCACGGAGATCTTCGGGCCGTAGAACGCCGCGCCGCCCGGGTCGGCGACGAGGTCGAGGCCGGACTCGTCCGCGGCCTTGCGCAGCGCCTCGGTCGCCTCCTCCCAGTCGGCGGCGTCCCCGATGAACTTCGGCGAGTCGTCGCGGGTGGACAGCTCCAGGTAGAACTCGCTGAGCCCGTAGTCGCGCAGCAGGTCCAGGACGAAGCCGAGCAGGTTCTTCAGCTCGTCGCCCATCTGCTCCTTGGTGCAGTAGATGTGCGCGTCGTCCTGGGTCATGCCGCGGACGCGGGTGAGGCCGTGCACCACGCCGGACTTCTCGAACCGGTACACCGAGCCGAACTCGAACAGCCGCAGCGGCAGCTCGCGGTAGGACCGCCCGCGCGCCCCGAAGATCAGGTTGTGCATCGGGCAGTTCATCGGCTTGAGGTAGTAGTCGCCGCCGTCGACCTCCATCGGCGGGAACATGTCGTCCTTGTACCAGCCGAGGTGCCCGGAGACCTCGAACAGGTCGCCCTTGGTGATGTGCGGGGTGTTGACGAACTCGTACCCGCCCTCCTCGTGGCGCCTGCGGGAGTAGTCCTCCATGACGCGGCGGACGACGCCGCCCTTGGGGTGGAAGACGGCGAGACCGCTGCCGATCTCGCTCGGGAACGAGAACAGGTCGAGCTCGGCGCCGAGCCGGCGGTGGTCGCGCTTCTCGGCCTCCGCCAGGAGCCGCAGGTACTCGTCCTGCTTCTCGCGGGACTCCCACGCGGTGCCGTAGATCCGCTGGAGCTGCGGGTTCTTCTCGCTGCCGCGCCAGTACGCGCCGCCGGTGCGCATCAGCTTGAACGCCGGGATCACGCGGGTGGACGGCACGTGCGGCCCGCGGCACAGGTCCTTCCAGCGCAGGTCGCCGGACTTGGCGTCGAGGTTGTCGTAGATGGTCAGCTCGCCGGCGCCGACCTCGACGCCCGCGCCCTCGGCGGCGTCCTCGGCGGACCCGGCGCCCTTGAGGCCGATCAGCTCCAGCTTGTAGGGCTCGCCGGCCAGCTCGGCGCGGGCGTCGTCGTCGGAGACGGCCCGGCGGGCGAACCGCTGCCCCTGCTTGACGATCTCCCGCATGCGCTTCTCGATGCGCTTGAGGTCGTCGGGGGTGAACGGCTCGGCGACGTCGAAGTCGTAGTAGAAGCCGTTCTCCACCGGCGGGCCGATGCCGAGCTTCGCCTCCGGGAACAGCTCCTGGACGGCCTGCGCCAGCACGTGCGCGGCGGAGTGCCGCATGATCGCCCGGCCGTCGTCCGAGCCGATCTCGACGGGTTCGACGGCGTCCCCGTCGGCCAGCTCGCCGGCGAGGTCGCGCAGCTCGCCGTTCACCCTGGCCGCGATCACGGTGCGCCCGTCGGCGTCGAGGGCCTGCCCCGCGGTGGTGCCCGCCGGCACCGCCCGCTCGCTGCCGTCGAGGGTGATGCGCAGCTCCGACACGGTCGACACGGGTACTCCTCGCGATGATGGATTGGGATCGGCGGGTTCCGATGCTATCGAGTCGGGATGTGCGCCGGACGCATCCGGCGGCATCGGCGGTGCCATGGGCCGCTCCTCTCGTTCGGTGGAGGGCCCGGGGCGGTCCCGGAAGGCCGCCGGGAAGCGGCAGGGCCCCGGGATCGCTCCCGGGGCCCTGCCGCGTGCAATGTCAGGACATGCCGCCGCCGCGCCGGGAGTGACCCGGCGTCGTCGTCATATGGAAGGCGTGCGGCACGCCTCCATGCTAGCCGAGCATCGGGTTCACGCGGTGGCGCGAGGCGACGAGAGCCTGTCCATGTCCTCCAGCTCGATGCCCTTCGTCTCGGGCACGTAGCGCAGGACGAACAGCAGCGCCAGGACGGAGAACGCCGTGTACAGGCCGTAGGCCAGGGTGAGCGAGAACCCGGACAGCGCGGGGAACGTCGTGGTGATCACCCAGTTGGCGAGCCAGTTGACGGCCGCGGCCACGGCGAGCGCGGACGCGCGGATGAAGTTGTTGAACATCTCGCCGAGCATCACCCACATGACCGGTCCCCACGACACCGCGAACGAGGCGACGAACGTGTTCGCCGCCACGAGCGCGAGCGGGCCGGCGAGGTCGCCGAGGACCGGCTCGCCGTCCACCACGGCCGCGGTGCTGAAGCAGACGGCGAGGGTGCCCAGCGAGACGGCCATGCCGGCGGCGCCGACGATCAGCAGCCGGCGCCGCCCGACCCGGTCGATCAGCGCGATCGCGACCACCGTGAACACGACGTTGACCAGCGAGTTGATGATGGAGGTGAACATCGCGTCGCCCTCGTCGGCCCCGACCGACTGCCACAGCGACGTCGAGTAGTAGAAGATGACGTTGATGCCGACGAACTGCTGGAACACCGCCAGCAGGATGCCGATCCAGACGATCGGCCGCAGGCCGAGGCGGTCGCCGCGCAGGTCGCCGAGCCGGACGGGCCGGTCCTCGGCGAGCGAGGCCCGGATCTCGTCGAGCTTGGTCTGGACCTGCTCGGCGGGCATCACCCGGGTGAGCACCCGCCGGGCCTCCTCCGTCCGCCGCCGCTTCACCAGGTACCGGGGCGATTCGGGCAGGATCAGCGCGATGACCGCGTAGAGGGCGGCCGGCAGCAGCTCGCTGCCGAACATCCACCGCCAGGCGGTGCCGCCCAGCGGGAACTCCCCGCCGGCGCCGCCGTCGGAGACCCGGGCGATGACGTAGTCGGTGACCAGCGCGGCGAAGATGCCGAGGACGATCGCCATCTGCTGGAGCGAGCCGAGCCGGCCGCGCATGTGGGCGGGCGCGATCTCGGCGATGTAGGCGGGCACGATCACCGACGCCCCGCCGATCGCCAGGCCGCCGAACAGCCGCCAGGCGATCAGGTCGGCCGGCCCGACCGCCAGCGCGGCGCCGATCGAGCTGACCGCGAAGATGACCGCCAGCAGGAGCATGGTCCGCGCCCGGCCGATGCGGTCGCTGACCGGGCCGGTGAACCAGGCGCCGACGACGCAGCCGAGCAGCGCGGACGACACCACGAACCCGATGAGGAAGTCGCTCACGCCGAAGTCGTCCTGGATGGCGTCGACCGCACCGTTGATCACCGAGGAGTCGAAGCCGAACAGGAACCCGCCGACGGCGGCCGCGGTCGCGAGGAACACGGCGACGACTGTGGGATTGGCCGGCCCCTTGTCCTCCGGGCCGCGCTGGGGTTTCGAGGTCCCACCCGATGCGGTCATGCCCGTCAGCTTCCCGGGAGAAGGAAAGTTACTCCTCCCCGGCGGAGCGCGGCAGGTCAGTCGCGTACGGCGATTCCGAGCACGTGCGGCGACGCCGGATTGCCGCGCGTGTCCGGGAACTCGAAGCGCCGCTCGGTCCGCACAGTGAAGCCGGAGCCGGCGATCAACTCGTCGGTCCTGCGGGACACGTGGCAGCCGCCGGCGAGCAGCGGCCACACCACGTCGGTCCAGCGCTGGAACCGCGCCTTCCCCGGCGTGCTCCCGCGGACGTGCTCGTAGTAGCGCAGCTCGCCGCCCGGCCGCAGCACGCGCCGCAGCTCGGCCAGCGCGCGGGCCGGGTCGCGCACCGAGCACAGCACGAGCGAGGCCACCGCCACGTCGAAGGACGCGTCGCCGGCCTCGATGTCCTCGGCTACGCCGGGCCGCACGGTGACGGGGACGGGCGCCCCGGCGGCGAGCTCGGCCGCCCGCGCGCGCAGCCGCGGCTCGGGCTCGACCGCGACGACCTCGGTGACCTCCGGCGGGTAGTGCGCGAAGTTGGCCCCGTATCCGGCGCCCACCTCCAGGACGCGGCCGGACGCCCCGGCGAGCAGTTCGGCGCGGTGCTCGGACCCGCCGGCCCGGGCGGTGGCGGCGTCCAGCCGCGGGTACAGCCGGGCGAAGATCGGATGCCTCAGGTCGGTCATCAACGCAGTGTCCGCCGCCCCGGGCGACCACCGCAAGATCGCCGTCCGGGGAAGGCCGGGCGGGCTGATACCAGCGGGGCGGGCGGAAACTCCCCCGCCGGGGTCAGGCGGTCCGTCACCGGCGGGTTCTAGGCTCCGGGTGATGAACGAACCGGACCGCTTCGCGCCGGGGGGCCGCCCCCGGCTGCTCGCCGGCGTCCGCTCGGCGCTCCTGCCGGGCGGGGACGAGCCGGCCGTCACGCTGCTGCCCGAGCGCAACGCGCTGCGCATCCCCCTCCTGCTGCTCCTGCTCGGGCTGACGATCGGCTTCACGGGCGGGTCCATCGCCATCTCCGTCACCCAGGACGGCGTCGACACGAGGCTCGCCTGGCCGCTCGGGGTGCTGCAGGCGGCGCCGCTGCTGTTCGCGGCGCGGTGGCCGCTGGCGGCGTGGCGGGTCGCCGCGGCGGGGCTGCTGCTGATGGTCTTCGTCCGGCACGGCGAGGGGTTCATGCCCTGGCCGGTCACCGCGATCCTCGCGCTGATCGTCATCCTGTTCTTCACCGGGGTCGGCGCCGACCGGCAGACCACCCTCGGCGTCGGCGCCGTGACCATCGCCGGGGTGCTGCTGCCCGCCGTGCTGTTCGGCATGCCCGGCTGGTTCGCCATGATCCTCGCCGGGCTCGCGGGCCTCGCGCTGACCTTCGGCGACGCGGTCGGCGGCCGGCACTCGGCCGTGGAGGAGCTGCGCAGGCGCGAGGAGCAGCACCGGCAGGACCTGGCGCGGCAGGCGGTGCTGGAGGAGCGCGCCCGCATCGCCCGCGAGCTGCACGACGTGGTCGCGCACCACATGTCGGTGATCGCGATGCAGGCGGAGGCGGCCCCCTACAAGATCCCCGACCTGCCGGACGCGGCGCGGCAGACGTTCGGGGTGGTGCGGGACGCCGCGCGGGAGGCCCTCACCGAGACGCGCCGCGTCGTGGGGCTGCTGCGCGCCGACGACGAGGACGCCGAGCGCACCCCGCAGCCGGGGCTGGAGCGGCTGGACGACCTGGTCGGCGCGGCCCGCCGGTCCGGCCTGTCGGTCGCGGTCTCGGTCGCCGGGGTGCCGCGGCCGCTGAACGCGGGCGTCGACCTGTCGGCGTACCGGATCGTCCAGGAGTCGCTGAGCAACGCGTCGCGGCACGCGCCCGGCTCGCGCGTCCGGATCGAGGTCCGGTACGGCGCGAAGACGCTGTCGGTCACGGTCGACGACGACGGCGCCCGCAGTTCGCCGGAGCCGTCGCCGGGCGGCGGGCACGGGCTCGTGGGGATGCGCGAGCGCGTGACGATGCTCGGCGGCGTGCTGACCGCCGGCCCGCGGGACGGCGGCGGCTGGTCGGTCGTGGCCGAACTGCCCTACGGCGACCCGGCCTGATCCCCGGCGCTCTAGGGTGTTGCCGTGACGATTCGGGTGCTGATCGCCGACGACCAGGTCATGATCCGCGACGGGCTCGCGGCGCTGCTGTCCTCCGACCCGGGGATCGAGGTGATCGGGCAGGCGGGCGACGGCCGCGAGGCGGTGGAGATGGCCCGCCGGCTCGACCCCGACGTGGTCGTGATGGACATCCGGATGCCGGAGATGGACGGGCTCGCCGCGACCGCCGAGCTGATCGGCGCGCCGGTCCCCGGCACCGACCCCGCCGACGTGCGGCCGAAGGTCCTCGTGCTGACGACGTTCGACCTGGACGAGTACGTCTACGAGGCGCTCGGCGCCGGGGCCAGCGGGTTCCTGCTGAAGGACGCCTCCGCCGCCGACCTGGTGAACGGCGTGCGGGTCGTCGCGTCCGGCGACGCGCTGCTCGCCCCGTCGATCACCCGGCGGCTGATCGGCGACTTCGCGCGCCGGCGGCGGCACCAGCGGCCCAGCCCGAACGCGACCGCGGGGCTGACGCCGCGCGAGCTGGACGTCCTGCGGCTCATGGCGCGCGGGCTGTCCAACGCCGAGATCGCCGCGGAGCTGGTGCTGGCCGAGCAGACGGTCAAGACGCACGTCGGGCACGTGCTGACCAAGCTCGCGCTGCGCGACCGGACGCAGGCCGTCGTGTACGCCTACGAGAACGGTCTCGTGGGCTGACCCGGGGGGTTCTCAGCGCGACGGGTCGAGGACGAGCTTGCCGGTCGTGCGGCGGGCGCGCATGTCCTCGTGGGCGCGCCTGGCCTCGGTGAGGCCGTACTCGCCGCCGCCGACCACGCGGAGCCGCCCGTCCGCGGCAAGGCCGAACAGTTCGCCGAGGGCGGTCCGCATCACGTCCCCGGGGAGCTGGAAGACGTGCGCCAGCCACATGCCGGCGATCGTGGTGGAGTGGCTCATCAGCGTGGCGGGCCGCACGGGCGACGGCTCCTTCCGCGACGCCATGCCGTAGAAGGCGAGGCGCCCGAACGGGGCGAGGGCGCGCAGGCTCTGGTCGGTGACGCTCCCGCCGGTCATCTCCAGGACGGTGTCCACCCGCCTGCCCTCGTTGGCCTCGATGAGCGCGGCCTTGAGGTCGGGCTCGCCGGGGTCGACCGCGGCGTCGGCGCCGAGTTCGAGGGCGAGGTCGCGCTTGTCCTGCGACGACGCGGTCGCGATGACGCGCCCCGCGCCCCATGCCTTGGCGAGCTGGACGGCGAGGCTGCCGACACCGCCCGCGGCGGCGTGCACGACGACGGACTCCCCGGGTGCGAGGTGGACGCTGCGGCGGAGCAGGATCCACGCCGAGGCGCCCTGGACGACCATGGCCAGGGCGGTGCGGTCGTCGATGCCGTCCGGGACGTCCCAGGCGCGTGCCTCGGGCGCGACGGCCTTCTCGGCGTAGCCGCCGGTGCCGACGAGCGCGACGACGCGGCGGCCGTCCGCGGTCGTGCCGACGACCTCGCCGCCCGGGACCAGCGGCAGCGCGGACTCCGCGAGGTAGCTGTTCTCGGCCTGGTGGGTGTCGGCGTAGTTGACCCCGGCCCGCGACACGTCGATCAGCAGGTGGCCCGGCCCGGCCTCGGGGTCGGGCAGCTCGGTGACGGTGAGCACCTCGGGCCCGCCGAACTCGGTGATCTGTATGGCGCGCATGGTTCTCCTGTGCGGTCGGTGGTCCGGTGTTCAGCGCGGGCCGGGGACGCCGCGGAACTTGAACGGCTCGGACGGGCGCCCCGGGACCACGTACCAGGCCTCCCCCGTCCCGTCCGCGGCGAGCACGCGCATGAACGCCTCGACGACGTCGGCCACCTCCAGGATGGGGAACCCGGTCTCCTGGAGATGCCCCTTCAGCGAGGCGAGGATGTCGGTGTCGGCGAACGAGGGGCACAGCGCGTTCACCCGGATGCCCTCCTCGGCGAGGGTGGGGCCGAGCGCGCGGACGAGCCCGACCACGGCCGCCTTGTTCGCCCCGTAGACGGGGTCGAACGGCGTGGCGGTGAGCGCGGCCATGCTGGCGGTGGCGACGATGTCGCCGCCGCCGCGGGCGCGCAGCGCGGGCAGCGCGGCGTGCACGCCGAAGAAGACGCCGTCGAGGTTGATGCCCATGGCCCGCCGGTAGGCGGCGAGGTCGAAGGCGTCGCCGACCCCGCCCCCGCCGGCGACGCCGGCGTTGAGGAACGCCACGTCCAGGCCGCCGAAGCGCTCGACGGCGGCCGCGACGGCGGCCTCGCTCTCTTCGGGCTCGCGGACGTCGCAGCGGACGAAGGCGCCGTCCAGCTCCTTCGCGAGCTCCGTCCCGGCCTCCGTGTCGACGTCGGCCAGCACCACCCGGGCGCCGTCCGCGGCCAGCCGGCGCGCCACCGCGGCCCCGATGCCGTTGGCTCCGCCCGTGATCAGCGCGACCTTGCCGGTGCCGTCGAAGCCGCGGTCGTCGACTGCCATGGGACTCCCCTCACCAAGTAACTGACTCGTCAGTTACTCTAGCGGAATGGACTTCGGTTTGAGCGAGCGCGCCCAGGAGCACCTCGGCCGCCTCAATGACTTCATGGACTCCCACGTGTACCCGGCGGAGCCGGTGTACGAGGCCCAGCGGGCGGAGTTGCGGGCCGCGGGGCGCGAGCACCACCTGCCCCAGATCGTGGAGGAACTCAAGGCCGAGGCGCGCAAGCGCGGCCTCTGGAACCTCTTCCTGCCCGACAGCGACGACCCGGCCCACGGCCTGTCGGTCACCGACTACGCGTCCCTCGCCGAGGTGACGGGCCGGTCCGTCGAGCTCGCGCCCGAGGCCGTCAATTGCGCGGCCCCCGACACCGGCAACATGGAGGTCCTGCACCTGTTCGGGACGCCCGAGCAGAAGGAGCGCTGGCTCAAGCCGCTGCTGAACGGCGAGATCCGCAGCGCGTTCGCCATGACGGAGCCGGACGTGGCCAGCTCCGACGCCAAGAACATCTCCACCAGCATCGTCCGCGACGGCGACCACTACGTCATCAACGGCCGCAAGTGGTGGACCACCGGCGCCGCCGACCCGCGCTGCAAGATCATGATCCTGATGGGCAAGACCGACCCGGACGGGCACCCGTACCGGCAGCAGTCGATGGTGCTGGTGCCGTTCGACACGCCGGGGGTCGAGATCATCCGGTCGCTGCCCGTGTTCGGGTACCAGGACCAGCACGGCCACTGCGAGATCACCTTCACCGACGTCCGCGTCCCGGTGGAGAACCTCATCGGGGAGGAGGGCGGCGGCTTCGCCATCGCCCAGGCGCGCCTCGGCCCCGGCCGCATCCACCACTGCATGCGCGCGCTCGGCGCCGCGGAGCGGGCGCTGGAGCTGATGTGCAAGCGTGCCCTGTCGCGCGAGGCGTTCGGCGGGCCGATCGCCAAGCAGGGCGTCGTCCGCCAGCAGATCGCCGAGTCGCGGATGGCGATCGACCAGGCCCGGCTGCTCACCCTCAAGACCGCCTGGCTGATCGACAAGCACGGCGTGCAGGCCGCCCGGTCCGAGGTCGCGGCGATCAAGGTGATCGCGCCGCGGGTCGCGCTGGAGGTCGTCGACCGGGCGATCCAGGTGCACGGCGGCGCCGGCGTCAGCGCCGACACCCCGCTCGCCGCCATGTGGGCGGGCCTGCGGACGCTGCGCCTCGCCGACGGCCCCGACGAGGTCCACGTCCGCTCCGTGGCCCGCGCCGAACTGGGCAAGTACGCCGACGCATGACCGACGGCACGGGGGAGCGCGAGCCGGGCGTGCGGCGGCGGATGCCGTACGCCCGGCGGCGCGAGCAGCTGCTCCAGGTGGCGCTGGAGGAGTTCGGCCGCCGCGGCTACCACCTGACGCAGATGGAGCACGTGGCCGCCGCCGCGCAGGTGTCCAAGGCGCTGCTGTACCAGCACTTCACCTCGAAGGAGGAGCTGTTCGCCGAGGTCACCGAGGCGATCGTCGCCGAGCTGACGGCCCGGCTGAACGAGGCGGTGCTCGCCGAGCGCGGCTCGCCCGACGGGATCCGGGCGATGATCCGGGTGCTGTTCGACTACGCCACCGACGAGCCGGACGCGTGGGCGCTGGTGATCCGGCACCTCGACAAGCCCGACGACGTCGGGGTCGAGCTGCGCGAGCTCCGCGACCGCCTCGGCGGCGCGTTCGCCGACCTGCTGCTGCGCCGCCGCCGCGCCGACCCGAAGCTGTCCCCGGCGGCGCTCGCGGTGAACGAGCGGCGCGCGCGGCTCCTCGTCCCCCTAATGTACGGGTCGATGCTGTCGATGGTGTCGTGGTGGCTGGAGCACCCCGACACCCCGCGCGAGCGCGCCGAGCAGATGGCGATCGAGTTCATCTGGCTCGGCCTCGACCGGCTGCGCACCGGCGAGCGGCTCCCCAGGGAGTAGCCCCGGGGCGGGCACGGCGGGCACGCGAAAGGCCGGGGACGGCGTGCGTCCCCGGCCTCAGTGAACTCGCGCGGGTCCTAGAGCGGGGAGACGCCCTCGGCCTGCGGGCCCTTCTGGCCCTGGGTGATCTCGAACGAGACCCGCTGGTTCTCGTCCAGGCTGCGGTAGCCGTTGGTGGTGATCGCCGAGTAGTGGACGAACACGTCCGGGCCGCCGCCGTCGGGCGCGATGAACCCGAAGCCCTTCTCGGAGTTGAACCACTTCACGGTGCCTTCGGCCATGGTCTTTCCCTTCGGGTGTTACTCACCGGCCCGCCGGGCGGCGGACCGGGCTGCAAGCGGACTCATCTCACGTCCGCCGGTCACCCGGAGAAAACGCATTGAGACTGCCTGACTCCCGGCCGGCCTGACCGGGCGCCATCGTGCAACGGAACCGAACCTACCCGATGCGGGGGCACCCTATGCACCGACACTCCTAAACAAGATCCCGCAGGGCCTCGGCGGCGCGGTGGCAGTCGTGGAAGGTGCAGTACAGCGGGGCGGGCGCGAGGCGGACGACATCGGGTTCGCGTGCGTCGGCGACCACCCCGCGGGCCTCGGCGAGCCGCCGGACGAGCCCGCCCGCGTCGGCCACCCGCAGCGAGAGCTGGGCGCCGCGCGCCGCCGGGTCGGCCGGGGTGATGATCCGCGCGCCGGTCTCCGCGAGGCGGGCGGCGAGGTAGCCGGTGAGCCGTTCGCTCTTGGCGCGCAGCGCGTCCATCCCGGCCCGGTCGAAGATCTCCAGGGACGCCAGCACCGGCGCGAGAGCCATGATCGGCGGGTTGGACAGCTGCCACGCGTCGGCGGAGGCGGGCGGGGCGATGGCGGGGTCCATCCGGAACCGGACGGCCGGGTCGGTGCCCCACCAGCCGGCCAGCTTCGGCACGGACGCGTCCCGGACGTGCCGCTCGTGGACGAAGCACCCGGCGACCGCGCCCGGCCCGGAGTTGAGGTACTTGTAGGTGCACCAGGCGGCGAAGTCGACGTCCCAGTCGTGCAGGCGCAGCGGGACGTTCCCGGCGGCGTGCGCGAGGTCCCAGCCGACCACGGCGCCGGCGGCGCGGCCCGCCTTGGTGATCGCGGGCATGTCCATGAGCTGCCCGGTGAGGTAGTTGACGCCGCCGAGCAGGACGAGCGCGACCGTGCCGCCCTCGCGTTCGAGGAAGGCGACGACGTCCTCGGTGCGCAGCTCGTCCTCGCCGGGGCGGGGTTCCAGCCGGACCACGGTCGCGGCCGGGTCGAGGCCGTGGTGGACCGCCTGGCTGGCGACGGCGTAGGAGTCGGAGGGGAACGCCGAGTCCTCGATCACGATGCGGGTGCGGTCCCCGGCGGGCCGGTAGAAGCTCGCCATCATCAGGTGCAGGTTGACCGTCAGCGAGTTCATGGCGACGACCTCGTGCGGCAGCGCGCCGACGAGGCGGGCCGCGGGCTCGCGCAGCAGCTCGTGGTAGTCCACCCAGGGGCGGCGTGCCCGCGTGTGGCCCTCCACGGCGAGCCGCGCCCAGTCGTCGAGCTCCTCGCGGAGCCGTCCGGCCACGGCCCTCGGCTGAAGCCCGAGGGAGTTGCCGGCGAAGTAGGCGGCCTCCTCGTACTCCCCGCCGGGGGCGGGCGGGACGAGGAACTCACCGCGCAGCGTGGGCAGCGGGTCGGTCTCGTCGAGCCGCCGCGCCTCCTCCTCGGCCGTCACTCGCCCCTCCCCTGGGTCGTCATCGAGGTGTCCTTGTTCAAGCGTCGTCGTTCAAGGCGCCGTCATCGTCGCGGCGGGCAGCTCCGCCGGCGCGAAGAAGTCCCGCGCGTTGCCGCCGAGCAGGAGCGCGCGTTCGGCGTCGTCCAGCCCGGGGCAGGCCCGGATGGCCGCGCCCGGGTCCTCCTCCCCCAGCGGGAACGGGTAGTCGGTGCCGAGCATCACGCGCTCCACGCCCATCACGTCGATGAGCAGGCGGAGCGCGCGGGGGTCGAACACGGCGGAGTCGACGTGGAAGCGGTCGACGTACTCCGACGGGGGGCGCGGCGAGTCGGCGCGGACGATGTCGCGCCGGTGCCAGGCGTTGTCGGCCCGGCCGAGCAGGAAGGCGAAGCTGCCGCCCCCGTGGCAGAAGCACAGCCGCAGCGACGCCGGGATGCGCTCGAACGCGCCGGACAGCATCAGCCCGAGGATGCTCAGCTGCGTCTCGGCGGGCATCCCCGACAGCCACGGCAGCATGTGGCCGCGCATCCGGTCCGCGCCGAGCATGTCCCACGGGTGCGCCAGGACCGGCAGCCCGATCCGGGCGCAGTGCGCCAGGAACGCGGTGATCCCCTCGTCGTCGAGGTTGCGGTCGCCGACGTGGTTGCCGATGTGCACGCCGCGGTGCCCGGCCGCCGCCGCGCGGGACGCGACCTCGCAGGCGAGCGCCGGGTCCTGCAGCGGGACCTGGCACAGCGGCAGCAGCCGGCCGGGGGCGTCCGCGCAGAACGCGAGGATGCGGTCGTTCACCAGGTCGCACCAGTCGGCGGCGCGGGACGGCTCGGCCGCGTACCCGAACATCAGCGGCGTGGACGAGACCGCTTGGACGTCCACGCCCGCGGCGTCCATGTCGGCGAGCCGCCGGGCGGGCTCCCAGAGCCCCTCCCGGACCGGCCGGTACTCCTCGTCGCCGCACATCATCATGCCGGTGCCGGCGCCGTCGACGCGCAGCCACGGCTCGCCCTCACCGGTGAGCACGCGGCCCTCGTCGCGGCCGAGCCGCGGGAAGACGTGGGCGTGGACGTCGATGACGGTCACGGGATCACCGTCAGACCCGGGGCGCGGTGGCCGGGGTCATCGTCTGCGGCCACGTCTTCCCCGGGTGGACGGCGCCGCAGTTCGGGCACTTGCGGTCGCTGTCGTAGAAGCCCTGGAAAGCGGGCGGCAGGTCGTCCACAATCGAGCGGACCTGCAGCTCGGCGCGGTGGACGAGGTGGTGGCACTCGGTGCAGTACCACTCGAACGCCTCCCGCAGCCCCTCCGGCCGCGGGATCTCCACGACGAGGCCGATCGACCCGGCCTCGGGCCGCTGCGGCGAGTGCCGCACGTGCGGGGGCAGCAGGAACACGTCGCCCTCGTTGATCTGCACGTCGTTCGGCGGGCGGCCCTCCTCCTCCATGACGCGCAGGACCATGTTGCCCTTGAGCTGGTAGAAGAACTCCTCGGTGGGGTCGTCGTGGAAGTCGGTCCGCTGGTTGGGACCGCCGACCACCATGACGATCAGCCCGGCGTCGTCGAAGACCTGCACGTTGCCGACCGGCGGCTTGAGCAGGTCGCGGTGCTCGTCGATCCAGGACTCGAGGTTGATCGGCGTTCCGAACGACAGCTGGGGCAGGGTCATGCTCCGGCCTCCTTACCGGCTGCGCGGTCCCGGGGGATGTGGGCCACGCACGCGATCTCGATGAGCAGGTGCGGGTGCGGGAGCTGGTGGACGGCGACGGTCGTGCGGGCCGGGCCGGTCTCGTCGAAGTACTCCCCGTACACCTCGTTGTAGCCGCCGAAGTCGTTCATGCTCACCAGGTACGCGGTGACGTTGACGATGTCGGACAGCCCTCCTCCCGCGGCCTCCAGCAGGTCGCGGACGTTGCCGATGACGGCGTGGGTCTGCGCGCGGATGTCGAGGTCGGTGACGCCCATCGCGTCGGCGCGCGCCCCTGCGAACGTCCCGTCGGGGCGGCGGGAGCTCGTCCCGGACACGAACACCAGGTCGCCGGCGCGCCGGACGTGCGGGAACCGGCCGCGCGGCGCGGCCTTGCCCTCGACGAGGATCGCGTCGCCCATCACGTCGTGACCTCCACGGCGCCCAGCCCAGCTCCGGTGACGCGGACGTGCGCGTCCTTCGGCAGCGGCACCGCGGCCGTCGCGGCGCCCGCGAGGACGATCCAGCCCGGTTCGAGCGTCATCCCGGCGCCGAGCGCGACCCGCGCCGCCGCCCGCAGCGACCGCGCCGGGTCGCCGAGGATCGCGGCGGACGAGCCGGTCTGCACGGTCCGCCCGTCGATCTCCACGAGCAGGCCGATGTTCGACACGTCGCGGGGCGGGTGCCAGGCGCCGAACCCGAACCGCGCGGCGGACGCGTTGTCGGCGATGACGTCGGGGAGCGTGAACTTGAAGTCGGCGTACCGGGAGTCGAGCACCTCGAACCCGACCGCGACGCCGGCCACGGCCGACTCGGCCTCGGCGGGGGAACGGACCTCCCGCCCGATCAGGTAGGCGATCTCCGGCTCGATCCGGGGGTGGATGAGGCCGGAGACGTCCACCGACGACTCGGCGAGCATCCGGTCGGTGAGCAGGCCCCAGATGACGTCGTCCACGCCCATCTGCACCATCTTGGCCCGGCTGGTGAAGCCCATCTTCACCCCGGCGAGCCGCTCGCCCCTGCGGCGGCGCAGCTCGATCCCCGCGCGCTGCACGGCATAGGCGGCGGCCTCGTCGAGCGGCGCCTCCTCGGTGAGCCGCGGGATCGCGCGGACGTCCCGGGCCGCGTCGTCCAGCCTCGCCGCGAGAGCGTGCACGTCCGCCATCAGGACTCCTCCCCATTCGATTCGGCGCGGCCGAACGCGACGCGCACGTCGCCCAGTCCGTCGATGCGGGCCTCGAACACGTCACCGGGCGCGGCGGGGACGACCGGGCCGAGCGCGCCGGTCAGCACGGTGTCGCCCGCGCGCAGCGGCCGCCCGACGCGGACGAGGGTGTCGGCGAGCCACAGCGCGGCGTTCAGCGGGTGCCCCAGGCAGGCGGCGCCGTTGCCGGTGGAGACCTGCTCGCCGCGCCGCTCCATCACCATCCCGCAGAGGCGCAGGTCGACGTCCGCGAGCGGGACGGGCCGGTTGCCGAGCGCGTACATGCCGGACGAGGCGTTGTCGGCGACGGTGTCGGCGAGCGTGATGTCCCAGTCGCGGACCCGGCTGCCGACGACCTCGATGGCGGGCAGCGCGAACGCGGTCGCGCGGATGATGTCGGCGGCGGTGTGCCGCTCGTGGGTGAGGTCGTGCTCCAGGACGAGCGCGACCTCCGCCTCGGCGCGCGGCTGCAGCACCGCGCCCGCGGGGATCTCGTCCCCGTCCGGGACGGCCATGTCGGCGAACAGCATCCCGAAGTCGGGGCTGTCGACCCCGATCTGCGCCTGCACGGCCCGCGACGTCAGGCCGATCTTGCGCCCGGCGAGGCGGCGGCCCTCGGTGAGCCAGCGCTCGGTCAGCCGCTCCTGGACGGCGTAGGCCTCGTCGGCCGTGCCGATCAGGTCGCGGACGGGTTCGCACGGCGTGCCGGCGGCGTAGGCGCCGAGGAGCCGCTCGGCGGCGGCTTCGATGTTCGTTGTCACTGGGCTCGCTCTCAGATCTGGACGCACACGTTGACGGGCTCGGAGAAGAAGTCCAAGGAGTACTCTCCCCCTTCCCGCCCGATCCCGGACGCTTTCACACCGCCGAACGGAGTGCGAAGGTCGCGCAGGTTCCAGCAGTTCACCCAGACGATTCCCGTTTCGATGCGGGGCGCCACGCGGTGCGCCCTGGACAGGTCGCGCGTCCACAGCGTCGAGGCGAGCCCGTAGGCGCTGTCGTTGGCGAGGGAGAGGGCCTCGTCCTCGGTGTCGAACGGCGCGACGTGGCAGACCGGCCCGAAGATCTCCTCCTTGACCGTGCGGGCCGTCTCCGGGAGGCCCGTGATGACGGTCGGCTGGACGTAGAAGCCGTTGTCCCTCGCGTCGCCGAACTCCGGGGCACCGCCGCCCGCGACGACCTCGGCGCCCTCCTCTCGGGCGAGGCGGTAGTACGAGAGGACCTTGTCGCGGTGCCCGGCGGAGATCATCGGGCCGTAGCCGCCGAGGGCGTTCGCGCGTTCGGCCAACCGTGCGGTGAACTCCTCGAAGACGGGACGCTCGACGTAGACGCGCTCGGTGCACAGGCAGATCTGCCCGGAGTGGGTGAACGTCGAGCGGACCGTGCCGTCCACGGCCGCGTCGAGGTCGGCGTCGGCGAACACGAGCGCCGGGTTCTTGCCGCCCAGTTCGAACGACAGCGGCGTGACGTGGTCGGCGGCGTTGCGCATGATCGCGGCGCCGGTCGCGGACTCGCCGGTGAACGCGATCGCGTCCACGCCCGGGTGGCCGGTGAGGAACTCGCCCGCCGCGCCCGCGCCGTGCCCGTGGACGACGTTGAACACGCCGTCCGGCAGCCCGGCGTCGTGGACCACGCGGGCGAGCAGCGTCGCGGTGGACGGCGTCTCCTCGGACGGCTTGAGCACGACGGTGTTGCCGCACGCCAGCGCAGGGGCGATCTTCCATGTCGACAGCAGCAGCGGCAGGTTCCACGGCGAGATGACCGCGACCACGCCCAGCGGCCTGCGCACCGTGTAGTTGAGCGCCTCCCCCGTCCCGGAGCTCCATCCGGGCACCTGCGTCATGTAGGCGCGTTCCGGGCGCCCGTACAGCAGGTCGGCATAGGCGCGGAAGTTGCCGATGGCCCGCGGGACGTCCACGGTGGTCGCGAACTCCCGGGACCTGCCGGTGTCGGCGACCTCCGCCTCGACGAACTCCTCGAATCGGGCCTGGATCCCGTCGGCGACCGTCCGCAGCGCAGCGGCCCGCTCCTGGACGCCGAGCGCGCCCCACGGCCCCTTCAAGGCGGACTTCGCGGCGGTCACCGCGTCGTCCACGACCTCCCGCGTGGCCTCCGGGACGGTGCCCAGCTCGGAGCCATCCGCGGGCGCGATGAGCGGGAAGGACGTCCCGTCCGTGCGGAACGTCCCGCCGACGTAGTGTTCGGCCTTCATACCGCGATCCTCCGCCCGGCGAGCTATGCCTGACAAATACCAATCGACCATGGAGCTATCACGATCCTGTGATAGCAAGGGCGCATGCGCCCGCTCGACCTGCTCAACGGACGGCTGAAGCTCCGGCACCTGGTCCTCGTCGTCGCGATCGCCGACCAGGGCAGCGTCCTGCGCGCCGCCGAGCACCTGCATCTCGCGCAGCCCGCCGTGACGCGCAGCCTCCGCGAGGTCGAGGGGATCCTCGGCGTCGAGCTGTTCACCCGCGGCCCGCGGGGCGTGACGCCCACCCTGTTCGGGGACGCGTTCATCGAGCACGCCCGCGCCGCCCTCGCCGAACTGCGCCGCGCCGGCGAGCGCATCACCGGCCTCGCGGACGGCGAGGTCGGCACCGTCACGATCGGCACCCTGCTCGCCGGCTCCAACGTCCTGCTCCCCCGCGCGATCGCCGCGCTGAAGAAGGACAGGCCGGGCATCACGGTGATCGTCCAGGAGGCCACGTTCGACGCCCAGGTCCCCCGCCTCCTGGACGGCGAGATCGACCTGATCCTCGGCCGCCTCAACCCCATCGACGACCTGCACGGCCTCCGGCAGATCACCCTCTACGGGGAGCCGGTCCGCCTGGTCGGCCGGCGCGGCCACCCCGCGCGCTCGCTGCCGGACCTCGGCCTGGCCGACCTGCTCGGCTACCCGTGGGTCCTGCCGCTGGAGCAGACCGCGCTGCGCGCGGAGCTGGAGCAGGTGTTCCGCGCGGAGGGTCTCGCCCTGCCGGGCGACCTCGTCGAGTGCACGTCGGTGCTGACCGTCCGGACCCTCGTCCGCGACACCGACATGATCGCCGCGCTCCCCGAACTCGTCGCGCGCACCGACGCCGACATCGCGCCCCTGCCCGTCCCGCTGGAGACCGTCCGCCGCCAGGTGGGCGTCACCCTGCCCGCGCACCGCGCCCCGACGCCGTCCGCCCGGATCATGCTCGACCACCTGCGCGAGGAGGCCGCCGCGCTCACCGCCTGAGCAGGCCGAGCAGCGCCGCGCCGACCGGCGACTCCGGATCCGCGAGATCGTGGACGACGTCGAAGTGGTCGCGTCCGGGCGCGACGAGCAGCTCCCCGTTGCCCCACACCGGCTGGAACGACCGGGACTGCTCCAGAAACCCGTCCCCGTCGTGCTCCGCGACCACGAACACCGCCGGGCACCGATGCGCCACCGGCAGCAGCGCCGGGCTCAGCGCCGCCGCCCGCGCGAGATCAAGCCGCACGGCCTCGTTCACGTACACGCGCGTGATGGGCCGGATGTCGAACAGCCCGCTGACCGGCATCGCGGCCTTGACCACGTCGCTGGGCAGCCCCAGCGCCTCCTGCCACCCGCCGACCATCGTCATCCCGGTCAGATGCCCGCCCGCCGAACTGCCCCCGACCACGATCCGCTCGGGATCGAGCCCGTGCTCAGGCCCGTGCCGGTACACCCAGGCGATGCACGCCCGCACCTGCCGGACGATCTCCTCAAGCGAAGCGTTGGGCGCGAGCGTGTAGTCGGGCACCACGGTGGCGGCGCCCTGCTCGTAGAGCCCCCGCGCCATGAACGACGACACGCCCCGCGACAGCGCCATCCAGTAGCCGCCGTGCAGGAAGATGAACACGGGCCGCAGCCCTTCGCCGGTCCCCCAGACGTCCAGCCGCTCCCCGCTCACCTCGTCGTAGACGATGCCGGGATGCCCCGGCAGGCCGTCCACGGCACGCGCCGACTCGTCCTTGTAACGCGCCATGTGCCGGGCGAACAGCTCCTCCCCCGCCTTCCGCCGCACGTTGTACGCGACGTCCAGCTCCTCGTCGCTCAACCCGCTCCCAAGCCAGTCACCGTCCACCAGCGTCCACCTCCACTCCCGGGCAGCGTCCAGGATCTACCCCCGATCCCCCACCGGCCCACGCCACCGCGGGGTATCGCACTCATCGACAGTGCCGTCCGGCCCGAAGATCAGATAGCGGTCGAAGTCGTCGGCGAACCAGCGGTCGTGGGTGACGGCCAGAACCGTTCCCGAGTACGAGGCCAGCCCCTCCTGCAGGGCCTCGGCACTGGCCAGGTCGAGGTTGTCGGTGGGCTCGTCCAGAAGGAGCAGCGTCGCGCCCGACAGCTCCAGGAGGAGGATCTGCAGCCGGGCCTGCTGGCCGCCGGAGAGGGTTTCGAACGGGCGGGCACCGGCGGGGGCCAGTTCATACCGGGCCAGGGCGGCCATGGCGTCGTTGCGGGTGAGCGCGTATTCCGACATGACGGTCTCCACGGGCGCACGGGCGTGCAGGTCCGGGCGGGCGTGGGTCTGGACGAAATGGCCGGGGACGACCCGGGCGCCGAGGCGGTAGGTCCCGGTGTGCGGAATCGCCGCGCCGGCGAGCAGGCGCAGGAACATCGACTTGCCGGAGCCGTTGGAGCCCAGGACCGCGACGCGCTCGCCGTACCAGATCTCGGTGTCGAACGGCCGGGTCGTGCCGGTCAGTTCGAGGGACTCGCAGATGAGCGCCCGCTTGCCCGTTCGGCCGCCGCGCAGGCGCATCCGCACATTCTGCTCCTTGGGGGCGCTCTGGGGCGGCCCGGCCTCCTCGAAGCGCTGCAGGCGGGTGCGGGCGGCCTGGCAGGAAGAGGCGACCGCGTCGTTGTTCGCCGCGCGCTGGCGGAGTACGTGGACGAGCTGCTTGAGGCGTGCATGCTCCTCGTCCCAGCGGCGGCGCAGCTCGTGGAGGCGTTCGGTACGGTCGCGGCGGGCCTGCGCGTAGCCCGCGAACCCGCCGCCGTGCACCCAGACGTCACGCGACTCCACCGTGACGATGCGCTCGGCCGCGTCGGCGAGCAGTTGCCGGTCGTGGGACACCAGCAGGACGGTCTTGCTCGTCGCGCGCAGCTTCTCGGCCAGCCACTCCTTGCCGGGGATGTCGAGGTAGTTGTCGGGTTCGTCCAGCAGCAGGACATCGTCCGGGCCGCGCAGGAGGGCCTCCAGGACGAGGCGCTTCTGCTCGCCGCCCGACAGCGTGTTCACTCCGCGGGTTCGCGCCTCGTCGAAGGGCAGGCCGAACGCCATCGTGGTGCAGGCGTCCCAGACGACCTCCATGTCGTAGCCGCCCGCGTCGGTGTAGCCGGTGATGGCCTCGGCGTAGGCGAGCTGGCTGGGTTCGTCGTCGTCCAGCTCCCGCTCGGCGCGCGCCAGCCGCTCCGCCGCGATCCGGACCCCGTCCGGCGCCACCGAGAGCAGCAGGTCGTAGACGGTCCGCCCGTCGCGGACGCCGCCGATGAACTGGCGCATGACGCCGAGGCCGCCGGAGCCCGTCACCACGCCCCCTGACGGCTCGATGTCCCCCGCGATCAGGCGCAGCAGCGTCGTCTTGCCGGCCCCGTTGGGCCCGACGAGCGCGGCGACCACCCCGTCCCCGACGCGGAAGGAGACGTCGTCCAGGAGCAGCCGGCCGTCGGGAAGCGCGTAGGTCAGCCGGCTCACTTCGATATGGCCCATACCCTCACTCGTACATTGTTCGAGTCACTGGATCAGCGGTCTAGTTATCGTTCAATGTACTAGAGTGGCGGCATGATCGAGAGCGTGTGGCTGCGGCGGAACCGGCCCCGGCAGGAGGCGCCGCCCCTGACGCAGGAGCGGATCGTCGCCGAGGCCGTGGCACTGCTGGACGAGGAGGGCGCCGCCCGGCTGACGATGCGCCGGCTAGCCGAGCGTCTCGACACCGGGGCCACGACGCTGTACTGGCACGTCAAGACGAAGGACGACGTCCTGGAGCTGGCGCTCGACGCCGTCTTCGGAGATGTGCCCGTACCCGAGGCCGGGACGAACTGGCGCGCCGACGTGACCGCGCTCATGTCGGGCTGGCGGGCGGCGATGCTGCGCCACCCCTGGTCGGCGTCGGTCCTCGGAGGCCGCCCGCTCCTCGGCCCGGAGGTCATGGCCCGGACCGACTTCCTGTACGCCGCCCTGTCCGGGACCGGGCTGACCGGCACGCGGCTCGCGGGCGCCGCGTACGCGGTCGCGAACTACGTCATCGGCTCGGCGCTCATGGAGGTCGGAGCCCGGCGCGGCGACGGGCCCGAGGCGGAGAAGGCCGCCGAGGAGCATCTCGCCGGCCACCGCGACCGGTACCCGCATCTCGCCGCGCACGGTCATCTCAGCGGCGGCGAGTGGGACGCCGCCTTCCTTCAAGGGCTCGGCTACATCCTGGACGGCGTGGCCCGCACCGAGCCCTGATGCACGGAAGCGACGCCCGGTGGGCCTGCGGGCCCACCCGGGAGGGCGTCAGCCTCCGTTGAGCTGGACGACCTTCAGGCCGGGGGCTCTGGTGATCTCGTCCTGGCAGAAGCGTCCGGTGACCCAGCCCTTCTTCGAGAAGAGGCGGGTCTGGTCGGCGTAGTGGGGGGACGTCGGGTCGGCGGACTGCGAGTACGTCATGAGGGTCCGGGTGTCGGGGCACCGGTCGCCGTCGAAGGAGACCACCTGGACGTAGCTGGAGCCCGTCCTGACCTCGGTGTAGCCCTCACCGGGCGTCCACGTGGCCTCGATCTTGTTGAGGACGCCCTGGTTCTCCGTGCCGCCGCCGATCGGAATCTTCTCGCCGTCACGGGTGACGTACTGGTGGTCGCCGAGGGGCGCGTCCAGGGGGATGTTCGACTTCCGCAGTTCGTCGACCGCGTCGATCAGGGCCTTGCGGGCAGCCCAGGAGGCGGTGTTGAAGTCGCGGGGCGTGTTGACCGGGTCGGACACGTCGAACGGCGTCTTCCACAGGTCCCAGGCGGCGGTGGCCTTGCGCCAGTAGCGGTCGAACAGGAGGGCGCCGCGGCTGCCGGTGTCGGCGGTCCTGTCCCACTCGGCGAGGATCTCGCAGGGTTCGCCGAGCCGCATCTCGCGGCACATTTTCACGGTTCCCTCGGCGGCGAGTTCGCCCGCGTGGTTGCGGTTGGCGAAGACCAGGTCCTGCATGTCCGTGCGGGTGAACCGGCCCTCGTCCAGGTGGTCCCGGACGGCGACCAGGCCGCTTCGGGTGCGGAGGGTGCGTGCCGCGTTCTCGTCGCCGATGATGCGGTCGTACCCGGACAGCGGCTTCGCGGGGTTCGACAGCCAGTGGCTGTCGTTGGAGTTGGTGACGTAGTCGGTGCGGTGCAGCACCGGGTAGCGGCCGGGGTCGAGGATGCCCGGCTGCACGGTGCCGGGGGCCTTGCCCGGCGCGCAGGACGAGCGGGTGCCGTCCAGGATCGCGAGGCCGGCCTGGCGGAACGTCAGGTGGCCGAGAAGGCTGTTGCAGCGGTCCGCGAACTCGTCGGTGACGTTCGGGAGGACCTGGATCTGCGCGAACAGGGCGCTGCCGCGCGAGTCGGCGGCGATCGTGTTGACCCACGGCAGGCCCTGGGTCTGCTTCAGCGCGCGGACTGCGTCGTCGGTGGTGCGGGCCCTGCTCAGGGCGAGCGAGGTGTTGGCGAGGCGGACGTTGGTGGCGTTCGGGTCGGTGAGCGCGTAGGCGTTCCACGTCGTCCACGGCAGGTCGACGGGCGGGACGCTCGTGACGATGGGGCCGTAGCGGCTGCGCCACTGCGTCTTCGTCACCGGCTTGAGGGAGCCGTCCTCCTGCTTGACCTGGACGGTGACCCGCCGCTCGGTCATCTTCTCCTTCTTGCCGTCCACGAAGTAGGACGTCGGGTCGCCGGGCACCAGGCGCAGTTCCGTCAGGCTGAACGGCACGCCGGTGGCGACGGTGTGGCTCCACGCGAAGGTGGCGGTGTGGCCGATGTTGATCGCGGGCGAGCCGAGGAGTCCGGCGCCGCTGACGTCGAGCTTGCCGGGGATCGTCTGGTGCACCTGCCAGAAACGGCGACCGTTGTGCCAGGGGTAGTGCGGGTTGCCGAGGAGGATCCCGCGGCCGTTCGCGGTGGCCTCGCTCCCCACGGCGATCGCGTTGCTGCCCATGGCGTTGTCCGCAATCAGGTTCCGGGCGGCCTCGGCGGCCTCCTGCGGCGACTGCGTGCTGCGTCTCACCGTTTCATCGCCCGGTGGGGCGGCGGCCACGATCTGGTCGGTGCTCCTGCCCGAGGCGCCGAGCATGGCGAGCGCATAGCCGCGGCGGTGGACGTCCAGTTCGGTGACGGGGCGCACCCAGGCGGCGTCCTTGCACGCCGGGTCGGTGATCTCTCCTTCGCGCAGGAACCGGTTGTACCCGGCCGCCCATCCGCGGCTCATCTCGCGCACCTCGGCCGCGGGGCCGTAGGGCGCGGGCGCGGCGATCAGTTTCTCGACGATGCCGCTGTCGTTGACGGACGTGAAGAACACGTCGCTGGCCAGGTTCGTCGACGCCGAGGACAGCGAGCCGTCCGGGGCGGCCTCGGGCCCGAAGTACTTGGAGCGTTCCCCGCTGAGGGTGACGACACCCTGCGCGATCAGGCAGACGTTGTCCTTCGCCGCGGCGTATCCGGTGCCGTAGCCGAGGCCGGCGTAATCCTTCGCGGTGATGTGCGGAATGCCGTACTCGGTGTAGCGAATGGTGGCCGACATGCCGCGTTCGGAACGCAATTCGGTGGCGGCGGAGGCGGGAACGGGCGTCAAAAGGACGGCGCCGAGGACGGCCCCGAAGGCGGCGGTTCCGGCCGAACGCGGGAGATGGCGCGACATTGCGGCTCCTTGATCACAGCGGCTCCGCAAAATTCGCATATACCGACGAATCTGACAAGCCCTCGCGATCAGGGGAGCAATCCGGGGAGGTCGGCGGCGTGGTCGCCGAGGTAGGCGGCCAGCGTCCAGGGGAAGAGGTCGATGGACGCCAGCGCGGCCGCGGTGCAGGCCACGCGCTCGACGTCGTGGCGCCCGCTGTCCGGGTCGTCGAACTCCGGGCCGTGCCTGCGGGACAGGTCCATCGACAGCAGGCGGCACACGTAGAAGGTGCTGAGGCGGTACACGCCGGGGCTCTGCTCACCGCAGGCGAAAACCTGCCGGACGGGTCCCGCGGTGGCGCCCAGCTCCTCGTCCAGCTCCCGCCGCAGCGCCGCCTCCGGGGAGGCGTCCTCCGGCTCGACCCCGCCGCCGGGGGTGATCCAGTAGACGGGACGGCCGGGCCTCGTGCGCCGGAGCAGCACGAGCTCGTCGCCGTCCAGCAGAAGGGCCCGCGCGGTACGCCGCAGCCGGGGAGTCGCGTTCACGGGTTCGGGCCCCTCACGTTTCCGGACGGCCGGCGAGGACCCCGCCATCGTCCCGCACCCGCATCGCCCGCCGGGGCCGTTTCGCCATGGACGCCCGCCCGGGAACGACCGAACCGTACGGCTCGTCCCCTCGGCGGCCCCTCCGCCGTTACCATCACCAGTGCCAAGATCCTGTTGGCATGCTCTGTACCGGAACGGCGTGAAATGGATGATGTGGAGGTCCGGCACCTGCCGGGCGAGCTGCCGCGGCTGTTCGACGACGGCGCCGACGGTGCCGCCGGGCGGACGCTGTCGGTGCCGCTGCCCGAGGGTGACCTCGTCTGGCCCGACCCGGGCTACCCGCAGCGGCTGCTGCTCATGCGTCCCGCGTTCTGGCTGAGCGACGAGCCCGTCCACGGCGAGCTGTGGTGCAGGCTCCGCGCCGAGCACCCCCGGTCGGGGCTGTGGCCGCTGCTGATGGACGAGACCGACCAGCCCTGGGCGTCCGGGCAGATCGCGCCCGAGCCGGCGGCCGAGATCGGCAACTACCACCCGCACGCGTTCATGTCCGAGGTGTGGGCCGACTGGGCCGAGCAGGCCGCCGAGGACGACCACGCCGACCTCGCCCCCTTCGGCCGCCACTGCCCGGGGCTCGCCCCGCCCGGCGTCCCGCTCGACGACCCCGATGCCATGGCCGACCGGTACGCCCGCGTGCTCGCCGCCCGCGGCATGCCGCTCGGCCTGGTCGCGGTGGAGCGCGGCGCGGACGCGCCGGCCGTCGCCGGCTGGCAGGGCGCCCTCAACCACAACGAGTGGACGGCGCCGCTCGCCGCCGTCCTGCGCAGCTGGGAGGACCGCTTCGGCGCGCGGGTCGTCGGGCTCGGCTTCAACACGCTGGAGCTGAGCGTCGCCGCTCCCCCGGTCACCACCCGGCACGCCGTCCACGTCGCGGCCGAGCACTGGGCGTTCTGCCCTGACATCCTGTTCCAGGGGCCGGGGACCCTCACCGGCTACGCCGAGGAGATCCGCGGCAAGACCAACTGGTCCTTCTGGTGGGATTGAGCCCGTGGTACTGAGAAGGCGCGGACGCGCGCTGCCCGCCGTCATCGCGATAGCCGTAGGGCTCACGCTGGCGGCCGACGTCACCGTTCTCGTCTCGGGGCACCTCGGCGAGGACTCCGGCACCGACGACCTCGTGTCGGTCGACCAGGGCGAGGCGCCGCTGGCGCCGTCGGTCGCGCCGCTGACCCGCCGCCACACCCCGCACCTGCTGGTCGCCGGGACGTCGTCGCTGCCGCCCCAGGCCGTCGAGCGCGCCCGGGGCCTCAAGGGGGTCGCCGGGGTCACCGTCGTGGACGCCGCGCGCGCCAGGGTCGGCGGGCGCCGGATGGGGGTGCTCGGCGTCGACCCGTCGAAGTTCCGGGCGTTCGCACCGGAGGCGACGGCCGAGTCCGACCAGCTGTGGCGAACGATCGCGGCCGGCGGCCTCGCCGTGTCGTTCGAGCACGGCCAGGACGGGGCGCTGCCGCTGGGCGCGGTCGTCCCGGCCGGCAGCAGCGAGCGCGCCGGCCGGGTGCGCGTCGGCGCCTACGCCTCGATGGGCATCGGGGACGTCGACGCGGTCGTGTCCCGCGAGCGGGCCAGGGAGCTCGGCCTGCCCGCGGGCAACGCGCTGATCATCAGCGCCCCGAAGACCGACACCGCGAAGCTGGCCGCGCGGCTGAAGAAGATCCTCCCGCGCGGCACGAAGGTCGCGGCGCTCGCCCCGGCCAAGCCCGCGCGGCGGCCGGCCGAGCAGGAGCGGCAGGACGGGCGCGGGGGCCGCGTGCGGCTGACCGGGCGGCCCGACGGCGTCACGGGCGCCTCGACCCCGATCACCGGCAACCGGATGACGCCCACCATGCGGGCGCTCGTGCTGGAGATCGCCCGCCTGTTCGGGCCCTTCCCGGTGATCGGCTGCTACCGCAGCAACGCCGACGCGCAGGACCACGGGCACGGCCGCGCCTGCGACTTCATGGAGAGCACCGGCGGCCGCATGCCGAGCGACGGGGCGATGCGGCACGGCGACCAGGTCGCCGCGTACATCGTCCAGCACGCGCGGCGGCTCGGGGTCTCCTACGTCATCTGGCGGCAGCACATCTGGAACGTGCGGGGCGGCGGCTGGCGCCCGATGGCCGACCGCGGGAGCCTCACGCAGAACCACTACGACCACGTGCACGTCTCGGTGCTGCGCTAGCGCGCCCCAGGGGGGCAGGCCAGGGCGGCTCTGTCAGGGCGGCTCCGTCAGGGCAGTTCCTGCTCGCACCAGACGACCTTGCCGCCGGCGGTGCGGCGCACGCCCCAGCGCTGCGCCAGCCGGCCCACGACGTGCAGGCCCCGGCCGGACTCGGTCATCTCGTCCTCGTCGTCGTGGTGGCGGATGCGGGGCCGGCCGTCGGCCGAGTCGAAGACCTCGCAGACCAGGCCGCCCTCGCGCACGAGCCGCAGCGTGAGCCGGCCGCCCGCGTGCCGGATCGCGTTGGTGACGAGCTCCGACACCAGCAGCATCGTGGAGTGGGCCATGTCGTCGAGGCCCCAGCGGGCGAGCCGGTCGCGGACGAGCCCGCGGGCCCGGCGGACCGCGGCGGGCTCGGCGGGCAGCTCCCAGGTCGCGTGGTGGTCGGCGGGGATGCGCGCCAGCCGCGCCACGAGCATCGCGATGTCGTCGCGGTGCTGGTCGTCGTAGACGCCGTCGAGCGCCGCCTGGCACAGGTCCTCCAGCGGCCGGGCGGCGGCGCCCGGCCCGAACGTGGCCTGCAGGCGGGCGAGGCCGTCGTCGATGTCGCGGGCCCGGTTCTCCA
Organism: Actinomadura sp. GC306; assembly: GCF_004348665.1. GTDB lineage: Bacteria > Actinomycetota > Actinomycetes > Streptosporangiales > Streptosporangiaceae > Spirillospora. The sequence continues at coordinate 3,778 of NZ_SMKM01000020.1, read as the reverse complement.
CGAGCCCGTCGGTGTAGAGGAACAGGAGCGTCCCGTCCTCGACGGTGAACTCGCGGCTGACGATGGGGCCGTCGCCGCCGACGCCGAGCGGCGGCGCGGGCGGCACCGGCAGGTACTCCGAGTCGGCTCCGGGCGGGGCGAGCAGCGGCGGCAGGTGCCCGGCGCTGGCGACCTCGCAGCGGCCGCTGACCGCGTCGTAGACGACGTAGGCGCAGGTGGCGAAGTGCGGCTCGCGCTCGCCGAGCGTCCGCATCAGCGAGTCGAGCCGCTCCAGGGCCTCGGCGGGCGGCAGTTCGAGCCCGGCGAGGGTGTGGATGGCGGTGCGGAGCCGCCCCATCGTGACGGCGGCCTTCACGCCGTGCCCGGCGACGTCGCCGACGACCAGCGCGACCCGCGCGCCGGGCAGCGCGATCGACTCGTACCAGTCGCCGCCCACCTCGATCAGCCGGCTGCCCGGCAGGTAGCGGTGGTGCACCTCGACCGTGGACGGCGCGGACAGCCCGGTCGGCAGCAGGCTGCGCTGCAGGGTGAGGGCGGTGGCGCGCTCCCGCGAGTACTGCCGCGCGCTCTCGATGAAGATGGACGCCCGGTTGGCGAAGTCCATCCCGATCTCGACGTCGTAGGCGTCGAACGGGCGGTGCGCGGCGTTGCGGGTGCAGACGAAGAAGCCGAGGACGCCCGCCGCGGACGTGATCGGCAGCAGCAGCATCGAGGCGCCCTTGAGCAGGTCGGCGACCGGCGGCCGGCGCCAGGCCGCCGCGAGCCGGGCGGCGCCGTCGCGGCCGAGGGAGCGCAGTACCGGCTCGCCCGAGGCCATGCACAGCGCGTAGGGGGTGCCCTCCGGGTAGACGAGGGACTCGCCGGTGGGGAACGTCGCGTCCCAGGCCGGGTCGTCGTCGTCGAAGCCGATCGCCATCCGGCGCATCTGCGGGCCCTCGGGCCCGTCTGGCGGCTCGTCGGCGTCGATGTGGCTCTCGACCAGCAGCAGGGCGCCGGAGTTGCAGAAGTGCGGGACGAGCACGTCCATCAGGCCGCGCGCCAGCATCTCCAGGTCGAGGGTGGAGCCGATCCGCGGGAGCGCGTCGTCCAGCAGCGCCCGGCGGATCACGGCCGGGTCGACGAACCGGTCGGCGAGCGGCACCGGGACCCGGACGACGGCGAGGGCGACGACGTCGGGCCCGCCGCCGTTCATCGGGTGGACGGTGACGACCGCGTCGAGCATGCCGCCCTCGGGGTTGTCCACGGCGAGCATCGCGGTCCGCTCCCGGCCGGCCTTGATGGCCTCCAGCAGCGGGTCCCGCGCACCGGGGATCAACTCGTCCAGGTCGGCACCGCGCAGGTCGTCGCCGTCCGGGGCGAGAACTGCGGCGGCGTTGCGGTCGAACTGGAGTATTCTCCCCGACGAATCCATGCCGAGAATCAGAATTCGGGTGGACGACTCCATCGCTCGATTATGGGACATCGCGGGCCCGCGTGCGGCCGATACGGCGGGGGAAACCGCCGGGGAATTCCGTCGCCCGTGTTCCAGCGTCGCGGTCATCCGGAAATTCCTCCTTCGCGACTCCGCCGCGCCTCTGCCGCTACTCCGCCATGCCGCCGCCGGGTCAGGAACTTCCGAAGACCTGCGGCGGCGGGACGGGCGCGACGATCTCCTCGCCGTCGCGCAGCGGCGCCGCGCCGGCGCAGAAGGCGGCGAGGTCGCCGTCCGCCAGCAGCCGGGCCCGGACGATACCGCCCGCCGCCTTGCGGGTCAGCTCGGCCACCGGCAGCGGTGCCGGGGACCCGGCCACGATGAGGTTGCCGAACCGGCGGCCGCGCAGCACGCCCGGGTCGGCCATCAGCAGCGTGTGCGGGAACACCGACCGCACGGTGGCGGCGACCCTGCGGGCGAACGGCAGCCGGAACCCGTCGGCGACGTTGGCCATGTACACGCCGCCGGGCCGCAGGACGCGCGCGGCGTCCTGCACGAACTCGCGGGTGGCGAGCTCGGGCGGCATGGACGCTTCGGCGAACGCGTCCATCACGACGAGGTCGTCGGCGTCGTCGGCGAGCGCGGCGATGCCCGAGCGCCCGTCGATGATCCGGATCCGCAGGCCCGGGATGCCCTTGACCGGCAGCCGCTCGCGGACGAGCCGCACCAGTTCCGCGTCCGGTTCCAGGACGATCTGCCGCGACCCCGGCCGGGTCGCGGCGATGTAGCGGGGCAGCGTGCAGCCGGCGCCGCCGATGTGGACGGCGTCGAACGCCTCGCCGTCGAGCCCGAGCGCGTCGACGACGTCGCCCATGAGCCGCATGTACTCGAAGTCGAGGTAGGTGGGGTCGGACAGGTTCACGTAGGACTGCGGCACGCCGCCGACGAGCAGCATCCAGCCGCCGTCGCGGTCGGCGTCGCGGAGGAGTTCGGCCTCGCCGCCGTCGACCCGGTGGACGTTCGGCCGGGGGTCCCGCCTGCCCTTGCGCGCCATGCCCCCACCCTACGGAACCCCGGCCGGCGCGCCCGCCGGACGTCAGGTCCGTCCGGTGGGGGCTTCCCCGGCGGCGAAGTGGCAGGCGCTGGGATGCGCGGAGCCGTCCCGCTCCACCAGCGCGGGCTCCCGCTCGGCGCACACGTCGCGGGCCTTCCGGCAGCGGGTGCGGAACCCGCAGCCGGACGGCGGGGCCAGCGGCGACGGCGGCTCCCCCTCCAGCCCGGCCCGGTCCGTCCAGCCGGGCGCGTCCGGGTCGGGCACGGGGACGGCCGACAGCAGCGCCTGCGTGTACGGGTGGGTCGGGTGCTCGTAGATCTGCGGCGCGCCGCCGGTCTCGACGACCTTGCCCAGGTACATGACGGCGACCCGGTCCGAGATGTGCCGGACGGCGGCGAGGTCGTGCGCGATGAACACCTGCGCCAGGCCCAGCTCCCGCCGCAGGTCGCCGAGCAGGTTCAGGACCTGGGCCTGGACGGAGACGTCCAGCGCCGACACCGGCTCGTCGCACACGAGGACGTCGGGGCGCAGCGCCAGGGCGCGGGCGATCCCGACGCGCTGGCGCTGCCCGCCGGAGAACTGGTGCGGGTACCGGTCGGCGTGGCCGGGGTCCAGGCCGACGAGCTCCAGCAGTTCCCGCACCCGCGCCCGCCGCGCCCCCTTCGGCACGGCGTCCGGGTGGATCGCGAACGGCTCGCCCACGATGTCCCCGACCGTCATGCGGGGGTTGAGGGACGAGTAGGGGTCCTGCAGCACGATCTGGATGCGGCGGCGCAGCGCCCGCAGCTCGGGTTTCGGCAGCGCGAACACGTCGCGCCCGGCGAAGCGGACCGTCCCGGCCGTGGGGCGCTCGGCGGCGAGCAGCAGCCGGGCCAGCGTCGACTTCCCGCAGCCGGACTCGCCGACGACGCCGAGGGTCTCGCCCCGGCGCAGCTCCAGGTCGACGCCGTCCACGGCCTTGACCAGGCCCACGGTGCGTTTCAGCACGACGCCGCGGGTCACCGGGTAGTGCTTGGCGAGCCCCTCCGCCCGCAGGATCGGGGCCTCGTCAGAGTGCGGCACCGTGGACCTCCGCGGCGAAGTGGCAGGCGGCGGCGTGGCCGGGCGCGACGGCGGCGAGCGGCGGCGCCTCCGCCGCGCAGACCGCCTCCGCGCGCGGGCAGCGCGGCCGGAACGGGCAGCCGGGCGGCAGCGCGGCCGGGTCCGGCGGCGCGCCCTTGATCGGGACGAGCGGCCCGCCGCGCCGGTCGAGGCGCGGCACCGATGCCAGCAGCCCGCGGGTGTAGGGGTGGGCGGGCCGGGTGTACAGGTCC